>JAGWGN010000009.1 GCA_028867335.1 Microcaldota archaeon | reverse complement strand
GCGGCTGCCAATGGTCTGGTCTTCTGGAATGAACCCATCAATCCGGTAAGTGGATTTGGCGGTAGCCAATTATTCTGGGTTGCAGTGACTGCTGCATTGCGTACTTTGCCCAATGTCGCGCCATAGGCTTTGCCTATAGCGCCAGAAAGCAGTTGCCCAGTATCAGATGTTGGTTTATAAGTCATTGCCGCAGCAATCTTATCCCCTAGTGCCTGAGGATCTCCGTGGTATAGACCCATTGCTTTACCTGCAGATGCGCCAACATTAGCTATATCCCCTGAGAGTTGTCCGGCAGTCCCAGTCAATGCACTTAATGCCGTTTCGCCGGCACCTATTATTGGTTGGCCCCCAGGGATCATATTTAAGCCGCTATTAAGGATAGCATTATATGCGACGCCTTTTGGATTTATATCTGGCACGGTCTTTCCAGTGGGTTCTATTGCCGCTTGTTTAGCGGCAGCGGCGGCCCATTGTCCCATAAGCGTCTGTGGCTGAGTGCCAGATGCAGGTATTCCCGTTGGCGCTGGCTGTTTAGCTGCTTGGGCTGCTTGGGCTGCCCATTGAGCCATGAGTGTATCGGCCATTATTTCCCACCGGATATTAGATTGCCATTTTCATCCATTATATGATTCTGGATCATCCATTGAGCTTCCTGCTCCACTTTTCGGATCATGGCGGCTCCAGTCTGTGTCTTAGACAATGTAGTATAAACCTGACTGAAATAAGCTGGGTTATTTTTACGCAGTGATGCCCATGCTAGTGGAGTGGCAGAAGCGTTTGTGTCATACGAAGATGCGGCCTGTCTGGGATTGATTCCGATTTCTGCGGCTGCATTTACAAAATTAGCTTTCCCTATCTGCCAATCATTGGCACCCTGCATCTGGCCCATAAGATAACCTAATGCACCTGGTTGTAATGACGGATTAGCAATAGCATTCTGGCTTATATATTTGAATTCATATTGACTCGGCCTGCTAGATAATGATTTTGTGAGCTGCATACCTAGTTGGACGGAATTCTTATTCAGGGCTATATAATTATCATACTTAGTATTTTCCTTGGAGATGCCCATTGACTGTAGAAGATTAGAGAAACCTCCTTGATATTTAGAGAAGGCCCCGGCAAATGAACCATTATTGTATGCTTGCCACATCTCGTCGATATTATTATTCGCTTGAGCCGCGGTGTCTGCTTGTGTTTGCTGAGTACCCACATATTTGGCATCGTTCTCTGCTAATCCTTTGGCAAGATTGACGTTATATGGAGATTGTCCGCTGATAACTGGGAAGGCGCCCCCACCAGTTGTAGTCATCATAGGGCCAGTAGGAGCTCCGGACATCCCATTATTAGATCCTGGGATTATAGTGGTTCCTCTGGGTTGTGGCTGTGCAGGTTGGGATGTCGGCGATATGGCACCTTGTCCTCCAGGCGTAACCCCCAATGCATTGTTGATAACGCCCGTTATGCCTTGTTGCATACCGGCAGGGAACATACTAAGTCCAGTCACGGCGCTCTGCCCTGGCGATAGCGCTTCTGGGCGCCCAGCATATCTGACTAAGTTCTCTACTAAATTCGGCCCTAATGCTCCCCTGGCTTTTGCTTCTGCTAGTTGCTGCTGAACTTCAGGATTATATGCTGTCAGCATCTGCAATCTCTGCGCAGCTAATGAATCAGCGCCTTGTACTCCGGCAAGGGCCAGCATTTGCCATTTGCGATATTCAGGATCTTGTAATGGATCAACAACACCATTTTGTGGTGTGGTGGTCCGTGAATTCTGCGGCGCTTCTGGAGTAGCAATCTGTGTAGGTGCATTTATATTTTGGAATGCGCCACCATATGGGCTACTATTTAATGCATCAGAAACTGGATTAGCGTTAGCCAATAGCCTCTGTGTCTTTGTAATCGGATTCGCATTCTGCTGCATTTGTTGTTGGGCACCAGGAGTAGAATCACCTAATGCGCCCATGATTGCATGTATTTTAGCCTGCTGGTATGGGAGCATAACCCTCTGCATGGCATTCTGTAATGCCTGCGTCTGATATGCCTGACTCGCACCTAGTCCATTACCGAGTGCCGCTCCCATCGTGACTGGCAATCTCGATGCACCAGAGGATTGCAGTAACCCCATCGCAAGGCCAAGTAACGGGGATGCCTGATAACCGCCAAGCAGCCCATTTGTTGCGTCTGGTAAACTTGCCATATTAGCCGCCTCCGCCCAAATAGCCTAAGAGTCCGCCGAGAGCAGCTCCGTAGCCACCATAACCTGATCCCATCATATTGCCGAGTGAATAACCGCCGAGCGCCCCGCCCATAGCACCAGCCATCGGATTGGTGAAGTATGGCGTTGATGTCTGCTGGCCTTGCGGAAGCCCTGAGATCGCGCCTGTGTAACCCTGTAGTGCGTTCCACGGAGCTTGCTGGTTGAACGCCCATTGGTTCATGTTCCCGCCGATGATATTCTGGGCCTGATTCTGTACCTGGTTGCCAGCGGTGTTCAGCATCTGGCTTGGCAGATACTGATTGGCATTGAGCGCGCCGGTCTGACCGAGTGCCGATGTCATATTGTTAAGCGTGTTGTTGTAGGCACCGCCGTATATCTGGTTGGCGACCTGCGCCATCTGGCTCGCCTGAACCGGAGCGGAGGCCTCGATATTGCGGCCACTGCCGGCAAACTGCGAGCTGAGGTTATTCTGTATCTGCTGGTCTGCCTGATTGACAAGTCCCTGTAATGCCGGATTCGATGCGGGGTTCAGGTACTGGCCGCTCTCAAGGCCGGTAAAATAATTGTTGCCCGCATTGGTCACATTCTGCGGACCTGCAGCGGTATTCTGCACGCCGGCGAAGCTCTGTTCCTGTAATGGATTGAATGATGCGACCTGCTGGCCCGGATAATACTGCTGGCCACCGGTGCTTAACAGCGTATTCGCGGCGTTATAGCCCTGCTGTAGATAGGGCTGTTCGGCTGACCACGGGGTGACGGTGCTGGTTGTATTACCAGCCGGTGAAGAACCTTTAGACATTATAATTACCTCCGTAACCCGTGGGTGCCTGAGAAACTCGGCCCCTGATAGCCGTCCGGCTGAAGTGCGCCAACAACATCACCGTTAGGCAGTTTCACCTGATAGTTGTAGTTGTTGTAGAGATTGCCACCGGGACCAGTGAATAGATTGGCGCCTTGATTGGAACCCATTATCGGTGTGCCGTTCGGAAGATTCGCACCGGGGAAATAGATAGCCGGATTCTGAAGCATGGGCGTATTGTCAGCTGGCATCTTCGTTGGTGCGATGCCGCCAGAGTTACCGCCGAATAGACCGCCCAATAATCCGCCAAGTGGACCGCCGGCCATCCCTCCGGCCATGCCGCCGAGGTTAGACCAGCCTGTCGGTGGGTTAAATCCCGGATTCTGCGGACTGAACGGGTTTGACTGCCACGGCGATGGATTTACGAATGGGCTATTACTCGCACCGTTACCGACGATACTGCCTGAACCGCCTATTGCGGTGCTCAAGCCGCCGGCTGGAGGGCCGGTCATTGTAGTAACATTGTTGCCTGTGGTATTCACCGGTGAGGATGAACCACCCGGAATGTCGGCAGCACCAGGGAGATAACCGCCGAGCTGTGGACGTGGCATGAAATAATTTGGACCAGCCGATAACTGCGCCATCTGATTGTACATTCCGCCCTGTAGCTGCGGCGGAATCATCTGCACGTTAGACGGCATCGGATAATTGCTAGGCTGCATACCCATAAGTGGAGTCGCCTGCGGGAGTAGACCTGAACCCGTCATATTTCCACCGGACTGTCCGACCTGCATGCTTATTGGAATCATAATGCTCTCCTGAAAACTGAATCAGTCCTAACAAATCCTGGCGCCCGCTTTTCCCATCCATCGCGGCCCACTATGACCATTGACGAGCATCCATGCGCTTTCGCGTAATTTGCCAGCGTGGCTGTGACTTCGTTTGCCCACTCATCGACGCCAATCCCTCCACATAGGAAGATGACGCATACACGCGCCAGCGGGAATGTCTGCAACTGGGTCACAAATGCAGCGTTATCTGTCGCCCATAAGTGCATCCGACCGGCCATTATCTCGTTCTTGATTGATGGCAAATCCCAACCGGTCTGTAAATCGACCGCTTTCTTTAGCAGCGGCGCGCAGAAGTCCCAGTGCTTGTCAACATCCCAAAATGGAATAAATTTCACAACTGGCCGCTCTGTGTCTGCCATACGGTGAAACCTATTGCATCTGTGAAACTGCCGCTATATTGAGTGCTGATACGGTGATACCGGCCTTCGGCCCGCATCGGCACTGCCAGCGCGCGCGGGTCTTGTGCGTTGTATAGACTGAGCGATGTCGAGACGTTGAGGTCGTTGCGCGTGCCGATAGCGGCTATGTATAGTCCTTCACCCAGTCCACGCACCTGATTGACAAATGCGCGCCCACCGGGATTCAGCATGAAATCCTGCGTGGTGAATGTCGCAGTTCCAGCCGCGCCGGTAAATCCGCCGTATTTGTGGTTGGTGTCGAACGCGCCAATCCCGAAAGCGTTGTTAGTCAGCGTCTGGAAGTACCACTCGGCATTTTGCAGGCAGTAGGTCGCCTTGTTATCGACGTAGTTATAAACAAGCAGCGAGTCTAGATTAGTCCCGCTGTTCGACTGAAATGCGAAATAGACACACTTTGCCTGCGTATCAACTGTGGCTATGACATTTGACAAGGCCGAAGGTTTGGCATTGGCAAAAAACCATTTGTCGAACTTGTCCACGCCGATAGGCGACACGCTGTTGCCATCGGTGACGAAAAAGCCGTCCGGTGCGAGGAAATAATAACGCTCTCCGACCTTGGCCACGGCATTCTGTCCGATTGCTCCGCGCCGCTTCTCATAGGTCACGAAGTCAAATACTGCATTACCGCCGATATAGGTCACGCGGACGATGCCATTGGCCTGGAATATCAGGCCGAATTGCTCACCATCGCCGATGAACATCACCGGCCCATATTCCGAATATAGTGTCTGGGCGCCGGCCTGCGCTGCATATGCCGCCTGAGTCGCTGGAAACGGCCACGAGGCATCATTGTCGATGGCTGACCACTGGACGCGGTTTGGGACTACGCCGTTGGTTGTGTCGTTGGTATATCCGGCGACCAGAAAGTCACGGATAACGCCCAAGACCTTGCAGGTTGGAATCAGGTCGCCTGCAGTCGTGTCCAACGCAGCGAAGTTCGTGCCTGTGGTGATATTGATGGTCTGCATCGGATCGTTGTAATCCGTTGCATCAAGACAATCACCGAATTGCTGAAAACTCCAGCGTGTTGCGTTATAAGTTCCGATATGAGTGAGCGTCCATGTTACTGTGCCATCCGTTGTGGTGGCATTTAGCGTTGTCGCCCATGTCGGATGCGTACCGCTGCCGCTGGTCCCGGCAGTCGTTACCTGCTGCTGGTTGCCATTCGAATCAACGATGATGGTATTCAGTGCATAAACAGTTGAAGCTGCCCATGCTGGTGTGATCCTAGAAACCTTTGTCCACGCGCCACCACTCAGTTTGTATAAATCTGTCGCCGTTCCCGCGAATACCTGCACAGCGCCGGTACTGTCATAGCACGAGATAGCGCCAAGACAGGCGGAGGGTAATGCTGTGGCTCCGACGAGCGGTAGATAAGGACGATACGCACCATCACGCCATAGCGCATTCTGAGCGGTGCTCAGAGTGACTTCACCCCCATTGAAATACGCTTCCATCTGCGGCGGGAACGCCGGGTTGACGAGCGGCGGATTGTCGGGAAGCCACGCGCCCAGTTTATACGAGAGCGGCGGGTTCATCCCGGCGACATCGACAATGGTGATCCGCTGAATGCCTCATGGTCTGAGGTAGCCTGTACGGTGCGAGCCAGCATCTGGAAGCGGCTGTCCCAGAACTGCACACCATCAGTGTCACGGGTGAATAAGGAAGCCTCTGCCAAGCAGGCCGCTACAAGCAGGCCCGGATAAGAGGTTACAAGGAAATTGGTTGTACTTGATGTCAGGTACGCTGGTTTATAGTAATAGACGCCGCTCAGGCTATATTGCGAGTCAGGATAAGGGCCGAAGATGAATACGTCGTTATCGCGCGCGACATACTGTGGCAAACTGTCGGGAGTACGGTCTGGATAGTATTGATATATCCATTCGGCGGTCTTGCGTATCATCCGCGTAGTGTTGGATGTATCTGTCAATACCATCCGTTTGAGTTCAAGATAGTCGGAAGGAACCGCATAAGTTCCGTGCGGGCCTATCTCGATGCTGTTGGTTATGATGGTGGTCGAGAGGCTAGCGCCTGAGCCTGTCGACGTAGTTATGGTGATAGTGGGCGCGGCAGTATATCCAAGTCCAGGGTTATTTATATTGACGCCAGTGATGACGCCGCTAGCCAGGGTCAGCGTGCCAGTTGCGGTCACGCCACCGGCCGGCGCGGCGGTGAATGCGATAGTATCAGCGGCAGCATATCCTGTGCCACCGGATGTTATGGTGACAGCGGATATCATGCCGGAGCCGAGATTCTTTTCCATCTGGCGTACACGGATGCCAGGAAAATAATTCCCCTTGTTATCCATGAATCCATTAAATATGCGATCCTGGCCCATCTGCAGAATCTCAGGCAGATAGTTGTAATCGGTGAGATCATTGCGCGCCAGCATATCCTGGATATACTGTTCCAGGCTCGCATAATCTACGACTGTTTGACCTATGCTCATGCTGTAGCCTTCAATGATCTGGAGACGATTGGCACTTTCTTAACGCCAAAGGGATTGCCCGGTACGGTCATCAGGTGCGCGTAATCAGTCCTGAGAATTGACAGGAAACGTGGCAAATCCTCGCGCTTGAAGAAATTGACCTTATGCTCATTCCATATCTTTTCGATGATGACTGGCGGGATGTGAGCGACATGCGTGAGTCCGCTCTTGTACCGGCTTCCCATCATCGGCGAGCCATCACGCATCTTGCGTGATACGTCTAAGATATCCTCAACATCGTCTTCGTGGATATCAGATACGGTCCCGTCTGAGTTCAAAACCAGACGATTCCTCATTAGTGCGTCAGCTCAGTGATGGTCACTTTGAGCGCGCCACCTTCCTGAAGAAGTGCGACCTTCTCACCGGCTTGAACCTGTATATATTCCACGCCGCCGGCTGGGATCATCGGACTGTTAGCTGTCGCTACAGGCGAACTGCCAACCGAGAAATGCACGCCATAAGTAGCAGTCGAAGCCAGCGCCGCCAGCCGGATAGCCGTGGTACTGGTGGCAAAAGCCGCTGACTGTTGCGATGTGGCGCTGGTCGTTATCGCAGTCTGTTCAACATTTGGACGCCAGGTTATATCAACTTTCATGTGTCACCTTTGGTACTGTTCCACCAGACGCAGGTCCGGGTGCAGAGTTTCTAGTAGCCATATTTACTCCCAAAAGAAAAGGGGGGCCGAAGCCCCCCTCAACTATTAGCCGGTCGTATCGAACACGCCGCCGGAAGCCTTCTCGTTTGAGGCTTCAAGGGTGTATTCGGTGATCAGCATCTTGCGGTCACTGTCGCCAGTCTTGGCCAGCGGCTCGGTCTCGAATGGACGAAGATATGCAATCTTCCAGTAGTCCATATCCAGAACGAACACGTCTCTACCGCGGATGAAACGATCAGGGACAATCCTGAGCGAACCGAAGTCTGAGACGTACATATCATAGGCCGTGAACAGCTTCTGCCCCTTGGCTTTATCGAAGTCAACATAGCGGGTCGCGCTGTTGCCAGAAAAGCCGGAGAAGATCTGCTTGTTGGTCGCAGAACACAACACCAGTTCAGGGTTGCCGCCAGCGGTAAAGATATCGCTTAGGCAGGTCTTGAAGTTGGCTTCTGTGAGAGTCGTTGTGGCGGAAGCATCCGTGCGGGTATTCGTGCCATCCGAAGTTGACGGGTTAGCACCACCGCCTGTCGTGTAGGCAATACCATTCGTATATATCCAGGCATCCAGACCAGCCATCTGACGGGCTGTGCCAGAGGCACCTACCGATGATGCATAGTTGTATGTCAGGTCATGCTCCATATCACGCTTCAACTCCTTGGCGCGCTTCATCAGCTGATAGCCAAGTTCGTCTTTGCGTCCGGCGTTGCGCACGGCACGATCAGTTCCAGAGATACCAACGACTTTGTTGGCAATCTGGGTATAGTTATACAAGCGAACCGTGGCAGTAGCAGTCAAGTTCGTGGCGTCGTCGCCTTCGATCTTGGCATTCTGTGCCGCAGCTGCCAGCGTATCCGTCTGCCATTCATGCTTGGTCTGGAAGGCTTTGGTTTTCTTCGCAGACGACAGGAACGGAACCTCAGTCGGGGCAACGTTGTAGATGAAATCCGTCAAATCCTCACGAATGCCTTTCAGATCGTAAGTGACGGTAGTACTTGCAGGAATAGTCATTTAATTAACCTCTTGAAAAGGGCTAGCCGGTCAATCCGGCACGTTCAGCCCATTCGCCAAATGCAGCCGCAGCGACATCCTCATCTCTGGGGTTATCGCGCAACCGCGCCTTTAGATCGGCCAACTTGTTAGGCTTGGCCTGACCAGTACGCGCGCCTGCCGGTACCAGTTTTGGTGCGGCTTTTATGCGTTGCGTAACTTCGGGTTTTTTGGCCTGCAGGGCATCGTAACGCGCCGCTTTGTCTGCCATCAGAACAACGCGGTGGTCGGTAACGGTGCTTATCTCTTCAGGAGTAAAACCTGCCGAGCGTAATGACTCGGCAATCGCCTTGAAATCCTTTTCGCGTGTCGGAATATCTGACCATTCAGGCCGGGCTGAGAGCATCGCCTCATATTCATCCTTCAGCTTGGCCTGGGATGCCTGTGAGGCTTCGCCCTGCTTCTGTTGGATGACTTGCCCTACCTGTTGCAAATATGCCTGCAGCTTTCCCTGTTCCTGCTGGAACTCTGTCCAAGCTGCCGCATATCCGACGGGATCGTTAGCCTTAAGCGCGTTCCAGTCGGTGGTCTGATATTTCTCAAATAAAATCTGGTTGGCATAGGCGCCCATATTCTGCAGGCGCTGGATCTCTGCCTGTGTCTGCTGCTGGAACTGGACGCGCTGCGCCTCCACTTCCTTCAGCTTGTTGGATACCTCCATACTCTTGTTATTGACATGGCCTTCGAGCTGGTAGCTCTTCAGCACGTCTTTCAGGGGGATGGTGGAATCCTTGCCGTCAATCTTGACGGGGACTTCAAGCTCAAGCATCTGCTCGAACGGCAGTTCGTTATACTTGGCCAAGTCCTGTAATGAACTGATCTCTGGGCCATCATCGGCCTTGGTTTCTACTTTCTCGTCAGTCTTAACATCATCTTTTATCGGAGCTTCGCTTGCGCGGGACTGCTCCGGTTTCTGGTCTATATCAGCCCCAAGCTCAAACTCTTGGGCCATGATATTACCGGCACGCTCTTCGAGGGAAGGCTCCGGCGTACCGGCAGGCGCCGGCGTGCCAGCGCCCTGTACGGGTAGCTGATCCATAGTTATCTCCAGGTTAGGCTGCTGCAGCAGCCATTCGGAATCTCCTGCCTCTCGGCAGTAGTTTTAGGCGGGGTGCCTAAATTCTATCTGAATACATTAAATCTCGGCTTCGCTTTCAACTGCATATCGGCCATCTGACCGGTCTGCACGACACCTTCAATATACTTGCGCACGATATCAAGCACCTGCTCTGCCATGATAAGACGCGTATGCATCTCAGTATCCTTGAGAGCCACTTTTACACGCGCCTTCGCAAGACCATCTTCGGCTGATTTCCATGCTTCCCTGAATATGTCATGGTTCAGGATGAAATTGGCATCATTGCCGCGTATCTTCTCTTTGTCTAAATCCATAGCGCCTCCCGGTAGCTATTGGACGGCTTGTTCTGCCGCCCGTGTATCTGCGATGATCTGATCTGGTTGTGCGTTTGCCTTGAGAGCTGCCTCTGCCAATTGTACGGCAAGGTTCAATATTGCTTTCTCACGCTCAAGCTGCATCTGCCCACCGGTCTGCATGGCCTTAGACTGAGCCTCAAGCTGCGCTTTCTGGCCAGCGACTGCAGCATTCACCTTGGCCTGGAACATGTCCCGGCTGGTTTCTGCCTGCATCTGTGCCTGAGTTTTCTGTATTTGTAATTGCGTATTCTGCTGCTGTGCCTGCGCATCAGACTGCGCTTTCATCTGCGCTATCTGTAACGGAACCGGCGGCTGTTGCAGCATCTTCTGCAATTGCTGGCCTTCAGGTGATTGTGGGTCTACGAAGAACTCATTGGGGCTGTTGAAGCCAAGCGTCTCGGCCAACTTGCGGAAATAGTTATAACCCTGCTCAGGTCCGACCAGTCCCACACTCTTGCCGGCCTGCATGGCCTGCCCCAATACCATCAGGTTGGCGCGTGTTTCTTCGCGATTGCCTGAACCCAGCCCGATATTGACGCTGACTGCTGTGCGCGTCTTCCATAACGAAGGGTCAACAGGCACCCATTTGCCACGGAGCTGCATCATCATCTCTTTGTCCTGATGCCGCATGATCAGATTGTTAATCTTCCGGAACGCGTCCTTTATGCCCTCACCTAGAAGGCGCGCCATCTGCTCGACCTTAAGCTCCGACTTGGAAAGCAGCGCCATCGCGTTGCCTTTGGCTACGTTCTGAAGCTCGTCCGGATTGAGTACAGTAGTATCAGAGCCAACACCTGTGCGCCATTGCTGCATCGTATCAACGTATTCAATGGCCCCCATAATATCTGGTAACACATTCTGCGTCGATAGCGGAAGCAGCTTATCGCCGGGGCCACCGCGCGTCCTCACTATTCCACCTGGTCTATTGGTGGATAGATCTTCAAGATTGACGTTATCCTGGTCAACGGCTATGCGGGTATTGTTGCAAAGCCATACATTATCCAATCCCTGCCGCGTGAGGTCGGTCTTGATATCCTGTAAGTCTTTCAGTACTTCATACAGGCTTATACCAATATGACGGTGCGGCGTACGAATAGCAACGCCCGATGCCATATCGCCCTCTTCAATCTCTTCATTGAGTGCGATCTTGTCACCGATGACTACTACCCGGCGCAGTTCAGCGATATCGTCCCCGTCATAATCCACGCGAACACAGCAGTCGCGCACTTCCAGAACCTGCGTGGCCGGGTCTGCATCGTTCTCGTCTACGGTGAGCTGGTCAATGACCGAGTTGCGGGCCAGATCGTCTATATTCAGCCAACGCGGTGGACCCGGTAATGCTTCCTTGACAATCTCAGGATCATATTCGAGTTCGAGGCATTCGCTGCGGCTTAATTTCTCTTTGTGACAATAATACGGTGAATCATCCAGTCCCCTGCGGGTGCGTGGAGATACCAGCACATTCTCACGCGGTACCGCGCATACTTCGACGAACTTGCGCTCGGATATGCGTCGTATCTTGACATCATAGACCTGCGTAGTCTGCGGCACCATCTGCGGAGGCATAGGCGGCTGACCTGGTTGCGGAGGTACTTGCTGCTGAACGAAGGATATTTCGTTACGTTCATCCTTGCCTAGAAACTCTATCTCGTCGCCTTCTTCCTCAGCATCCATCGTGAGCTGTGTCAAAGCCTCTTCTGACAGCCCCGTATAGCGCTCTATCTTGACCTCACGTTTCTTTACCCACTGCGTCTTGATGTAGCCATTCCGTAACAGCAGAGCTTCCTTGATGTAATCGTGGATGATGTTAAAGCCATCATTCATGCGCATGAATATGTAATTGCAGGCATCGGTCTGCTGGTCAGCAAGCTCTTCGTCCTGCGGCCCGTCAGGCTCGAACCGGCAGATACGGTCAGTAGAGCAGAATACCCGCATGAGCTGCGGAACTATCCACTCAATGACATCGCGCACCACGGGAATAACGACCTGGCTGCGATCAGGCTGTTCATTGCCCAATGGCCGCGCCATGTAGTAATTCCATGCGTAATAGTTATCCAGTTCCAGTGTGGTCATGGTAGCCGGCGTATTGGGCGCCACTGTCATGCCCTGAGCTGTCGAACTGCCCATAGCCTCACGCTCATGTTCGGCTATTAACTGTAGCA
The DNA here is from genome assembly GCA_028867335.1 of Microcaldota archaeon. GTDB lineage: Archaea > Micrarchaeota > Micrarchaeia > Micrarchaeales > CABMGC01 > JAGWGI01. Next base: position 28,111 of record JAGWGN010000009.1, on the reverse strand, counting down.
GTTCATCATCAGACATCTGACCAGACTGAGTAGTTGGTTCAATGTTACTAGCGTTTGTATCGAATGCCATTATTTGGACTTCCGGCGTTTGTCGGTTTTATCGGACCTGCCAAGCAGCGAGTCTAGCTGCTCTGCCATCTGACGCATGAAATCGCTCTGCTTATTGACTGTCTGTGTCAGCATATCGACATCGCGGCGCAGGGCTGCAATATCCATCTCACTCTTGATACTCATACGCGTTTCAACCTCGGCAGCTCGACCTTTCTCCATTCGACTTTGCCGCGCAGCTTGTCTGAAAACAGGCGGCTCGCGTCATATTGGAGTGCGTCGTGTATGTGACTGTATTCATTCTTCTCTGGCTTGTCGGTGTAGCGTTCGTCGGATGTCAGCAGGCGCCGATAGCGGTACTTGCCGAGAAATCCCTTGCGCAACCGCTTGCAACGTGGGTGCAGCAGGAACCCCGGCTTGCCATCTATCATTGTGTTCATCGGCTTCTTGACCGACTCTATCCGGATGCTATCAGATATTTCGCCAGGCTCTATGTTGATGCCTTTGGAGCGCAATATCTCATAACACGTCTTTTCATCGGTCTGCGCGCGCTGGTTGCCGGCAGGATCACCGAAGTCCATGAAGCTGTAATTGCCCCATGTCTCCCGCGTATAAGCGAGCACTGTATCGCTGAACCTGTCGATGCCGAGACTGTCAGCCGCTATCTCGTCGAACACTATCCACTGGCCTGAGGGCAGCAGTTGGCTGAATGATACTGCCGGCGTCAGCCCGAAATCCCATCCCCGGCGTATGGGCTTCGCCTGAACCGGGCCGCATTCCTTGCAGTGGATGGCGTCGTTGTATTCGGAATAGACTGGCCGCCCATCCTTGACATACCCGTACTCGCCATCGATATAGACCTTGACGAAGTCAGGGTCTTTGCCTTGTGCAAGGTTATCGTAATATTCCCGGCCTAATGCACGTCTTGTTGGGTCATTGACTGGAAGCTTGATACTCGCCGATGTCTGGTTGAGCCATGCAAGATTCTCGGCTGTCTGAGATCGCCCAGATGGCTGCTTGAACAGGGCAGCGTTCGCAGGCCGCTTCTCCTCAAATAATCGGTACCACTCACTATCCGTATCCGGCGGATTGGTATCCATGATGATACCGCCATCGACACAACCGCCATCTTTGGCTCCAGGATAGCGTTTGACACGCCCCTGTAATGCCTCAATCACTGACATCGGCACTTCGCGGGCCTCATTCACCCACGCGCCCGTATACTCAGCAGACAGCAGATTAGCTACCTGATCAGGACGGTCAAGCGCCCTGAACAATATCTCAATATAGACACCCGGAAACTTGGTGATGTAGTAGTTATGCTCTGATTTCCACCACTCGCCGAACAACTCAGGAGGCAACCAGTCATGGAATGTCTTTATCGTGGTATCGCGCAGCTGGATATAGCTATTTCGGATAACCGCGAACCGCGAGCGCCTGACTCCATCAGCCTGTATCGGCTGACGATGCGCCAGCTTTATCAATTCGACGACACAACCGCTGGACTTACCAGAACCAAACGGCCCCATCAGCCCACGGATGAAAGCATCAGACTCCGCGAATCGCTTGATAGTCGGGACGGCTTCGTAACTGTATTCAATTATCCTATCCACGGATGATGAACTGGACGCCGATAGCTTCACCAGCAGGACCAGAATGCTCTGTGGCTTTCAGATCAGGAAGCGCCTTGCCTAGCAATATCTTGGCAGCAGCTATCTGCGTAGCCTGCAAACCATTGCTAGCGGGGTCATCTATATGATCCTGTAGCTTTTTAAGTATCAAACCGACCTTTATGGCGGTCTTGGCATTATCAGCCTGTCGTTTAGTCAATCTAGCGGCCATTGCGCCCTCTGGGTAGCATCGTGGAATCGTTATCTGAGCTTCTCATATACGGTAGTAGCGTCTCGGCCATCAAATAGCGTGAACAGTTCTTTGTAATTATGGAAGGTAGCAGTCACAGCCTGGATGTTCTTTCGGCCTGAATCGTCAAACACAAGTATGCCGCCAACCCTTAAGTGTGGGTGGGCGTTCTCAAAGTCTTTCTGTGGATAGGGATCATTATGCTCGCCGTCAATCGTGACCATATCGAACATCTCGGTCAATGCTGGTATGGCTGTCAGCGAGCTTTCATTGATTGCGGTAAAACTTCCCTGATAGTCTAATGTTTCAAGGACGCCATCGAGAGTGTCCTGCCATGTGCGTTTGGTACCTCCCTCCCATGTCCTCCAGTCATCGCTGAATATATCACAGACAACTATCCGCTTGAGTGGCGCATACTTTATCGCCGTGAACAGGCTGGCTCCGTCGAATACGCCTATCTCAAGATAGGACTCAGGCTCGCGCTCTGCGCATATCTTGGCGATGGCGTCATACAGGCACGGATGCCCAGCGCGGCCAGTGAATCCGCAGGCTCGGATCTCGTTCAGGGTGACGGCTGGATAGTCTATTTGAGTTTCTCGAACTGGCTATGGCCCATATTCCGATATTCGGAATATTTCATCTTGGCTTTCTTCTTTGGGGCGCGCTTAGGGAGCTTCTTGCCTTTCGATGCGGCGTTCCATTCATCTACATCAACATCAGCGCCCTCCATCTTGCCACGATTGGCGTTGAAATAACGCTCCTGCGCCAGTGACTTATATGGCATCGAAGTGCTTCGCGGTTGGGCTTGTATGCTCAGACGGTGCTTTGCCAAGTTTGCGGCGCGCTTTCGCCACGATACGCTCTTCCTGGCCTTTGGAGATATTACCAGCATGTTCCGAGCGCGGGGCAAGCTGGATGGCCTTGCGGGCGTGTTCTTTATCTGGAATTGGGAAGGAGCGGCCGGGGCCGGCAAACTCTTTCTTGGGCAGGCTCTTTCGTGCAGCAGTAGACAGCTTCATATAACCTCCGGGACTTTCCATACAACCAGCTCTATGGACGCTTCTGCATCCCATTTGGTCTGGTCAACATCGGGCTTTGTGTAATCGTAATTCGTGTCTACGGTGGCAAGTCTCATCACTTGACCGCCAGCCATAAGTGCGGCTTCTGCCGATAGCGATAACCAGCGTTCTGTTTCCGAGGTCTCGCCCAGAAGGCGACATCGCCATAGATGTTGGGTGTTAAACGCGGATGGCCATATGCCATGCTCATAGAGCTGCCAGTCAGGGGCCAGAACCCACAGCCAGCCGCCGGGTCTAACCAGACTCCACCAGCGAGCCAACGCTTGGGGTGCTGTGCGGATATGCTCGATACAATGGCTCGAATAGACGAGGGAATACTCAGGCGCCAGCCCGGCACATATAGCCGCATCGTCTGGAAGATCGTAGCCAGTCGCGCCAGGCAACGGATCATTGCCGCAACCTATATCCAAGCACCTGTCTTTTGGTATTCTTGCCCATAATGGGTCAGCCAGCAATCGCCTGAGCGCCTTGGTTGTTTCTCGTGACAAGTATGTTTTCCAAGTCTTCGGCCATTTCGTCTATCGCATCTTTGAGGCGCGGGTATTCATATCCGCGATAGAGCAGAAAATCTGGATACAGATTAGTCCGGTTTCCTGCCGCTGTCCAGCGATTGTCCACCCAATTCACTAACAGGCATAAAGATGGCTTGCCCGCTGTTGCAGCGACGTGGGCATGGCCCGTATCCACACCGACATAAGCGTCCGCAGTCGCAAGATAACGGCACGCATCCCGTAACGAAGTGCAATACTGCGTAACAGGCAATCGGGTCGAAGCAATCTCCTTCGCCGCTTTCTTGTCCGGGTTCACCGTGAACCAATGAACTTGGGGGAACTTTAATATCAATCTCGCCCATTGTGCCAGCCTCGTCGACCGTAGATGGTCGTTCGCGTGTTTCAGATCTCCATACCAGCTTATGGCTATTGCAGGCTGTGGCATCTTGATGGTGCCGAAGTCTGCCCGCACCGGCGAGGGCGCCTCTTGTGGGCGCGGCATCCCCATAACGCCCGGCAGGAACATTAGCCACGCAAGCGGGACTGATTTGTCGACATCCTTGTAAGATTCAATTAACTCGACCGGTTTGTCAAATCGCAAGCACCGCGCCACTTCATAATGACGTTTCTGCACCCATAACTTGACGTTGCCCTTAATGAGATTTATATAGCGCGAATATTGTAGAAGATCACCAAGACCGCCGTCTGCGCATACCAAAACCTCATCACAGTCTTTGCCATCCCACTCTGGATGACCCAGATACCGCTTATCACCTTCTTTCGTGATATACGACCAGCGGCCCAATTCATAAGCCTCTGTCCATTTATCAGCTATGCCATAACCATAACATAGGTCTATGGCTGTGCGCCATGTGGGCCTAAGTTGATGATGGATTCCCCAACAATGTACAGCACGCTCATAGCGATGTTGTAATGCATTGAGATTACCAAGGCCACCCCAAGGCGTGGGCCAGTGCGGGACTTCCTGTATCACCCACGCATATAACTTTTCAGCCTCGTCATATTTACCCGTGGCTGAGAGATATTCGGCTTGACTACATGCCCATAATGGAGCGTCAATAGTGCCGATGAACTGAGCCTTGAGCTTATCCAGCATCGGCTTGGCTTTCGCAAACTTCCGCTGGCAGGTATAGCAATCGGCTAATCGTATCTGAATGAATTTATCGTGGTGCAGGTCATTCGCCATAACCAGCGCCTTTTCCGCTGGATCGAACATCCGGCTATTCATAAAGGCCTCGCCTATTACAGCGTAAAGCCTGAAATCTTCCGGGTTCTCGTCAATCAGCGGAAGCAGGGCGTCCAAGCCTTCGCGGTCGCGGCTCTCCTTGACAAGCGTAGCCGCGGCTTGGAACTTTTCTTCGTACATTCAGCTCCTACGCTCTAGCGTAATAGATTGCCCCCTCTCGCGCACGCACTGATGTCCCGGAGCGGTGCATAAGCATCCTATCTCTCAGGCTGGGGGGCAAATAAGGTAATGAGGTGCGGACACACCTCTGGCGATTGTCGAATTATACTAAAATCCGTGGCTGTTGTCAAGTCTTGGCTGCGGTCATATAACGCCGCAGCATCCCATAGCCTAATTCACAGTCTCGAATGAGCTTCGGCCATGCATAGCGCGGCGCCAGATCATACAGGATCCCTGAAAGTGCGCGCTCGCTTCGATAAAGATAATGCTGGCCATCCACGATACGGCGGTATTTCAGAAGAAGCGCCTTATACACACTCGGATGCAACGCTATCAGAGACGCCATGAACATATCAACTTCAGGGCTTACAGCATCCGGTAGCCGGTGTTCCTTTGCGTAACCCGTAACAGCATCTTCATCCGGCGCGCCTAGAGGCATTAGCGTTGGTGGGCTACCAGCAGCACTTAGGCCGCAGAATCGCATGATGACGCTGTGGTTGGAATTATCGCACCAGCGCGCCCATCGCCGTAGTATCCTGATCTCATCATCCCATCCTGTTACATTCTCTATGGACTTGTTCATAAGTCTCGATTATTTGTCACAATAAGCATCTGTTCAAGCGCCATCAGATAGCGGTATGTAGTGAGTTTCATGCGCTCTAATTTGCTCTCCGGCGTTGGCAGGTAGATGCTTTTCTCCAAGTCAATCTGCGATATGGCCTTGACTGCGTTTGGGAACGTATCGAAAAATTTGCCGATATCATACGTCTGCATACAGTTTCATCTCCAATTTATAGGCAGCTACGGCATTCTTACGTCGCTCTATTGATTTGGCGTCCTGGGGGTCTGTATCAATCTCTGGCGCCTCGATGTAATGCACTAACTCGATGCCCTGATGATCCATACAGAGGCACAGTGAGTCATCGTCCTCATCGTCGTTGATGATTGCCTGCTTATCGCAACCCATTATCTGGCATTTCATAGCGGCACTAGCGGCCTGATGATAGAACCATCCTTGCGTGTGCGTTTCTCGGAGATTGCGCCCCGCGCCCATGCGCCGCAGTTCATACAGTGCAGTCGGCGGTATTGGCGCTGCTGAGTATAGCGCAATCCTTCGCTGCGCATCTTGTGCCCTCCACAGTTGGGACACGAATCTCCGCGGTTCAGATAATTGCCATGGTTTGGATGGCTCGGTATCCACGGGATGAGCTTCGTATAGACGCGCTCCAAGAGCCGCACGTCTTGTTTATTGTACCGCTCCATCGTGTTCCAGTCTGAGGCGTTGCCGGCCATACAGCCGCGCCATAATTCCATGCCCTTGTGCGGCAACTTCTTTCCAACTCCCAACGTCTGCGCCACGAAGTCCAGCTTGTTGCTCGCGAGCCTAAAGCGGCGCTTTGCGGTCTGGTACAGGTCAATCTGCGCCGATGGCGTGGGCGGCGTGAGCTTCTGCTGCATGAATTCCTGATTAAGCGTGGGTATGTCAAACTTGTTCCCATTATAATGCACTATCGCGTCGGCCTCGGCCATGAGGTCATATATGCGCTGTATCATCGCCTTGACGCCATCCTGCTTGGTGCTGCTGAACATCATTTTCTTGGACTTATACCATTTGGCAGACCAGCACAGCGTATAACCTGGTTCCTCAATCTGGTTTATCGCGACATTCTGGTCATACAAACCCCAGACATAGACCCGGTGCGGGGCCGTTTCAATGTCCAACAGCAATATGCGCACTATGCTGCCCCTTTCGCCGTTACAATCGACTGATGTAGCAGCTCTGAAAGCAAATCAACAAATCCCTCGTTATCGGATAGCGCCTGCTTGCCGGCGCTCTCAAGCAAGCAGTGCATCTTCTCGTGCAGGAACGTCTGCTCAAGCTCGGTGCCAGTCAGCGAATCAGCCAAATAAATGGTGTGCTTGGTGTGGTCATACAATCCGCACAGGCTCTCACCCTTCGGTAGCTTACCGCTCAGGCCGGCATATATCTTCTTGAGCTGCGGCTCGCTTATCCGCTTGACGTGGACAGTATGCGCCATGATGGTGAAAGTTTTAGGGATTTTTCCTCTCATGCCTTGATTTCCTGTATATCTATGCCCCAACAAGCTTTTAGCAGTTTCTCCTTGAGGCGGTAAGCGGCGGTGCGCACGCCTTTTGTATCTTCCACCACATGAGCGCAATCTGCATCCATCCAGTATTCAGCATCGCATTCATAAGTGGCGATCTTGACATTATTGACAATCAGCGGGAAACGCGTGTGATGGCGCAGGTCACGGATTGCGCCTACTTCCAAGAGCTGCTCTAGCTGCTGCCAGCGATTCAGCTCGGCTTTGCTGTCGAAGCGCAGTCCCTTGTACATCGTCCTGACGTTGTTGTACTTGCCGCGCTTTCTTCCATGCGATGCGCGCCATTCGTCTAACGAGCTTTGCGTGCTTTTCGCCGTGCCGCCATGTTTGGTCGGCGATGAACTCTCGGGCAAAGCCGGGCTGCGCCTTTTCTTTCGTGCAGAGGTGCTGCGCGAGGCAGTTGAGGATTTCATGTCGCCAACGATCCTCTTGGTCAAGTGGACGTGCCACAGATGATTGCCTCCAATACGCCAGCCACGGTATCAGCCGCAGGCTTCGGCCTTATATCCGTTTTCTTGCCGCTGCTGAATTTGACCAGATAGGAGCCAGTGGCGCAGTCAGTGAAAAATAGCGAATAGACACTCGCTCCGTCCTGAGTATCCGTTCGCACCGGCACTGCGGCCATGTAATGACCTTTCACTACAGAATGAACCGCGACATTCTCGGCTGCGTAAAATGATGAGTTGCCGGTGGTAGCGAAATATACCCACTCGGGCGCGGTAGCGGCGAGCGTGAATGTTGATAGTATGGACAGGATGATGAGCAGTGCTGTTTTCATAGGACACCTAACAGAGTAAACGTGGTAGTATTTTAGAGCTGGCATCTTCGGGTTCCACGCCTTTGATTTTGATGAGCCCAGCTTCAACAAGCTTTAACTGAGTTTCAGCCATAGCCTTGAAGAATACCATAGTCGGTAGTTCGCCGCCATCGTACCGGGCGTGGCATTTATAACACAAATAAGCCCCGAAAATGTCGTGTGATTTTATGCCCTTACCTTTACCGTGCATCGCGTGATTGCTGTGGGCAAATACAGTCGTGCCATTCGAGTGGCAGATGCAGCACGCTTCATGCTCGGCGCTTTGGGTAATGGCGCGGCTTCTGATCATGCAAACCCCAGTATGTCCGATACCGCACTGTCGAGTGCTGCCGGGTCTGTACCGGGAATGAAATGCGTTATCAGTGCGTCAATCGTGCGCTGGTAGAGTTCGCAAAATTCCAGCTCGTCCATGCGGCTGAAGCTGATGGACTTGGCGCGCTTGGTTATCTCGCCATTGATTCCGTGGTGGAGCGTGTAGTATCCGGACTGGATTGTCACTTCCTCGCGGAACTCGTCGAAATCGGTGTACTGCTCCTGATTGTCGAAGGCGGTGGCCAGTAGAGCGAAGTATTTGCGCAGGAACTTGAGATTGCGCTCTTTGTGAACATCTGTGCGCACAACCTCACCCACTTTGAACTTGCGCGCAATCTCAGCGCTGTGTTCATCATCAGGAGTGAACGCGCCGGATAGCTGCTTTTTTAGGTAAATGCGCATGTGGATTATTTCGGCTTCCACTTCCCTACAATACTATCATCTAAGTTTTTCCTAATGACATCGAGCAAATATGCACATACACAGACCAGCACAAAAGTGCTGTACAATAATACAACAATCATTTCTTGAAAATATGTCATGGATTCATACCTCCGGCTCCGGTGCGGCTAATTCTGGTTCGGGCGCATCTATATCACAGCCACCAATAGCCTTAAGTATTGCGCGGGCCTCAGCAGGATAGACGCGGATGTAGGCATCCTCGCCAACATTTCCTTTTGCATGCTCCTTTAGGGCTTCCAGAATTTCTTTTCCTGCCACACTTTTTTCGCCGCGCACACTCGGGTGCATGTGCATGGCTAAATCAACACGAATATACTCTACTTCACAATGCAGGACAGAATCTTCGCACCATGTCATATCTTCAGATGGTATAGGGAAGGGCTCATTACAATCATCGGAATCATCACTCACCTGTAGATAGATGCGCTTAGGTGCGGTGCGCGTAACCTTATTAGTGCCTCCCATAGCTTTGTCTTGGTCAGTCATGGCTTTACCTTTGGCTGGGTAAGTCTCAGTTTGATGAATTTAATCAGCAGCGCATACTCGCGCGCAATCTTATTGTTCTTGTGCGTCTGTTTAACGGCCTTGGAAAACTCAGCCAACGTTCCGATGAAGCAGTCGCGAGTAACGATGATTTTATTGTTCTTATCCAGAAATGCAGTCAGTGTGCCATTGGCAGACCCTACCTGTGAAACCCACAATATCCGCGCATTGCTGTACACCAGCGCATTGCCGTACACCAGCGCATTGCCGTACACCAGCGCATTGCCGTACACCCGCGCATCGTCGGACACCTGCGCATTGCCGTACACCCACGCATCGCCGTACACCCACGCATCGCCGTACACCCACGCATCGCCGTACACCCACGCATTGCCGTACACCCGCGCATCGTCGGACACCTGCGCATTGCCGTACACCCACGCATCGTCGGACACCCGCGCATCGTCGGACACCTGCGCATTGCCGGACACCCATGCATCGCCATCTTGTGCAAGATTCTTTTCAGCAGCGATATAGCCGCCTAAATCACCAATCTCACAGCGCCCTTCAATTTTAACCAGCGCCTTGATACGAAACAGCCTGCCAAAAGCTGTGTCGATGAACATGTCTTTGCAGATTTCGTATTTCATCTCAAATCCTCCACTGTTGCCCCGTTAATGGCGCTCACTTCTCTCATGCGCCACTTGATGCGGCGCAGGTAGGCGTTATGGACTACGTAATGCCAGCTCAATCTCTTTGCATACGCCGGGCCAGTATTATAGCAGATTACAGCACGTTCCCAGTTATGGGTCTGCGACAGACAATAGTTGAAATACGCCACGGTGATGTGAATGTTGAGTTTATCGTCATGGATGAGCGCCCAGCGCCCGACGTGCATATGCCATGCAGCCCAGACCGCGCCCTCCTGTATGCCACCGCAGCCATAATCGTGGTGCGTTCCGATCCGGTGCGCGCAGAGACTGGATTCCTGCCAGATTATGGCGCTCGCGGTAGTGCTGTACGGGAAGCCAACCTGATACGCATACCATAACGCCCACCGTTGATGCCGGGTCATGGCGTTGGCGCGGTGGCACCAGGTAATGAGCGCCAGCAGCATGAGAATGGCCAGCCAGGATATGAAAGCATCGCGCCAAGTGTGTCTCATATTTGCTCCTGCGTTAATAATGACTTGCGTTATTAACGATTGAGGCGGTATTTATATATAACCACCGCACCTTATCCACCTTATGGTGCTGTTAAGGAAAAATTTCTTGACATATGCATCATCTATTGCGAGATAACTTGACATTCTTGACTCATATCGCAAGATATTTAGACAGTTTCTGACATTAAATATAACCCCAGCCCTTAGAGTTTCGAGCGATCTGTTTGTTAACTTCCTCATTGGCCCGCGCTATCTTGTTGGCTATGTATCTCTGGCTACGGCAAGTATAGCACCGTTTGCGATGCCCGCGACCGTGGCCACTAACCCCGAATTTGTTGAGGGGCTTATCAATGCCGCACTCAATGCAGATGCGGGTTTCCATTACGGTCTCACTCGCTTTAGCGCCAGCAGCAGCTCATCCCGGCTCTTGCCGTGTGTCGATATGCCCGACAGTTTGCAGAGGTCGAGGATGGATGCGTCGGATTTCCTTGAATTATCCGACACGTTTTCATGGTACGGCTTTTTACCGTACCGAGCTTCCCGTAGTACCCATGTCCTCCATGCCGCTTCCCAGTCCTTCATCGTGCTGCCCTTGGCTCGATGGTGATTGCAGAAGGCTTCCATCACGTTTTGTACGCTCTGGACATTGTACTGGCTGGCATAGGCAACTCTTTCTGGTGTTAATCCGAAATCAGTGGGTAGCGCGGTAGCGCGCCTCTCTTTCTTTGGAGATGGAGTTGGAGCTGGAGCTGGAGGTTCGATTCGCGTCGACTCACTTCGACAACTTCGACTCACTTCGACATACTTCGACAATTCTGCCTTGGCGCGCTTCTCAGCTATCCATTTGCGCTGAAATTCGCGTTTATCATCGTCAGTCCATGAGTCGCGGTTCGCCACATAGTTAATGATGTTCCAACCGCCATCAGTAGCCTCAATGCGGCGCCCTTCGCAGATAGTTGACCGGCTATCGGGGTCTGGCTGGCTGAGGGTGTATAACGCATTTTCAGCCTCGGCACGTGTGACATGTGCGATATGCGCAAGTCCAGGCACACTAGCGGCAACATATCCATCCCGGTTTGCCAGCGCCAGCATGGTGATCCACACAACTCTAGTACTAGCGGGCTCGGCCCAGATAGTAGATGCTATGATGCTCGACTGTAATTTTGTATAGCTCATTATGCCAACGCCTCTTTGGTAAGCCGATTATAGTTTGCAACATCTCATTGCCAATGCTAAGCTTCCCACCGCAGCTTCACCTGGAGCGGATGTGCGTCTGCTCTGTCACGAGCTGCGCGCTTCCATGAACCCCCACCAGCTTCGCCAATGCACTTCCACCCTGCGGCCCGCAGGCTTGCACCACCTTCCTCGGGGAGCGTGTAGGTTATGAGCCGCCTATATCCAAGGGCCTTAGCCGCTCGCCACGCTGCCGCATACATCATCGAGCAAGCGTTGCGCGCTCCATCCGTGCAGAGCCGGTTCACTTCTAGGGTCGCGCCATCATCCGCATGGCGAGCCACGGGTCGCCCGATGATAGCAACTCCGCGCACCCGCTCTCCATCTGTCACCGCTATAGAAAATTTATGGCCTTGCACTGGTTTGTGGTGCCGGTGGTGCATCGCAACAAAGGCATTCGCATCCTTAAAACTGATGGGGCAAACTGTCAGCACGCACGAATCCTCATTGGCTCGTCTATATAACTGCCCGACGCTGCGGCGCTCCGCAGAGCCTGCGCGACCTCGCTGGGGGTCGTCAGTCATCCCTGACTTCCTCCATTGATGCGGTGGAAGATTAACGCTGCTGGTCGTCTTTTGCCCTGACAGCAGAAAAGGCTACCGGTATGTTGCGGCTGTTCCTCCACGCGATAAACACTGCCATCCCTAAAATGTGCATATAGCTCATTGGTCTTGGTGCGATGGTACTCTGGGTGTCGTCTGCGGTCACCACATTCTGAGTAACAAGATTCGCTACGGTCTAATTTACTCATGACAGTTTTCCTCAATAGTTCCTTGCGGGCAATCTCTATTGTAGCTTACCATTAGCCGTTTGCAAGGTTCGATTCTGGCAACATCCTGTGTCACTACTGGCCAGTAATGTAACACGAATATACCGTATAGCGTATATTGGCGGAATATACGCTTTAGCGTATATAAGACCCCGCCATTTAGACTCAGTCTAATCCGACGAACGGTAGTAGAAATGGGATGATTTTGGGCTATTATTAGGGCATGCAAAACAGGAGCAATACCATGAAAGATACTCGTTATATTAGAATCGGATATGGAACGGAGTTTACTACATTTAGCTCGCCGTTCACTGGGATAGTGGCGGCTCTTGCTGGTTGCGTGGACGCGTATGGTTTACCATTAGAATTTCAGGTGATCGCAGACGAATCACCAGCCCAGCGCAAGGCACTAGATGATAACAAAAAGGCCGCCGATGCCGAGATGGAATCGCAGGGCAAGAGGTGGTATGAGGAATACATTCGTGCCAATAAACTAGAGCAGCAATTAAAAGAACTCCAACAATCGGCCACCTCAATATCAAAAGGAGAATGACCATGTGCTTAGCCGATTCCGTTGATATGCTGCAATATCATTCCCGCGCCGTCGATGCCGTTACGGAGTGCGTAACGACGCCAGCGCGCAAACCGCTCGCGGTCGATGTTGAGATTGGACTTTGCCTAAACGGCCCAATAAACCCACACGCATGGATGGTAGCTGACGTGTACGGCACGATCTGCGGCTCAGATATCCCCGCGACACGCGACCAGCCAGCCGAGGGGCGGTATATTTCTGATATGCGTATTGAGGTGCTGGGCATCAATATCACGGACGCGCTGCCGCCTGAGCTTGTGAACGAAATCGAATATAGGATATTGGAAGGAGATTACGCATGAAATTTGAAATCAAACATCGCTTCAGTGGCACAGTGTTATTTTCTCTAGAAACAGAGAACCTAAGATTATGCGTGGAGGCCGCAATCAAATTCGGCGTTGACCTGTCCGGCGCTAACCTGTCCGGCGCTAACCTGTCCGGCGCTAACCTGTCCGGCGCTAACCTGTACGGCGCTAACCTGTCCGGCGCTAACCTGTCCGGCGCTAACCTGTACGGCGCTAACCTGTACGGCGCCAACCTGTCCGGCGCTGACCTGTACGGCGCTAACCTGTACGGCGCCGACCTGTCCAGCGCCCAGCTGTCCGGCGCCATCGGTTACAATCCTCACAAAACTGACCCGCTGCTCATGCTCCGAGATCAGCCGGGCAATATCTGCGCCTATAAACTAGTGAAACCCGACGGATTAGCGCCGTTCAACGGCGGCATCACCTACGAGATTGGCAAATCCTACGAGGTTGCCGATGCCTCGACAGACGAGAATATACAATGCGCTGCGGGCATCAATCTCGCGACGCTGCCGTGGTGTATGCATCAGTGGCAATACGGCTATCGGATATTGATAGCCGAGTTCACGGCCCAGGATATCGCGGCGATTCCTCTCGGCAACGATGGCAAATTCCGCGTGTTCCGCTGTAAGATAGTCGGTGAGAAAGACCTTAAAGAAATTGGATTGATTGAATAGGAGAAACGAATGAACGCTATCGTACAGGTTGAAAATGAGCCGAGCATTCTAGCCATCATAGCGCGGGCCGCGTCTGACCCGGCGGTTGATGTTGACAAGATGCAGAAGCTATTGGATATGAAGGAACGCATGGACGCGAAGCTTGGCGAGTCCGAATTTAATGCTGCCATGTCTGCGGTGCAGGCGGAATTGCGCCGCATCGTGGCAGATGCCAGCAATCCGCAGACGCGGAGCAAATACGCCAGCTATGCAGCACTCGACCGCGTGGTGCGCCCTATTTATACAACCCACGGATTCGCGCTCAGTTTTGATACTGGTGAAACGACTCTCGACCAGGCGGTGCGCGTGCAGTGCTATGTATCGCATCGCGGAGGATTCAGCCGCACCTATCACGTGGACATGCCCGCGGACGGCAAAGGCGCGAAGGGTGGCGATGTAATGACAAAAACGCACGCCACCGGCTCGGCCATGAGCTATGGTATGCGCTACCTGCTCAAGATGATATTCAACATCGCGATAGGCGAGGATGACGACGGCGGTAACGCCGCAGGCAATAACCTGCCGCGCATCACTCAGGATCAGGCGCTTAATCTAAAGGCGCTGCTGGATGAAACCGGGAGCAGCGAGGCCGCGTTCCTGAAATGGGCGAAGGTTGAGCGGCTTGAGGATATAGCGGCGCAGGCGTATCCTGATATGGTAAAGGCTATCGAAACCAAGAGGAAATCGAAATGAGCGATTATGACATGAGCGGCATCCTATTCAAGAATGACCGCAAGACCAAAGACAATCAGCCGGATTATCAGGGCAAGCTCACGGTGAACGGCATTGAGTACCGGCTAGCTGGCTGGCAGAAACACGGCCAGAAAGGGCCATTTCTTAGCCTGAGGGTTAGCTTGCCTCAGGAGCGCGCGCCGGCGCCGAAGTCTGAAGCGCGCTCTGAAGCGAAGCCGGAATTTACAGATTCCATCCCGTTCTAGGAGAAACCATGAGCCATATCCAAGTCAGCCAGCGCAGCGATGAATGGTTCAAGCTCCGCTGCGGCAGTCTCGGTGCATCGCAGATAGCCGATGCACTGGCGCGCACCAAGTCCGGTTACGGAGCTTCGCGCTACAACGTCATGGCGCAGCTGATTGCCGAGCGCATGACTGGCATGGCACAGGAGGGCTACACGAATGCCGCCATGCAGCGCGGTATCGAGGTAGAGCCTGAGGCGCGTGATGCCTATGCATTCCTGCGCGGTGTCGAGGTCTCTGAGTGCGGGATGTTCACGCATCCAGAGATACCGGGAACGCATGCATCGCCAGATGGGCTGATCGCTGAGGACGGCCTGCTGGAGCTAAAATGCCCCAACACAGCAACGCATATCGAAACGCTGCTGAGCGGCAAAGTACCGGGCAAATATTACCAGCAGATCATGTGGCAGCTCGCCTGCTCAGGCCGCAAGTGGTGCGATTTCGTGAGCTACGATAACCGGATGCCGGGCAACCTTATGCTATTCGTCCAGCGCATCGAGCGCGATGACGATGCCATATCGGAACTCGAGACCGGCGTGCGCGATTTCCTTGTAGAAATGCAGCGCAAGATTGAACAACTGGAAGCATTGAGGAGCCAATCATGACAAAAACACGCCTCATTACCACACTCGCAAAGTTACGCGAGCATAGCCCGTGCGCTTCTGGGTGGGCCACACTGCTCAAGTCCTTGCCCCCGGACTATCCAGAGGATAAGCCGATAAACCTGCTGCATATCCTAGAATCGAACGGCGTACAGGACATGATGTGGGCGCTGCATGCGGCTATGCCCGACAAACCAAAGCTGCGCGTTGCTATGTGCGCGGATATGGTCGCCAGAGTGCTGAAGCATTTTGAGGCCAAACACCCAAATGACAAGGGACCACGCGAGTGCATCAACGCCTGTCGGCGGTATGCGCAAGGTAAGATAACGCTCAAAGCTCTTAAAAAATATGCTGCTACTGCTTATGCTGCTACTGATGCTGCTTATGATGCTGCTGCTGTTGCTGCTGCTTATGCTGCTGATGCTGCTTATGTTGCTCATGCTGCTTATGCTGCTGCTGCTTATGCTGCTGATGCTGCTGCTGATGCTGCTTATGCTGCTCATGCTGCTTATGTTGCTCATGCTGCTTATGTTGCTCATGCTGCTTATGTTGCTCATGCTGCTTATGCTGCTGCTGCTTATGCTGCTGATGCTGCTGCTGATGCTGATGAACGCGAAGCCCAGGCGAAAATTATCCGTAAATATCTGAAATAAGGAGAAGGCTATGCTAGACAACATCGAAACACTGCTGATGATAACATTGCCGCTACTTGGTCTGCTGCTGGTAGGCTGCGCCCTAGAGTGGCTGTGGAACTGGCACTACTACCGGCGCTATGACAGGCGTCATTACCACATGCGGGACGTGAAGTGAGGGGCAGCCATGAACAAAGAAGCTATTGACAGATTCCTGATGCCTGCGCGCATCGCCCGCATGTCGCTGGAGAAGCGCCAGGAAGCTTTCCCGTTGAATCCCCAGTGCAATATCTGCGGCGAGCCGCTGTGCCGCATCACGCATGATGGGTTGTGTGGGTATTGTCGGGTGGTGAGTCGCGCAGATAAACCGAGAACCTGAAATGAAACCTGTTCTGGCTTGGCACTTCTCAGGCGATAAACTCCGCGATGGTCGCCCGCTTCCGCCTATTGGCGAGTGGCTCGTCCACGAAGGTGAGTGCGTGATGTGTGAATCTGGGCTGCACGCCAGTCGCCGCCTCATAGACGCACTGCAATATGCTCCCGGCAACACGCTCTGCCGCGTTGAGTGCGCTGATATTGTGGAAGAACGGGAAGATAAGCTGGTATGCCACAAGCGTAGGATTATCGCACAATTCGATGCTGGGGATTTGTTGCGAAGGGCCGCGCGTAAGTTTGCGCTGGACGTTGCCCATCTATGGGATGCCCCAGATGTAGTTATTAAATTCCTGAAAACTGGCGACGTATCCTTGCGGGCTGCCGCGCGTGATGCTACGATATCTCAACGGGTTGCACGATATATTGCATGGACTGCGCGGGAGGCTGCGCGGTCTGCGGTGAATGCGGGTGTGGATGCTGGTAACGCTCTCATGTGGGGTGTGTGGGGTGTGTGGGATGCTGGCCGGTATGCGCGTACTGCTGCGTGCAATGCTTCGGGACCTGCTACACGGCTTGCTGCGCAGTTTTGGGATGCTGCGATGAATACCCAAGACAGACGGCTCACGCGTGAGGCGATGAAGATTATCAGGAAACAGAAATGAAACTCTATTGGATTGTTCTCGCTCTCAGTATTCTGGCGGTGATTGGCCTGTTCCTGCTGGCGGCGAGGATGGATAGGAGAGGCAGGCGGTGAGGATGCCGTACGATTCTAGGTCGTCGAAGCGCAGGGTCAGGAAGGAAGAAATGCTGGATGCTATGCGCACTGCTGGCATATCGGATGCTGAGTTCAGGCGGTGGCTCGATAGCAGCGTAAACCGCTTCTGCCGGTCTAATCCTAAACTGCCGTGGGTGATGTTCGAGTTTGCGTTGGCGGATTACCTAGAAAACCGCTTTAATAAAAAACGGTGCCCCGGCAGCCCTACTGCTGCAAGGGGGTTATGAGGCCATTTCGTTTATAGGCTTGTTTCAGGATTTTTCGGACCGTAGCACGAAAATGCGTTACAAAGCCCCTTACGCATTAGTGCTGGAAGTTCGATATGGCCTTTATCTGCGACTCGCACGCAGTGCGCGCAGCTTTCTCCACCGTAGCAGCAACAGCAACATCCCGCCACGTCTGAACCTTCGACCAATCCGCGCCAGGGCAAGCCTTAAGCAGGGCGGCAGGGATAGGCTCATAGACGTATACCGGCTTGGGTACGCTAATCTCTGGGCGGCTCGCGCAGGACGTTAAGAATAACATCAGGGACGCGAGCATCAGTGCATTTATCAGGTGGCGCATGTTGGATGACCGTGATGGTGTGGGTTGTGTGTTCGTTGATGGCACTTTTGAGCTTCTCATTCTCCGCAACAAGTGCGGAGCTTCGCTGGTTAATCTCCGCAAGCTGTGCGGCGCTCTCGGATTGGGCTTTGGCGAATGCGGCATTGTAACCGTCAGCCTGCTCTTTAAGTTTGGCGTTGCACGTCTTTACATCCTGGATGTGGACGTAGAGCGCGGGGCCACCGGCCAGCACGATGGCCAGCACGAGCGCGATGATTGCTTTGATGGGTATGTTCATGATGGACTCGAATTATACGCCTTGATACCGTGACCGCCACCGAATACGAGCGCGGCCAGCCCGAACCCGAATCCCTGGATATCCAGCGGCTGCCCTTTCCACAATACCGCAGATGCAACCGTGACGATGTAGGATACCAGAGCCAGAGCCAGCGCGACACGGGACTCATCCAGCGATGACACGCCCTTGTCGTCGACGGCGTAGAACAGATCATGCAGCAGTTTGTACATCTCGAATTTCCAGTGTATGCCCGGCGACACCGCCGAGGAACCCCATGATCTGCCTGAACGCCACTTGGGAGCCACCGACATTCGGCTTGGGATACAGCGTATCACGCGCAATCCCCGGCAGTATGCAGCCTATCGAGTCATGCGCCCAGTTGCCGGGATGTATCAGGATGGCGTAGCGCATGGGGTAAGCGCCAGTGTAACCGGATTGCTCCTCGAATACGCCAAGCTCAGGATTGATGAGGCAATAGGTTTTCAGTCCCTTCAGCGGGCCGTTCTGGACAATGTGCGGGATGAGTGTATAGGTTCCAGGCGGCGTGAAATCGTGCTGCAGCGTATAGAAGCTGTATTTGTCGAACGCTACCGTCCCCATCGCAACATCTGGCGACGGGTAATCAGTTCTTGTGAGGATGAGATTCATGTAATTGTTTCAGCATAGCACGATTGGACTCCATCATGTCAAGCATGTAACGCAGCATCTTCTCCCACCGCTTCGCTTCCTGCTTCCGCTGCATCTCCTGTTCCACGCCGTACATAATAAGCAGGGCTACGGAGACAGACGATTCGATGGACAGGGCGAGATTGGTGGCGCCGAAGTCCGGGTCAATATGACGCCAGAAATGCAGCCCCAGAATGAGGCCGATGGATATGACGAGCGCGAACAGGAACCAGTGGCTGCCCCTGAATCTCGCATAGGCTGAACTGAATCTCATCGTTCCATGAATTTTATCAGGACGGGCATCAGGAACGAAATGGCGGCAATCGCGGCCAGTACGATAGTCCATGTCACCATAGCTTTCTGAGGGACTGAGCTTAACGCATCGCGCAGTATCCCGTTGATGCTGTTATCCATGTGGGCGCGAAGGTCTGACAGGTCGTCCTTCTTTGGTAGGAATGCCAGCTCGCGCTTTATCTCGCTTATGTCCTCGTCCAACTTCGCCATATGTATCTCATGCTGTTTATGTCCTTCTTCAAGCAAATGTACGCGGTGTGTGAGTTGTGGCTTGCGTTTCATGTAGGTCCTTTCTTGTTATTTCGTGGCGATGGTTATCTGCAACTGCCGAGCGTCGGTGCGCCCACCGGCGGTCACGATCTTGCAGTCGACGTTATAGGTAGTGCCTATTGTGCCGCCAGACAGCCAGATGGTCGCCGTGGTCGTGGTCGATGATGTCGAGGTCTGGGTAATGCCTGTTGGAACCGTCCACGTAACTGAGGATATCGTGTCGGTTCCAAGCCATTGTGACCAGTCCTCGGTATAATCCAGAACTGCAGCCGGATCTTTGACGTAGTTCATACGGATGCCGTTGGTGTCACGTTGACTGTATCGCCAGACGCTACGGTGCGGTTAGCAGAGAATACGGCCTCACCTATCAGGATGCCAGTCGTGCCGCCGATGGTGCTGTTGGTGGTCAGGAATGCACCGCCTACAGTACCGCCCGCGCCGTTGATGTTGAACGCCGATGCTGGGGCCGTGATACTAGCAGCGGAAGCGGTACCCCATACAGGAGCTACGCGGGTAGCGTTGGAATAGGCTGTATATTCAGTCCATCCGGTATGGCTCGCCATCGTATCGCCCGCTACAAACGTGGGCGACCCGGTCGTGAGCCCGATATAGTTGGCCGCGGTATAAGCGGAGCCAGCATAGTATTTGTTGAGGATGTCATTTTGCCCGGTCGTTACGACCAGATTGTCAACATCCTCTTTCCATTTCAGGTTGCCCTCCTTGTCGAAACACTCAACCTTGTAGTGGTGCGAGAGTTTCAGGGCGAGCGATAGATTAGATTTCATTGTCATTACCTCAGTTTATCAATTAACACGGAATGGCTTCGGTCCGGTTCTCGGAGCCGACGTAATAGGTTCTCGATTCTGCCGGAATTACCATAGTTCTGCTTTCGAGCATGATGTAATAATACCAGCACAGGGATGCAACAAATGCACCGGCACTGCTCATCCCCAGCGCAGCCGCGCCAGCCAGCGCCATAGAAACGGCCATGATTGCGGTCGAAGATACCTGCAATCCGGCAGACCCAGCGATAGCCGCCACTTCATTGAATACTGCATGAGCTGCCGTGGTTATATTCGCGTTCCCGGCCATGCTCAATAATGTATTCGCCGAGATATTGGCAGGTAATACAAGTGCCGCACTACCAGCAACGCCAAGATTCTCGTTATACGTCTGGGCGCCGGACGAAAACCCGATGGCACTCAACCCAGCAAATACGGCAGTCGCATTGATGGTTGCACTCTGCGTATCCGAGAATCCGGCAGCACCGGCCATCCCTATCGCATCATTGAACGATACTGCTGCAACGTCGGTAAATGCAGCACTTCCGGCGATGCCTAAGTTCTCGTTATAGACGGTGCCGCCGCTCGCTGGTATATAAGCTGCGAGTATCGTGCCATTATAGGATGTTGGCGAAGATACCTGTTTTACATTACCTGTGGCACCAGCAGATGCCTGGACTTCATAGGATGAGTCAGTAGAGGTGCCACCGTTCCATTTGAATGATCCAAGGTCAGTAAAGCCCGTAGGCTGCGCACCCAACGCTCCAGTGTTTGCGGCAATAATCCCATAAATCAGCAATTCGTTTGCATTAGCCGTTGTCAGGCTAAGTGTGCCCCAACTACTTTGTGTGGCGGTTGCATATGTATCGAAGAACCCGGAAGCGGCATTTCCACTGAATACAGCACACCTGACGCCCTCATAGCCGCTGGTACCCTGACTGAATGTCCATGTTCCAGTCCCGGCATTAGCAACATCTGTAGAAGTGACTATATGGTCAACTAATACGACAGCGTAAGATGTTGTTGTGTTGTATAACGCATACCCACGCTCAACGAATGAAGCATCTGGATATGACCTGGTATAAGATGCATTCGCTACAGAGATAAGGAATACACATAACTGCCCGCTGGATATGCCAGATGGAATAGGGACCGCTGTATTTAGACTATTTGTCCCGGCAACGCTTGACTGTGCTATCAGTGACCACGCCATTATTATCTCGGCACGATGTTAAACGCCCACTCGGTCGTGAACACTGGTTGAGTCGGCACGCTTGAGGCCGTAGTCCATGCGGCAGCTCCGCCAGCCACACCAAGGCTCGCGGCACTTGCGGCAGAAGCCCGCATGAGGGCGGGGTAATCATCCGGCGCGGTGTCGTATTGCAGGAAGTCACCAACCTGATTCACGTTCATCTTGTATTTCTGACACAGCGTATAGATGGACGCAACAGTTGCGGACGGATCAATAGCCGCTTGCGCATCGGCCAGCGTCCAAGCCGAGTTGTGGGTATCCTGCAACGATGCCAGCAGCACGTCGTTCCATGTCGGGAGCGGGTTGCCAGAGGCGTCCAGTATCGTCAGAACATACAAGGTTGAGAGCGCGTAGGTCTGCCCCGATAGCACGATCGGGATGTTGCTCAGCAGGTACTGCGCAAATGGCTTCCATGCTGACAGCTTCTGCGCGATAGGTTCAACCACGATGCGTAGATAATTTTCTTCCCATTCCGCGATAGCGGATAACGAGCCATTAAAACCGGGCCGCTGGTAGGTGTTCAGCCAGCCGAGCGGATTCTGAGGAAGCGCGTTTGCTAATCCAAGCATCACGTTCATCTGATTGGAGAAGTAGGCTGGCATGGATGAAACGAACGATGCAAGGAACAGGCTACGCAGCGCCCACGCCGTGCCGCGTTCCTGATAATGCTGGAACACGCCGGTTTTCTGTCGGTATGCCGGGTTGAATGCAATCAGCGGAAAGTTTGCCCAGAAAGCGGCATGGTCTTTGTCCCGTGCCGTTCCCGTCGAAGCCGCGGCCACGAAGTTGTAGCCGGGGTGGTGTGCCTCATCAGGTATGAATGGCGAGCCGGTAAACTTCCACTGACCTGCAGTGATATTCTGATATGGCACAATCGGGTTGCCAGCATAGACGCCCGCGGCTGCTGTTATGAGCGTCGCATTAGGATACTGCGTTATATCAAGCGGCAGACCCGTAGTCGGGTCGCTGAAGTAGACGGGCCAACATCCTGAATTGTCGGCCACCTTGCGCACCACTGCGAAGTTAGCGTCAGATGGGCTGACGCATTGTGGTACATCGCATTGAGGAACATAGGCAATTTCAGGCCGTGAACCGGTAGTTCCCATCGCGGGATACGTCGAGAAGCCGTCGCCGTTGTAGCTGAAGTCGTACTTACTGATGTTGTAGGGAGCGAGCGGGGTCGCAGGCTTCGCCCAATTCGGGAACAGCGACAAGTCAACGGGAACCCAAGCCGCTTGGGTTCCGTAGCGGATGGTCTGGTTGCGTGCGCCTCGCCAGAAGTTCACGCCGGTCTGCGTAAACACGGTTGTAGCGTTATAGACCACCGTCAGCGAGCAGTTGGTGTAATCAAAGGCATTGTCAGCGCGGGTTGCGCCAACATCGCAGCCATCGGCATAGAACCAAGCAGTTAGGCCCGGATGTTCAGTCCCGCCGCTATTCTTGAATTTCACATACACAGCCGGAACGGTCGGGTCGTTGCCCACGGTGGCCGAAGCCGTCCATGTCACGCCACTTGAGTCAACCACGGTTGCGCTCACTGTATTGGTACTGGGCGTGGGCGTGGGCGTAGGTGTTGGTGTGGGCGTAGGCGTCGGAGTTGGCGTAGGAGTAGGCGCTGGCGTGTAAGCCAGCGTGTCTGCTGTATAGTCAATGACTACAACATCGCCAGCGGCGTCAACAAAAGTAGCTTTCATGTATTACCCTCAAAGTCCTAAATGTGCGGCCAGCAGCGCAAACGCGATGCCGGTCAGATAGCCGATGAAATCCTCAACGCTATCCATGAGCGTCTGCGGAGGTGTGGCTTCGTAACGTAAATCAAAAGAGAATTCCTTAGCCACGGCCAGCAATAAAGCGACAACAGCGGCCGCATATTGATGCCACCCGGAGAACAGCATGAGCACAGTGGCAGCGAAGCCTGAATGGGCCATGAAGGCCACGAACTTCGGATTCTCGCCGGTCTTGCTGATGAAATCAGTCAGTTTTTTCATATTTGGCTCCATGTACCCGATGAATCTAGAATGAATAGATATGTAAGACCAACGGATAAAGCAGTATTAGCACCACTTTTCAATCTGAATTGACCCGCACCAGTGTTCAGATGTTTCAAGGTTGTATTTGCATCGCCTGCATAAATAGCCATTAATTGCCCCTGTATGCCTCCAGTCACGTTTGTGATTGTAGTTGCGACACCAGAGTTAGTGCTGACCAGAGTATCCCCGCTAATAGAAGGTGTTGCACTATTTAACGCGAAGGAAGCCCCCTGGAAGAATATTGAAGCGCCTCCGAGCAGTTTCCAGTCCAGATAAGGAACCGCATCGGCCCGTGTCGCACTATTCACCGACACAAATGGATAAGCTATACTGCCACCATGCTGCGATAAAGAAGTTCTCAGGTTGCTGGTTCCTTCTAGCCAATATACGGAAGTGGGCGAGGCCGTCAAACTCCAACTATTGTTTATGCCTGTGAAGCTGTCGGTATTTTTAAGTTTAACGGCATATAAGATGGACGGCGATCCGGAAACAGAGCCGTTACTGTTCGTAACGCTCATATTCACAGTCCCCTGCCCGGTTGCTCCACTCCATCCATACCCGGCTTCGATATAATGATCCGTGGCATTCTCCATATCCACATTACGCAGAGTCAGTTGGTTAACCCCATAAGTGCCCTCTGATTTAGAACACACCATTAGTGGTATGCCGCAACTTTCGATAGCGCCACCAACAATAGAAATCCCTCGGCTCCTGTCTATCTTCAAGCCAGCCTGACATCCAGTTGCGCCAGTTGAGATATAGATGGAATTCAGCAATATCGTGGTAGATATATTTCCGGCCACAGCAACTCCGTCAATCTCGAATTGACCAAGAGTGGCTGTACCGCAATTCTGGAAAAGCAGCATATTGCATTCAATATCTATGCAGGAATTGATATAAAGACCGCGCCCGGGGACACCGAAAAAATAAACTCGATTCAGCCCAAGTATGGAGCGACCCTGTATTACCATCCCCGCAGTTGCCAGATTATTGCCATTTACAGTGAAGTCGCTCATATATCCGTAATGGTTCACATAAGGTGTGCTGCTCAATGTCACAGATGCAGTTGAAGAATTCAGCAGTAACTGGGTCTTACTCATGGATTGCCCACGGAGACTAACGAGTGCTGGCACCGTAATACCAGTCCCAGTAATTAAAGCCTGCCCAGTAGGCATCACCACCGTCCCACCAGAGGAGGCGATAGAATTGATGGCGGCTTGCAGATTGGCGGTGTCATCTGTGACGCCATCGAACTTACACCCAAACCATTGGGCATGCACTTCACCCGCTGGGGCGATATTCGATAATGCTGTCTGCGATGCTACGCCAGATTGCGACAATGGGATAAGTTCTGCCCCTGTCAATGGAGTTGTAGCAGACGGTAGACCTGATATCTGTGGCATGGTTAACTCGGTGGGTAAACTGTATATGGGACACCCGGACAATTAGCCGGGGTTGCTGTGACTGAAGTTGCGGCTGATCCAGCTTGATAAGTGCAGGTGGTAGCTGTAATGGCCCCAGCCGAATCGGAGATAGTTACTACACTTCCATTCACAGCGGCTGTATCTGTGACGACAATTGAGAATGTCCATGTCTTAGTGGTGGGCCAAGATAAATTGCGGGACCATAATTGGGTTCCATCTATGGATATGATCACGGTATCATTAGAATCTGAGCCACCAGTCGGCGTTAATGTTACTGAAAAATTACACGTAATTAGACCATTGAGTATGATATCGCCACCTGGCACAACCAGAGTCGCGGTGGTTGAATTGGTAACAGTCGATGGACCGAAATTTATAGACTCATTTGTGGGCGCGCCACCGATCTGCTGTAATTTCAAAGATGGTGTAAACCCAGTTGTTGTTAGATTAGTGACTGTAAATACCTGTGCCTGACTTCCAGTCAAACTGCTGCTATAGGACAGGCCGCCCGGGCTATAGATAACAATCGGAGTAGATGAATATGGGATGCTGAATGTAATAGCAACTCCATCATAGGCAACGCCCTGCTCAATGTTCGTAATTGCCGCACAAATAGCACTTGCGGTTTTATCCGCACCAGCAGTAGCTGGCCGTAAAGAATCAATGGTTGACCCATTAAGATATAATAGATTTGTAGAATCAAATATAGTTTGATTGGCTTTGTTGGTTATCTTGAATGCTGAGCCATCAAAAGTCCAGCCAGCTCCCGAAGGATCCCCGAAAGCGGCGCGCGGTGTCCCACTGTTATATTCTAACCACCATCCTGGATTACCGGAGTTCCATGCCCCCATCCCGCTATTGAAATGCCCGGCAGTGGACACGGTAAGATCACCGGTTATCTCGCCGCCATTGACTACAAAATTCTTGCCGTCCCAGGAGATCCCATTTGTACCATCGCCCACAGAGAAATCATAGACGTTCCCCGTAACTATAGCGTTCCCAGATGCATCCGTGATAGACGTTCCACTTGCGGTTGTAATCGGTGTGCCACTCGAATTCCCGAGCCACCAGCCAGTTCCGGTATTAAATGCGGTCTGTCCTGAATTAACGTAGCCATTAGCATTCACTGTCACAGTACCCATATTGGCACTGAGAGCCGATAACTCATTAACACTGATAAAATCAGCGATGATGGATCCGGCGATGATATTGGTCAGCAGGAACGGTGAGGGGTTGATCGTACCCGTCACGCTCGGTTCATTCTGGAAACCATCGAAGTTGAACGTTGTGCCTGAGGCTGAAGGAAAGTCCAGCCGGAACGTGCAAGCGCTCGCATTATCGGCCACCAGATTAAGCGGTATCGCCGGCTGCGTGACAGTCCCGGCAGTCGCACTGGTGGTAACGGTATTCTGATAGGTGCCGTTAGCTGTCTGGAACCCCATCTTGAACTGCGCCGAGGCCGTGGACGCCTTGACGTAGCAGCTCGAGAGCCACTGTTCATTGGGCGGCAGCGGGAACGGGTACCCAGAGGCCCCAAAGATGACATAGGCATTCGGGGCCGTTACAGCCACTTTCAGGCTATATCCGCCGAACAGACTCCATGTATTATCGGCACTTACGGTGCATCCTGAGGTCTGGAATGCCGGTAGCGTCGAGCTGAAAAACGTGGCATACTGTATCGGGGTCGAGGATGACGCTGGCCGCGAAGTACCCTGTTGAGCCAGCGAGAGCACGCTCTGCAACTGCTGGACAAATGCCTGCCACGATCCCTGCGTCTGCGGCAGCGTCATTGGCAGAGTGACTTGCTGATTGCCGCCAGTGTTTACAGAGTCTGTGTTACATGCGCCCAAAATGGAGCCTCATTATGAAATGGATTATCGCTTGACATTGAGTGTGGCGCGCCTAGAATAGGGTTATAGGAGATTTAGTTGATACGGGAACATTCATCCATGAGCAGCGAGACAGTAGTTATCCTTGCGGCCATCGCCATCTCTTTTATCTATCCAATGATAGGATTAACCTTATTGGGTATTTTTGCCGGTGTGTGGTTATTAGGGAAACTTTAAGGGTTCTTCTGTCCGTTTAATTGTCCCAACGGAGGGATTGGCGCCAATATATTGCGCCTCGGCAATCCAGCTAATCCCTTCTGATATGCGCGGCTCTTCAGTAGCGCCCTAAGCGCCGGCCTGATTGTGGCGCCAGCTACGCCGGCGGCAACGCCTGCACCCATTGAATGTGGCTCTGCCCCAGATGCTACATTCTTTCCTAGCCATGCAAGCAAAATATCCCCATAATTAACCGGTGTTTTACCACGGTAAGTGGCGGCATCGTGCATCTCATGCGGGAAATTGTTATAAGTCTGGGCGATTTTCTCTACTGGTGTTCCAGCATACTTCTTCGGACTCTTGTTATATTCTTTCGCCAGTTTTGCCGGGATCACATCCGTAGTTCCTGGCTTTATGGCCCGCTCATAAGTATTTATTACAGCCAGACTCTTCCTGGCATTCCTGAATCTTTGGAGCAGATCGTTCCCAATGGTAGGCGCCTCTGTTGACTGAGCAGAGATCGGTGCCAGAGCTTCCTGGCCCGGATTCAGATGTCGCTCTATCTGGTCTTCTATGGCGCTCGCAATATGATTCTGAGCATATGCTAGATTTTTTAAACTTGCGGCATTCTCTACATTTGGACTCTTAGAAGCCAAATAATTAGTTCTGGCATTTCCCCTTAAATCCTTGATATATATATTAGCCTCTGCTCCAGTCATTTCTGGTACATTATATTGTTTTTGCAGGGCCTGGATCTTATCTGACATATTTGTCCTTATTCTTGTGGGTGTACGTTCCGCGCCAATAAGATCTTGTTGATATGTTTTATCCATTGGTATAGATGGAATATTATCTATTTCTTGATAAACGGCATTATGTGGAGCGCGCAGCTCTTCTAATGTCTCTGGGGTTAGTATTCTTGTCTCCGGCAGGCCTAGATGCTCATTTGCAATTTTACTAGTGATATTAGCATTCTTTACTGCATTCTCAACTGATAATCTAGCGCCGCCCCCTAATCCTTCCATTAACTTTCCGAATGGAGCGTTAGCGCCTTTTATAGATGCGAAGGATGGGTTAACTGTGAATCCCTCCTTGACTGCGGCGGCTGTTGGTGTCAATGGAAGATCCGTGGCAGCACTACGCTGCCCCAATAACATTGGCAATACATCGGCATAAGACCCTACTTCAGCGGCTGCCAATGGTCTGGTCTTCTGGAATGAACCCATCAATCCGGTAAGTGGATTTGGCGGTAGCCAATTATTCTG
>JAGWGN010000008.1 GCA_028867335.1 Microcaldota archaeon | reverse complement strand
CTTGAGTGTCCCAAGCAGATGGCCGTCAAGGCCGTAAACCTTGGTCTTGTTGAAATCGAAGATCTCGTTCTTGAAGAGAATTAGTTTTCCTCTAGTCCTACTGTCAACGTTGCTTCCGATGATCAGGTTGTTGAAGGCAGGCGCAATCACAAGTTTAATTCCCTTGTTGCAATCCGGATATGCCTTGGCAGCCCCTTTCCCTATCGGAGAGATGAGCCATACCTTTCTCGCATTGCTATCGGACTTTAGGGCGGGATGTAGATGTCCTGTAATCACATATTCCTTTTTCATCCCTTCCTCGCTCGGCCATGAGTTGCCGTGCATAAGGACAAACTTTCCAACAATGAACTCCCTCTCAATTGAGATGTCAAGGCCCATGCTTCCTAGTATGTCGCCGATTCTCGAGTCATGGTTCCCCTTTGCTATCATTATTCTCTTGCACTCAAGTGCGCGGAAGAATGTGCGGATCTCATCTGCCTCATCCGATGTCGGGAATCCTATCCTTTCCTTTATGTCCCCGAGAAAGAGCACCGACTTGGCCCTGCTCTCCTTGCAGATTTTGTTGATTCTTGCGGCTAGTCTAAGGCTTGAGTTTGGGAAGTTTATCCCTTCCCTGCCCATCTTGAACTCCACACCGATGTGCAGATCGCCCACCACCAAGATTCTCTGTTTCTTCAGCAAAAGTGCGGGCTCGTCCTTGACAAAGAGCAAATTTTCCTCCATCCGCTACGACCTATAAATACTTATTTTTCAATGTATTAAAAGGGATCTGATGGCGAACTCTCTTGTGATCGGCAGAATCTTCGGCATAAAAGTCGAGCTCCACTGGACGTTCATCCTCCTGCTGCTCCTCTCGCTTCTGCTCAGCACATTCTTCCTGATAATAATCATTCTCCTATTCGTCTGCGTTCTGATACACGAGCTTGCCCACTCCGTAACTGCGACGAGAAACAAGGTGAGGGTGAAGAGCATAATCCTTCTCCCGATCGGCGGGGCATCGGTGATTGATGACACCAAGATTCCGGCGAAGGTTGAGTTCAACATAGCTCTCGCCGGGCCAGTCATGAGCTTTGTGCTCGCTGCGATATTTGGCCTTGCCGCCATCTTCACGCCTCCTGGCGAGATAACCTTCCTTATGCAGAACCTGTTTGTCCTAAACGCCTTCCTTGGCATTTTCAACATACTCCCTGCATTCCCGATGGATGGGGGAAGGGTGTTTAGGAGCTATCTGCAGAAGAGAATGAGCTATTTCGACGCGACGATGCTCACGGCAAAGGTCAGCAAGGCAATAATGGCCCTGATAGTCATTGCGACAGTGATATTTGCAATTTTTGCATCCGCCTATTCCGCGGACTACAGGGAATTTTTGGTCTTCTGGAGCCTGATCATTGTCTTCTTCCTCTACGGAGGGGTGCAGCAGGAGGCGCAGCTTGTAACCCTCAGGCGCAATACGAAGGGGATGCGTGTTTTGGATGCGGCCAGCAAGAACTACCTGTCCGTAGACCAGAATATGCCTCTTCCAAAACTGTATCTTGCAATGAAGCGCAGCAAGCAGCACATCGTCATAACCAAGATGGGCAGCCGCTACCTGCTAGTCGACGTATTCAAGAGGGCAAAGGGCAAGGCTGAAATAGTGAAGGACATAGCAGTCCAAATCCCGGAGGTCTCATCAGCCACTGGCATAATGGACGCGATCTCAAAGATGCAGTCCTCTGATTCCTCAATGGTCGCAATAGTTTCCGGCGGAAAGCTTGTCGGGATCGCGACTGCGAGCATGATGGAGGCCTTTGTCACAATGCACATAGCAAGCAGGAAGTGAGGCGGGGAAATGAAGCTACTAATAGTCCGGCACGGTGAAACATACGACAATGTCAACGGGGTGGTCACGGGCCACAGGCCGGGGAAGCTCACGCCGAAGGGGAAACGGCAGGCAAAGGCCGCCGCCCTTAGG
The DNA here is from genome assembly GCA_028867335.1 of Microcaldota archaeon. Lineage (GTDB taxonomy): Archaea > Micrarchaeota > Micrarchaeia > Micrarchaeales > CABMGC01 > JAGWGI01. The sequence continues at coordinate 40,621 of JAGWGN010000008.1, read as the reverse complement.
CTAAAGTCCGAGCACATAGACGCGATATTCTCAAGCGACCTAAGGCGCGCAAAGGACACGGCCAAGGAGATCGCAAAATTCCACGATCTCCCAATAAGATACACAAGGGAGCTCAGGGAGCGGCACATGGGCGCCCTGCAGGGCAAGAGCCACGACGTCTATTTCGAGGCGCACAGAAAGAGCGGGCTTGGCGTGATGGAATTCGTCCCGAAAAACGGGGAGGGCTGGCAAGATCTCTACAAGAGGATACTGAAATTCACAAAATCTATCTACCCAAAGTACAAAGACAAGACAATCCTCTTCGTGTGCCATGCAGGCGTGAGCCAGGTCCTCATCTCGATATACCTGCACACTCCGATCAACGTTGCGATGCACACCTGGCCCAAAAATGGAGGGGTCCTAGCGCTAAGCATCACAAAATCGCGCGCCAAGGTGCTGAAAAACACCCTTGTCTAGAAACGCCCGAATCTTCCGTCGAATTGCTCTCGGCAAGAACGTTTAAAAAGCTTACATCGTAAATACTATTGCGACCGGTGGACAGATGCTTTATCTAAAGAGTCTTAGCCTAAGTAAGTTCAAATCGTTCAAAAGCGCGGATCTACTTTTCAGCAAGGGCTTCACCTGCGTGGTCGGCCCAAACGGGTCCGGAAAGAGCAACATCTGCGATGCGCTCCTGTTTTCGCTCGGCGAAAAGTCCCTCAAGAGAATGCGGGCGGACAATCTCCAGTCGCTCATAACAAATTCCTCCAAGCAGGGCAAGGGCAGCCTCTCAAAGACCCACGTGAAGGCGATTTTTGACGGGGACGAGACAATAGAAATCGTGAGAGCCGCAAGGTCCGACGGAAAGAGCCTCTACAAGGTCAACGGAAAGAAGATGACAAGGCACGAGGTCCTTGAGATCCTAAAGCAGCACAACATCACAATCGACGAGACGAACACAATAACCCAGGGGGAGATCAGCAGGATGATGGACCTCAACCCGAGGGAGAGAAGGGAGCTAATCGACATCGCATCCGGAATCACGGAGTTCGAGGAGAAAAAGAAGGAGTCGCTCAAGGAGCTCGAGAAGGTCAACGGAAAGACAAACGAGGTCCAGGCAGAGCTGAATGTGAGGCTCGGGTACCTCAAGGAGCTCGAGAAGGAGAAGACATCGGCCGAGAACTACACCGGGATGACGACAAGGCTCAGGCTTCTCAAATACAACATACTTGTGAGCAGGGAACAGGAAATAAGGCAGAACTACGACAAGTACACAAGGGACCTCGCGCTGCTCGATTCAAAGAAGCAGAAGCTGACCGCGGAGATTGACGAGCTTTCAAATTCCATAAACAAGCTCAATGCAGAGAGGCAGCAGATAACAAAGGCGCTAAGTGACAGCACGGTCTCAACAGGCGAGGAGGGGAAGAAGCTCGAGAACGTCAACAAGGAACTCGCGCTAATCGACGCCGCGCTTGAGACAAACTCAAAGCAGATCGCAGAGAAGAGCGCAGCGTCCAAGGCGATGAAGGAGGAGATCGAGAAGCTAAAGGAGACAGTCCTAAAGAACAAGTCGGAGCTCCTCGGCTACCAAAAGAAGATCTCCGAGATAGAGCCATTTTTCAACGATTCGGCTGAGGAAAAGAAGGGCGAGTCCGCAGACAACAAGATGCAGAGCGTCCAGCTGCGCATCACAAAGCTCGAGCATGACTCAGGCTCCGTGCAGGGGACGATCTCGGCGCTGCAGGCGGACCTTGCATCGACAAACAACTCCCTTGGCGACCTCTCGTCCAGGTCACAGACATTCGAGGCGCACATAAAGGAGAAGAAGGCGCTCCTCTCCGAGATAACGGAGAGCTCAGATGCGATCACAAAGTCAATCAAGTCCCTGGAATCGGAGATAACAAAGCTTGACTCAAGGTCAAGGGAGATAACAAGCGAGATCGGCGAAATCGACACGCGGTTACTCTCACTAAAGGAGCAGCGCGCCTCCCAGAGCTCAAGGGAGAGCAACATCTCCGAGAGGCTCAGCTCAAACTTCAAGGAGAAGGACGGATTCTATGGAAGGGTCTCACAGCTATGCAGCTACGGATCGGAGTACTCGCTTGCGGTCGAGGCGAGCGCAGGGGCGAGGTTTGACTACTTTGTTGTCGACTCCATAGAATCAGCCTCAAAGATAATCGCGTACCTAAAGAAGAACGAGCTGGGGAGAGCGACATTCATCCCGCTAAAGGACCTTGCATTTGACCGCGAGAGAAAGACGGAGAAGAACCTCTCAGCGGTAATCGAGATGCTCAAGTTCGACTCGAAGTATTCGAAGGTGTTCGAGTACGTCTTCAGCAACACCTTCATAATCGAGAAGGTCGAGGATTCAAAGAAGGTTGGGGTCGGCAAGCACAGATACGTGACGCTTGCAGGCGAGCTTGTCGAGCAATCCGGCATCCTATCCGGAGGCTCGGCGCGGAAGAGGGTATCGCTTGCATCAATTGAGAACCAGCTAAAGGAGCTCTCCTCAAACAAGGAGAAGCTCTCGATCGAGAACAGGGAACTCTCAGACAAGTTATTCAAGTCCAGAAAGGAGAAGGCAGCCCATGAGCTTGAGCAGGCAAAGATAGGCTCCCACGCATCCGACATAGAAGAGCAGATCAGCGAGATGACCGGAGAGCTAAAGAAGCTCGAGGGAACACTTAAGTCACATTCATCAAAGGTGAAGGAGCTAGAGATAAGGATACGAGAGAACTCAGAGATGGAGGCAAAGACAGTAAAGGAGCTTGAGGACTCAAGGGCCCAGGCCGCAGATCTCTACAACAAGGCGGCGGAGGCGGCAAGGGCTGCGTCAAAGCACGGGATGAGTAAGGAGGAGAAGGAGAAGATAAAGAGGATGAGGGAGGAACTCTCAGATCTCAAGGTGAAGAGCGCAGAATTAACCACCCAGAACCAGATGTCAGAGGAGAGAAAAAAGGATCTCGAGAACCAGTTCAGCGCGACGATAAAATCAGTCGAGGAGATGAAGTTCGAGGTTAAGGACAAGGAGTCGCGAAAGGGATCGCTTGAGAAGAGCAGACTCGAGCTTGAGAAGCAGATAAACAACATCAGCGCCTCGGGAAAGAGGGCGACCGAGAAGCTGCACGAGATCGAGGAGAAGGGCGCAAAGCTAAACGGCGAGAAGGGAAAGAAGGGTGCGGAGAGCGACGAGATAGAGAGGCAGCTAAACGACATCAAGCTTAAGAGAAGCCAGTTCGAGGTGAGGCTCGTCGACCTCAAGGCGGAACTCGCGGCGTATCCGACAGGGCTTGAGAAGATCGAGGGGACGACAGAGGCGATGGACAGGGAGGCGAATGTCCTCTCAGTCAAGATCGAGCAGCTTGGCAACGTCAACCTAAAGGCGCCGGAGATATACGAGTCACGAAAGAAGGACGTAGAGGATGCCGACAGCAGGCTCGGCACGCTGGTCGTCGAGAAGGAGGCGATAATGAAGATGATAGAGGAGATAGACTCCAAGAAGCTCAAGATATTCCTCGAGACATTCGACGCAGTAAACAAGAATTTCATGAAGCTCTACGGCATGCTCTTCCCCGAGAAGGCGCAGCTTGAGCTTGACGATCTGAAGAATCCTTTCGAGTCGGGGCTCAAGATGAAGATCCCGGAAGGGAAGGGCTTCAAGAGCGAGAAGTCACTGTCAGGGGGAGAAAAGTCCCTGCGACTTCTGGTAATACTGTTTGCAATCCACATGTACAAGCCGTCCTCGATCTACCTATTCGACGAGGTTGATGCGGCGCTTGACAAGGAGAACTCAAAGAAGCTCTCGCACCTAATCAAGGAGCTCAGCAAGAGCTCCCAGTTCGTCGTGGTCAGCCACAACGACTCGCTGATCGTGAACTCGGACACCGCGATCGGCGTATCAAAGATAGACGGAGAATCGAGGGCCGTCGGCCTGCAGGTGGCAAACGTTGCGCAGAAGCCTGCCGCGGGTGCTTGAATTGCCCAGAAAAAGGCCCGCCGCAGCCGATGCAAAAGGGGCACAAAAACCAAAGCCGATTCCGCTGTGGCCATTTGCAATACTTCTTGTAGCCCTAATCGCTTTCTACTCATTGCAAAACAACATCCTAATCGGAGTAGCAGCGTTCATTTTGTTCATAGTAATAATCGTGTTGATCCTCAAGGAGGTGAAAGACGAGGTGCAGGAGAAGGGAAGCAAGCAGTCCTTCAAGGAAATCGCAATGGTGATCGGCGTCGTCGTTGTGCTATGGGTTGCACTAATTTTGGTCCTTCAAACTACCTCTCCGCTAAACGCTGTCTCCAGCTGCAGCATGCTTCCTGCCCTCCAGAGGGGAGACGGAATAATTCTCCACGGGATCTCCAACTTCACGGCGTTCACCCAATCAAACAATGTGCCTGTAGTTAACCTAAGCGTAGTGCAGTTTGCCTCGCTGCAAAACAACATGGCAAACGAGTTTGTCTCATACTATGCGTACCTTAACGGCAACAAGTCAAAGATAACATCGGTGCTCCCGCCAGGTGACAACTTCACCTATAGCATAGCCCTATACAACAACGAGTGCCTTGCAAAATATCAGCAAATAAGTCGGCCCCAATTTATTCACTTCTGCTATGTGGGCCAAAACCCTCAGAGCAATTTAATCAAGTTCAACTACAGCATAGGAAAGCTTCTGGTGCAAGGGCTAACTTACCGCGCAATATACACCTCTGCGATAACGATTGCAAACACAACAATCGTCGAGAACTACGGCAACCCGATAATAGTCTACCAGACCACGGCGCAGGACTCCTTTAGCGGCCCGATAATCCACAGGCTTGTCGCGGAAATAGCGGTTAACGGAACCTACTACACCCTCACAAAGGGCGACAACAACCAGGCGCTTGACATTGAGTTTGATAATTATCCTGCCTCCCAGGGCGACGTTATTGGATATGTCTATGCCAGGATACCGCTGATAGGATATGCGAGGCTGCTGATCAGCGGGCAGTTCGCGCAGCCGCCTGGCTGCGATCAGGTAATAACTCCGGCCCCTTCTCAATAATGTGGAAACAATCGCTTAGTAAAGCCTATTAATCCAGCAATTGCATGGCATCCAAAGTGAGACTATGCTTATAAAAAAGAAAAGCGATCTCGACAAGCTCGACATAACCCTAAAGGAGAAGAGCGATCTTGTCGGGCGGATAACCGAGCACGTCCTGATGCTCTCGAGGGGGGACAGGGAGGACAAGCTGCTGGCAAAGCAGAATCTGCAGCTGGCAATGGCAAGCTACAGGCAGCTATGGCCCAGAGAGTCGGCGCTCTACCAGAAGCTCGAGAACGTGAGGATGGAGTTCGACAACACGCATGTCTCCGGGCCGGGCAGCCACTCGATAAGCTTTGTGGAAAGCGACGAAAAGGAGCTGGTGATCGTAGCAGTCGTGAGGGTCCCAAGGCACCACAAGAAGTCCTGGCTCGTAATAACCTCAAGAGATGAAGGAATTACAATAGAAAATTCAGAGAAGAAGGTCAGGGAGCTGCTGGCCCCAAGGCATTCAAGCCACATAAAGCATGCAGAGGAACTCTGAGCTTCGTCTCGATAAATCTGTAAGCTTTAAATATCTTTATAACAACAATATGTGTACTGAAAAGGTTACTTAAAGTGCTTTTGCAGTCGGATGCGTTGCATCTTTTTATGTGATAATTATGGGTGACTTAGTCAAAGACATCAGACTCGCCGTCGACACGGGCAAGGTGGCACTGGGAACCAACGAGGTCATGAGGGCGATCAGCACAAACGGCGCAAAGCTGGTCATCATCGCAGCAAAGGGAAAGAAGCAGGTCGTCGCGGACATCTCACACACCTGCAGCGTCGCAAGCGTCAAGATCATAACCTACAAGGAGGGCTCGCTTGAGCTCGGCACAGTATGCGGAAAGCCATACTCTGTCAACGCGGTTGCGATAATGGAGCCAGGAAACTCGAACATACTCGAGGAGAATTACGTTTAACGGTGTTATATTGCCAAGAGGAGAATTTGCAGCGAAGGAACTGATCAAGAAGAGAAAGCATCAGCGAATGCTCAAGAAGTGGTGGAAGAGAAAGTACTTCAAAAACAAGGCAAAGTACGACGCTGTCGGAACGGTGCCGAGGGCAAAGGCAATAGTGTTACAAAAGTTCGCAGTCGGTCAGAAGCAACCTCACTCCGGACAGCTCAAGTGCGTTCGAGTCCAGCTGATCAAGAACGCAAAGGTCGTCGGCGCATTTGTGCCTGGCGACGGAACAATCAACTTCATCGACGAGCACGACGAGGTAACGATCCAGGGTCTTGGTGGATCCCAAAGAGGACAGATGGGATGCATCCCGGGAATGAAGTACAGGGTCGTCGCAATCAACGGGGTAGACGTTTACCAGATAATAAGGGGCAAGAAGGAGAAGCCAAAGAGATGATAACATGGCAGATGAGATAGTTGCAAATAATTCGGAGAAGAAGGCGGCAAAGCCAAAGAAGGCTGCAACACCGGTAGTGGAGGCTGCAGCAGAGATGGCAGTCGAGGCAACAGAATCAAAGCCAAGGTCGAATCGAAAGAAGTCATTCGACACTGGAATCGAGGAGGCCCTTCTCTTCGAGAAGTACAGCTACAAGGACGTCGTGATAAACGATCTGTCCCTTGCCAATTACATCAACATGGTCCCAAAGAGCTATCCTAACGTCTATGGAAGGCAAAAGCACCAGGGCAACGTTAACGTTGTCGAGAGGCTCATGAACAAGCTCATGAGGGGAGGAACCGGACACAAGGTTGGAGGACACGTGATTAGAACGAAGGGACAGCTTCAGGGAAAGAAGCTCAAGGTCATGCACGTGGTCGAGGACGCATTTGACATAATCGCAAAGAACACAAAGAAGAATCCGCTTCAGATATTCGTCAACGCGCTCGAGAGGGCTGCGCCTATCGAGGACACGACAAGGGTCAGATACGGAGGCATTTCATACAACGTCGCAGTCGACATAAGCTCGATTAGAAGGGTGAACGTCGCAATCAACAATCTCGCTTTTTCGGCTGTCATCGGGGCATTCAAGAACAGAAAGACTCTTTCTGAGGCCCTTGCAAACGAGTTGATCCTTGCGTCCAACAACGATCCGGTAAGCTATGCAATAAAGAAGCGAACCGAGTCCGAGAGAATGGCGAGAAGCGCAAGATAGTAGTGGATTTTTATGGTAAGACGAGAATTTGCGGCAGAGGAAGCGGCAAAGATAATGACTGACATCGACAGGATTAGGAACGTCGCAATCGTCGCACACGTCCACCACGGAAAGACAACGCTCACAGACTCTCTGCTTGCAAAGGCGGGAATCATCTCAAAGGCGGTCGCGGGAGACGCGCTCTACACAAACTACGAGGCGATCGAGAAGGACAGAAAGATGACGATCAAGTCGGCAAATATCTCGCTTGCCTTTCAGTACAAGGAAAAGGATTTCATAATCAACCTAATCGACACCCCAGGTCACGTTGACTTTGGGGGACACGTAACAAGATCGATGAGGGCAGTCGACGGAGTCATTCTGGTAGTGGACCCAGTCGAGGGAATCATGCCTCAGACCGAGACGGTCGTCAGGCAGGCGCTCAAGGAGAAGGCAAAGCCGGTACTATTCATCAACAAGGTCGACAGGCTTCTCACTGAACTTAGGCTCACACCTGAGCAGACATTCGAGAGGCTTCTCGAGCTTATCGCAAGCGTCAACAAGCTGATCGATTCCTACTGCCCTGAGGAATTCAGAGGAAAGTGGAAGGTCAGCGTAGAGAACGGAAGCGTGTGCATCGGAAGCGCAGCAAGGAAGTGGGCGATCTCAAAGACCATTATGGCAAATCACAAGGTCACATTCAAGGACATCTTCGCGCTCACTGCCGCAAACAACGAGGCAGAGCTTCAGAGGGTCGCGCCAATCGATGAGGCAACCCTAACCATGATTATTGAGCACCTTCCAAATCCAAAGGTAGCGCAGGAATACAGAATCCCGTACCTCTGGCACGGCGACATCGCAAGCGAGGACGGAGTTGCGATGGCACATGTTGACCAGGCGGCTAAGACAAACGGAGTAATCTTCGGAGTGCAGTCAGACCCGCACAGCGGAGACATTGCAATCGGGAGGATCTTCTCAGGTTCAGTAAAGAAGGGAACGCTACTTCATATTTCAGGAAAGGCAGAGCCTCAAAGAGTATCGCAGGTAGGAATCTACATGGGACCAGAAAGGGTCCTTGTCGATGAGATACCGGCGGGCAACATCGCAGCGCTCATCGGAATCAAGGATCTTGCAATCGGGGATACGATCAGCGAGAACGAGATCGAGCCGTTCGACCAGATCGTCCACTACTCAAAGCCAGTAGTCACAAAGGCGGTCGAGGCAAAGGACCCGAGGGACACAATGAAGCTCATTCAGGCACTCAGGGACCTCACAAAGGGAGACCAGACGCTTGTCGTCGAAATCAACCAGGAGACTGGAGAGCACCTGATGTCCGGAATGGGGGAGCTGCACCTCGAGGTTATCGAGACCAAGCTCAAGGACGACTTCAAGATCCCGATCCAGACAAGCGAGCCGATCGTAGTCTACAAGGAGACGATCGACAAGGGCGTAAAGGATGTCGAGGGCAAGGCGCCAAACAAGCACACAAGATTCTACATGAACGTCGAGCCTCTCGAGCAGACAGTGATTGACCTCCTCGAAACAGGAACAATCAAGGACGGAAAGCCAAAGGGCAAGACCCACGTCGAGGAATTCATCAAGGCGGGGCTCACAAGGGAGGAGGCAAAGGGAATAGAGTACATCTGCAACTCATCGCTATTAATCGACGGAAGCCACGGAGTCCAGTACCTAAACGAGGTCATGGAGCTCCTTGTCGAGGGATTCACCGAGGCGGTAAGAGACGGGCCGCTCGCAAGGGAGAAGGTCTACGGAATAAAGGTCACGATAACGGATGCAACGATCCACGAGGACCCTGTGCACAGAGGTCCGGCGCAGGTAATACCTGCAATGAGAAGGCCGGTGTGGGCAGGAATGCTCATGGCAGGAGTGACGCTTCTTGAGCCAAAGCAGAAGTTCACTGTATCGATACCCCAGGAGTACATGTCGGAGGTCATCACATTGCTGCAGGGAAGGAGAGGTCAGGTTCTAAACATCGAGCAGGAGAGGGAGAGCGCAACGATCATCGCGAAGATGCCTGTGGCAGAGGTAATCAAGGGCTTCTCGAATGAGATGAGAAGCGCGACAAAGGGCAAGGCAATCTGGTACACCGAGTATCTGGGATTCGAGAAGATGCCAAAGGAGCTGCAGTCAAAGGTCGTAAGGGAAGTGAGGACCAGAAAGGGCGTCCCGCCAGAGCCTCCGACACCGGAGCAGTTCATGGACTGATGATAGTTATTTATATGTTAAGAACCCAGTAGATGATACTGTTCTTATCTTGTACTTAACACCAATGAGATGAGGTGAAACTATGGCAAAGAGTTACGTAAAATTCGAAGTGTCCAAGGAAGTTTCGGACAAAGCACTAGAAGCTGTCAGACTTGCAAAGCAGAAGAATGCTGTGCGCAAGGGAGTCAACGAGACCACAAAGAGCATCGAGCGCGGACTATCCGTTCTTGTAGTTCTTGCCGAGGACGTTGAGCCGGAGGAGGTTGTAATGCACATCCCTATGCTCTGCGAGCAGAAGAAGTCACACATAGTTTTCGTTCCTACAAAGCTCGCACTCGGTGCCGCTGCAGGGCTCAAGGTCCCATGCGCATCGGTTGCTATCGAGAAGAACGCTGATTCTGAGGCAATGGTGAAGGATATCGTCTCTAAGATTTCAGGGAAGTCTGCAGCGGCCGCAAAGCCTGCGCACGCAGAGGCCCCGAAGGCGGAGAAGCACGAGAAGCCGGCAGCAAAGCCTAAGGAGGCAGAGTAATTTTAAGTGAACACCATGTCCGCCGACCAGCCAGCAAAACCTGACAAGCCACAGCCGCCAGCAGCGGCCGCTCCGGCAGCTCAGGTGCAGGGCGCTCAGAAGGCAGACAAGCCATTCGATGGATACCTCGCACAGGTGGTCGAGGTGGTGAAGGTCAGGACGGGAATCTACGGTGAGGTAAGGCAGATAATGGCGAAGATTCTCGAAGGGAACGACAAGGGAAGAGTCATCCGAAGAAACATAGCCGGAAGAATCAAGGTCGGAGACCACGTAAGGCTCCCGGACACAACAAGGGAGGCAAAGCAAATCAGGGTAAGATGATAATATGAACTGCTCTCACTGCACAAGGGAAATCGAGAAGGGGACAGGCATGATGTATGTCAAGAAGATAGGCACCATCAGATACTTCTGCTCAAAGAGATGCTACAAGTTCGAGGTAAAGCTCAAGAAGAAGCCGAACGCAAAGGAAGTGAGAGAGATCCAGAAGATGGCCTCAAAGAAATAGAGGTTCTGATCCTATGCTCTCAAAGATATCTCTGCTCAGGCTTTCGCTTGCAATATTCGCCCTCCTAAATGCCGCTGCCCATCTTTTTCCAAGCCCTAGCGGCAGCATGGCGGGGCAGTTCTGGTTCAATCTAGAAGTTGTGGCGTACGCGCTGATCGCTATCATGTACCTATTGGGGTTAAGGCGCTGGTACCCGATATTTATCGCGTACTCGGCCCTAAACATTGCGCTGTTTTTCCTGGCCGGGATAATCGCGATGCCAGGCATCACGCAGGCGCCGCTTAGCGCAAACCTAAATTTCATGAGCTACGACATAAGCAGGCTTTTCTCCGTGGCGTCGTATCTCTACCTTATTGTAGTGGGTTCCGCACTCCTAAGGCTGGACAAGGGATCTAAGCTCGAGGAGCTCTACTGAGCTCCCCAGGCAAAAGATCGTTTCCTGCTATCCTGCAGTCACGTTGAGCGAAGCAGATGCGTCATTCTCCCCAGTAACCACGATCCTGTAGGGCTGGCCTGCAATAGGCAATATCTTTATGCTGCCCTGCCCTGCGGACATGACCCCGTTGAAGGTGAATGTCGCGCTTGAGTTTGCGGCAATAACGTACCCATTCTGGTCAAATTCCCCCTCAGAGGATGGCAGCGCAAGCGCGCTGCTGTTGCTCTGCACAACGAAGTTCACAGTCCTGAGAATCTCTATTGTCCTCACAACCGCCGTCGTGTTCATGTGGTTCTCCCCCTCATGCGCATCCGAGCTCTGGTTGCTGCTGGCGCTGTGCTCGGTTATGTTCAGCGAGCCGCGGGTTTCGCCCTGGGAGCTCGCATTCGAATCCCCTCCAGACTGTGAATCTGATTCTGCACTTGCATTTGCTGACACTTGGGTCTTGTTGGTTTGGGAATGGTCCTCTATGCTGGCGTTCACTGCTGCCGAGCCGTTCGCATTCGCTGAGCCTGCTCCGAGAACCGAAGTCGCAGAATGGTTGTCCTCCCCGTTGACTCCGTCGAGCCTTGCATTTACCTGGGGTCTTCGCTGCTGGGATGCGGCGCTTGAACTATTGTTTGAGCTGTTGTCCTCCCCGTTCCGCGCTACGCTTGTTTCTGCAGTTATGACTGCGCTTTCGTTGCCGTAAATCAGGATGTGCATTATTTTAACGCTCTGGTTGCCGTTGTTCTTGACGGTTATGAAAAGCGTGGTCTCGTTCCCGCTCACGCCAAACGACGCGCTTGTTATGTTTACCATAGCTTTTGATGACTGAAGCGCATCGCTCTCGTTTGCGCTAAGCCCCCTTCGTTCCCCAATCCTTGTCGTGGTGTTCGCATTTGGAATCACCACCGCCTTAAGCGATGGGACCATCACAAAAATGGTGGAGTTTTGGGTGAATATAGTAGCTACCGTAGGCGATAGGCCCAGCAGTATGGCTGCCGATCCATTCAGCGCCTCTTGGCTGTCGATGTGTGCAGTGATCTGCGAGCTAGGAACAGTCACGTTGTAATCTGTTCCATTTATGACTATCGATGCAGACCTGATCTCGAATCTTACCATGTTGATGACTGAATTTCGCGGGATGCTCACATTTCCTATCGTCTGGCTTACGTTTAGCAGCGAGAGTAGGTTTATGCGTCCTGACGCGTTCGAACTGATCCATCCGGATGAGTTTGCAGAGCCGCTAAGATGGGCTTCTACCGATGAATAGTTTATCATGAGCGCAGTTGTTCCCACAGGCACATGTGGCGGATCTGTAAGGCTTATAGGCACATGCAAGTATCCCTGCAGGCTTCCGCCTGCCGTGCCTTGCGCGGACAGCACAAGAAGCGCTATTGCGGCAATCACCACAATCCCTCCCCCATAATACAGCAGTGTTCTATTGTTTGTCATATTTTTCCCCTTCGAAGCAGTAATGGCGCCCTCCGGCAGTCCGTAATATTTCCACTTTCTTATGTGCGTATTTTCTATCTCCCTTATCGCCCCGTCCGCCTCCAGCTCGTGCAGGTGCTGGCTTACAGTCGACGGCGAGAGCCCGAGCTCCTCGCTTATCTCGCTGAGCGTTCTTTCCCTTTTTGCGATCATTCCAAGAATCGCATTCTTTGTGCTGCCCGTCTTCCCCATCGTATCTACAAGTAAGTCTGATTTAAGATTTAAATACTGTTCCAAACGTTTCGGTTTTGTTTCGGTTTTTCAATTATGCTCTGCATAAATGATTATTGGGACCGACAAATTTCTCCAAATCTTATAAGCGCCGTTCTTCTCTAAAAATTTATATAAATTTCCCACCCATTATTAACCGGTAACTATGAAACAAATCCAACTAGACGGCTACAGCAACTATATCCTGCATCAGCTTGGCGACAAGGGAGGGCCTCTTCCGATCATCGACATAAAGAGGGACATCGCAAAGAGGGGCAAGACTGAGGGCGAGGCGTTCCTTTTGATTGACGCAATGAGGGAGAAGGGCCTTGTGGCGCTAGTCGGAAACACGCACGTTGAATTGACGGCCAAGGGAAAGGAACTCTACCCGCCAAAAAGGGAGTGATGGACGGCCGACTCAGAAATAAGCTGATCACCATAACAAAGAAGATGGTGAAGAACGACATCTCGCACAGCTTTGACCACATCTACCGTGTCCTAACCCTTGCCGAAAAGATCGGGAGGGCCCAGAGGGCTGATCTCGACGTGATCGTCCCTGCAGCTCTTTTCCATGACATCGTCGTATACAAGGGAACTGCAAAGCAGCACATGGAAACAGAGGATAGTGCCATGATCGCAAAGGAGATTCTGGGCAAAATCAAAGAATACCCGAAGGAGAAGATAAAGGGGGTGACCTATGTGATCTCGGTCTGCTCTTTTTCAAAGAACATAAACCCAAAGACTCTCGAGGCAAAGATTGTCCAGGACGCCGACCTCCTTGAGGCGACAGGCGCAATCTCGATAATGAGGACGTTCGGCTCAAGCGCGGCGATGGGAAACAGGCAGTTCTTCCACACAAAAGACCCGTTTGCCTCCAAAAGAAGCCCTGATGACCGAAAGTACTCGCTCGACCTGTTTTTCACAAGGCTCCTCATAGCAAGAAACAGGATGCATACAAAAACCGCAAGGAGGCTTTCGATCAGAAGGACCGCATTCCTCAGGTCTTTTCTTCGGGAACTGCGAAGTGAGCTGAGCGAGTCGGAGTGAAAAACGGCCTTCTTCTGTTTCTTTTATTTTTATTTCTTTCTGCCCAATACTAAATTGATGCACAACTACCGCACTGTTAAGTGCGACCTTCTTATAATAGGCTCCGGGGCCGCGGGCCTAAGGAGCGCAATCGAGGCGCATGATGGGGGCGTCAAGGACCTGATTGTCATCGGCAAGTGCAAAAAGGGCGACGCGCACACCGTGCTTGCAACCGGCGGGATAAACGCGGCGCTTGGGACAATGGACCCAAAGGACAGCTGGCTTATCCATGCCGCCGACACTCTCAGGGAGGGCGGGCATATCGCGGACTACCGCGAGGTTGAGACCCTCTGCAAAAATGCGCCCGATGCCGTGGAGGAACTAGTAAGATGGGGGGCAAGATTCCACACCGAGAAGGACGGCAGACTAACCCAAAGGTTCTTCGGCGCGCACACTTACCGCAGGACCTGCTTCTACGGTGATCAGACCGGCAAGGAGATAATGCGGGTGCTGATCAAGCAGGTGGAGAGGCGCAGGATAAGATTCCTAGGGGACATCTTCATCTTCTCGCTGCTCAAAGATGCGGGAACGATATCGGGGGCAATCGGGATAGATTTCCAAAAGGGAGAGATGGTTGTGTTTAACGCCAAATCGGTTATTCTTGCCGCAGGCGGGTACTCAAAGCTCTACTCAAGGAGCTCGTCTAGAAGCTACGAGAACCACGGTGACGGCGCAGCGCTGGCATTCGAGGCAGGAGTCGATCTGGTGGGGATGGAGATGGTGCAGTTCCATCCGACCGGAATGGTCTACCCAAAGAGCGCGCAGGGAACCCTTGTAACTGAGGCGGTCCGAGGCGAAGGCGGGATACTCCTCAACGCAAAGGGGGAGCGCTTCATGAGGAAGTACGACCCAGGTCACATGGAGCTTGGCCCGCGCGATCTTGTTGCGCGCTCGATATACCTTGAGATAATGAAGGGCAACGGCACCAAGCACGGCGGGGTCTGGCTTGACATAACCGGAATTCCAAAAGCGAAGATACTCGACAGATTGCCGAAGATGTATGCACAGTTCAAGGAGCTGGTCGGCCTTGACATCTCAAAGGAGAAGATGGAGGTAGCGCCGACCGCGCACTACACCATGGGGGGCGTTGACGTCTCACTTAAGGGCGCAACAAAGATAAAGGGACTATTTGCCGTTGGGGAAACAGTTGGGCAGATCCACGGCGCAAATCGTCTTGGGGGCAACAGCCTGCTCGAGACTGTCGTCTTCGGAAAGATCGTAGGTGAGGAGGCAGCAAGGTTCGCAAAAGGCTGCAAGATGCAGGCTATAAGCCCGGACTACATTGGAAAGAAGATGATGCAGGTTGTGGGTTACTTTGGCAGGGATCAGGTTGACATCGAGAAGCTCAGGTCAAGGCTCCAGGCATCAATCTGGAAGCATGCCGGAATAGCAAGGGATGCTAAGTCGCTGAAGGCTGGCCTATCAGATCTCAAATCAATCAGAGCGGAGTTTGATAGAGTGCGTGTGAGGGGAGAGTTTAAGGGAAACCTCCATCTGAAGATGGCTCTTGAGATGGGGAAGATGCTTGATCTCTGCGAGGTACTGCTTCAGAGCGCGCTCGCAAGGAAGGAAAGCAGGTGCGCACACTATCGTACCGACTATCCAAAGAGGGACGACAGGAGGTGGAAGGTAAACATAATCGCAAGCAAGCTAAACGGAGGGATAGTCTTGAAAAAGAGAAAGGTCCCCGCTGTGAAGGGAAAGTTAAACGATGCGCTAAAGGCTGTCGAAAAGACCGAGCATAAGCTGCTTGAGTGATCACCTCTTCCTTTTCAGGTTCGGCCCTGTCACATTCGATGGCTTTAGCAGCTCATCGAGCCTTCTTTTGTCGAGAAGCCTCTTCGATAGGATTATCTCCCTAACCGGCCTGTGCGTCTTTATCGCCTCCTTCACCACCAGAGCCACCTTGTCGTATCCGATTACCGGCGCAAGCAGCGTCGCTATCTCCGGGCTTGCCTCAAAGTATGCGCCCAGCACCTCCTCATTTGCCTCAATCCCCATGACGCACCTTGACGTGAACGCATCAATCGCATTAGAAAGCGTCTCGATCGACTTGATGAGCTTGTATGCGATGATCGGCATGAAAACGTTCAGCTCAAGCTGGCCTCCCTGCGCCGCGCCTGAGATTGTAAGGTCGTTGCCTATCGCCTCAAAGCATGCCATGCTGAGCATCTCCGCCATGCTCGGGTTCACCTTTCCCGGCATTATCGACGATCCCGCCTGCACCGCCGGCAGCCGTATCTCCCCAAGCCCTGCAGATGGCCCTGAGCCAAGAAGCCTGAGGTCGGCAGACATCTTGAGCAGCGTCATTGCAGTACCCCTCACCGCTCCGCTCACAAATGCCTCCGAGGCCTGGTCCTGCTGCTCATAGAATAGGTTCTTTGACCTCTTGAATCTGCACTTTGTCGACCTGTTTATCTCCTTTATTGCGATCTTTGAATAATCTGCAGTGGTGTTTATGCCCGTCCCGACAGCCGTGCCGCCTATTGGCAGGTACTCTACCTCGCGCATTGCAATTCGCAGCCTGTCTGATTCCACCTCTATTGCGTACGAGTATCCTGAGAACTCCTGTCCCAGCGTTATAGGTACCGCATCTTGGAGATGGGTCCTCCCAACCTTGAGCAGGCCCGCAAATTCCCGTGCCTTCCTATCGAGTGCAGACTCAAGTCCCTCAAGGGACGGGATGAGTCTGTCTTTGATCCCAAGATATGCGGAGATGTGCATCGCGGCATGGAAGGTGTCGTTTGTGGATTGCGACATATTGACATGGTCGTTTGGGTGTAAAATTGTATATTCCCCCTTTCTTCCCCCGAGGAGCTCTATGCCCCTGTTTGCTATGACCTCATTTAGGTTCATGTTCGTGCTCGTTCCTGCGCCAGCCTGGAAAACATCGACTGCAAACTGGTCCTCAAGCTTTCCCGCGATTATCTCGTCGCATGCCCTGACTATCGCAGCCCCTCTCTTCCTGTCTAGCAGTCCCTCGGAGATGTTTGCCAGCGCCGCAGACCTCTTTACTATGGCATACGCACGTATGAAGCTTTTTTGGAGCCTGATCCCGGATATCGGAAAGTTTCCGACAGCCCTTTGGGTATTCGAACCAAAGTACGAGGACTCTCTTACCTTCACGCTTCCCAACGAATCCTTTTCGGTTCGATACCTCATACAATCAGGTATGCCACAGCAAAGAATTTAAATCTTGGATGCGCACTTGAACCGATAGGATGGCCACAAAAAAGAAGCCCAATGCGTCGCAATCAAAACAGGTCGTAAAGGAGCTCTCAAAGAGGAGGGTCTTCATCTTCGCCGCGCTGTTTGCGATGCTTGTCCTTGGCAGCCTGATAGGCGAGGAGAGCGATATCCTCTCCCACGCATTTGACGATGTGGCGATCTTCTGGCTCTCAGTAATCGTGTTGCTTGTCATTGCCGTCTCGCGCAAGAAGGTGAGCCTCAAGGAGCTAATAATGCAGCACAATGTGATAACCGTGCTGTTTGTCGCGGCTCTTCTGATCCAGATCGCTGCGATATTCATAGAGATGAGCGATCCCGCAGACTTTGGAAACGAGATACCGACACTGATACTCATAATCCTTGCGATTGCAAACAGGTTCGTGTAGATGCCAGACAAAGGCAGGCTTGAGGGAAGGAAGGTTCTGCTAGTTGGCGTGAGCAAGGGGCTCGGCGCCGCAACGGCAAGCTATCTTCTGTCCGAAGGGGCGTCTGTGGCAATCTCTGCAAGGGACCAGAAGCTGCTTGACGAGATCTCACAAATCCTGTCAAATTCCAAGAGGCTCTACAAGGTGAAGGGAGACGCATCAACCCCGGAGGGCGCAAAGAAGCTTGTCGTATCCGCTGCCGATTCCATGAAGGGCATAGACGATTTGGCGGTTTTGGTCGGCGGATTCGTAGCGGACAGGATCGAGGGCCTCGAGGCCCTTGAGTCGATGACCCTAAACCACATAAAGATACCCCTCTACGTCGTGAATGCAGCCCTGCGGAGCCTCAAAAAAGGTTCCTCGATAGTCCTGATCTCATCCAGCATGGCGATGCACAAGGCGCACGGCCCGCTCTCATACACTCTGGGAAAGATAGGCACCGCAAAGGAGGTCGAGCTGCTTGCAAACCAGCTGATGGAGAGAGGAATAAGGGTGAATGGGATCGCCCCCCTTGCAATCGATGGGGAGTTCAGGCCGGACACAGAGTTCAAGAGCGCAAGGAAGCTCGGGGACGCAAGCGCCCCTCCCGACGCATTCGCAAAGGTCATCGTCTGGCTTATGACCGATGAGGCCCAGTGGGTAAACGGCGCAGTCATACCTGTTGACGGCGGTGCAAGGCTCAAGTCCTAGAGGACAAAGAAGCTCTTTCCGAAAAGGAAGCTTGAGAGCGTCCTTGCGGATTCTATGATTATGACTCCTGCGATTCCGTATCCAAGCAGCCTCTGGTTTATCCTGTCCTTGAAGTGGCTGCCTATCAAAATCCCGGGTATTCCCCCCACAACCAGCAGCCCGGTGATCGGGAAGTCGACGTTGCCAAGGTAGATCTGTGCAAAGGTCGCAGCAAGAAGTATCAGCCCTCCCTCAAATATCGCTATGTTCACCGCAGTGCGGTTTGGGAATTTTAGCAGTATTATGAGCGCAGAGACAAGCAGCGAGCCTGTGGAAATGCCCGTGAGCCCTGCAATAAGCCCCACAACAAGGCCGACCAGCATCCCCTTTGCCCGAAGCCTTCCGCTGACCTTAGGGTTTTCAGTATGGTTCATCCTGTTTGTCCTAAGCTGCACAATTATCAGGACTCCAACCAGCAAGAGCACCACGGAAAGAAGGGGCTGGAACAGGTTCCAGGTGATGAAGGACTTGCTGAAGAACGCGCCGAAGATCGCAAGCGGAACTCCGGTTACTGCAATCATGAAAGCGTACTCTCCGCGAAGGCCCTTTCGAAAATAGTTTCTGGCGCTCGCAATGAACTTGATTATTGTCCCCTGGGTGGTTGCGGTCCCAACAACAAACGCTCTGCCTATAACTCCCCCAAAGTCAAGCAAAAGTATCGGAGTCATAAGCGCCCCAGAGCCCACGCTCGTCATGCCCACAATGGCGCCTACCGCAAGCCCCAAAGCAATAACTCCGAGCATCGTTATCGGGTCCATCATATCCGTAAAAATAAGAAAACAAAGATACTTTAATTGAGCATATCGGCCGCTTACCAATCAGATATATATTACGTTTCTGGCAAATTCTACTCATGGCACCAGAGCAAGCAAACCTGAGCAGTAGGAAGGAGGAGAGCTTGCACATCGAGCTGAACGGCGACTTCAAGCGGGCACTCTCGCTGATGAACGAGACGGCAAAGAACGTCTTCATAACAGGAAGGGCAGGTACGGGCAAGTCAACGCTGATCGACCACTTCAAAAGCAACACAAAGAAGAACGTGGTCGTTTTGGCCCCCACGGGCGTCGCCGCATTGAACGTGAAGGGGCAGACCATACACTCCTTTTTCCACTTCAAGCCAGGAATCACCCCTGACACGACAAAGATCCTCTACCCCAACCTCAGGGCGGCCTACAGAAAGCTCGACGCGATACTGATAGATGAGATCTCCATGGTCCGCGCCGACCTGCTTGACTGCATAGACTCGTTTATGAGGCTAAACGGCAAGGACCGCTCACTTCCTTTCGGAGGAGTGCAGATGATATTCATAGGTGATCTCTACCAGCTCCCGCCGGTGGTCGCATCCGAAGAGTTTGAGATGTTTCGAGCGAACTACAAGAGCGAGTACTTCTTCGATGCCCATTCATTCGAGAAGCTTCCGATAACATACATAGAGCTAAAGAAGAACTACCGCCACACAGACGAGCACTTCATAGGCCTGCTCAACGCAATCAGAAACAACACCGCAACCGAGGAGGACCTCGAGGAGATTAACAGCCGCTTCAACCCGTTCTTCTCACCAAATGTCTCTGACAAGTACATCTCCCTCACGACGACAAACAAGCTTGCCGAGGAGATTAACAGCGCGCAGATGAAGAGGCTTCCAGGGAGGGAGTACACCTACGCCGCAAAGTACGATGGGGATTTCGAGAAGAAGAGCTTCCCGGCAGAGGAGAACCTTGCAATAAAGGTTGGCGCGCAGGTGATGATGCTAAACAATGACAAGAACGACCTGTGGGTGAACGGAAGCGTCGGCACGATAACCGCGATAACCCCTGGGATAACAATGCGCGATGAGGTGCTCGTCGAGCTCGCGGACGGTCCGATCGTAGAGGTGAATCCGCACAAGTGGGAGATGTTCAAGTCCTCATACGACAAGACCTCCCTCAAGCTCAACTCAAAGGTTGCGGGCAGCTTTGTTCAGTACCCAATAATGCTTGCATGGGCGATAACTATCCACAAGAGCCAGGGAAAGACGTTTAGGCACGTGATAATCGATGTAGGCAGCGGGACATTCGCCTACGGCCAGCTCTACGTGGCGCTGAGCAGGTGCACCTCCCTTGAGGGGATAGTCCTCACAAAGAAGATAGAGAAGCGCCACATCATGATGGACCAGAGGATAATCAACTTTTTAAGGGGCATCAAGTTCGAGTGAAAGATCAAGAAAACAAAGCAACACAATATACTTAAATAAAGGGAAATTTCTACTTATACCGAGAACATGGAGAAGACTCTAAGTGCGGATGCTTTGGAGAGCAGATTTGCGACACTCTGGAAGGGGCTTGGCGGAGCAGATAACGGCCACGCTCCGCATTATTCTTCGCTTTCGCACTCATACTCCTCAAGGCCTTACCACAATCTTGACCACATAGCCTCATGCCTAAATGAACTAGACAAGGTCGGGCACCTGGTAAACGACAAGAAGGCAATTGAATTCGCTCTCTACTTCCACGATGCAATCTACGACTCAAAGAGGAAGGACAACGAGGAGAAAAGCGCCGAATGGGCCACGTCGCTCGCACAGGGTTTGGGGCAAGGCGAGAAGTTTATACGAAGCGTAGAACGGATGATTCTTGCCACAAAACACACAGGTAACCCGATCTACGATTGGGACACAAGATACATGGTTGACATTGACCTCTCCATACTCGCGCAGCCGAAAGTTATCTTCGACAGATACGAGAAGAATGTGAGAAAGGAGTATTCGTGGGTTCCGGCTGCGGACTACAAGAAAGGCCGCTCGAATGTGCTAAAAGGATTTTTGGAGAGGCAGTCAATCTATTCAACAGAATTCTTCGCACTCTTCTACGAGGCGAGGGCAAGGGAAAACTTGAAGAGGGCGCTGAGAAGTCTATGAGCACTGCAAATCCGATGAAGCTTGTGGTCATCTACGGACCCCCGGCAGTGGGAAAGCTCTCAGTCGCGATGGAGCTTGCCACGATGACAAACTACAAGCTCTTCCATAACCATGTCTCGGTCGACTTTGTCAAGACTATCTTCGAGTTCGGCACCCCGACATTCAACAGGCTTGTAAACAAGTACAGAATTGAGCTGCTCGAGAATGCGGCAAGGGAGCAGATAAGCACGATATTTACCTCGGCATGGATAAAGGGGAGCCACCAGCAGACCGCCGACAATCTGAGGTTTAGGATAGAGCAGAACGGGGGAAAGGTCTGCTTTGTCTACCTTTACGCACCAAGGGAGGTTCTTATAGAGCGGGTCGACGGAAAATCAAGGCAGGACTTTGGCAAGATTCGGGATGCCGATCAACTAAAGGAGTTCCTCAGGAGCTACGATCTGCCAAAGGTCGCGCCAATAGATGGCAGCTTCACAATAGAGAACAGTCAGCTAAGCCCCAACGAGGCGGCAAAGCTCATACGCAGCCACTTCAATCTAGAGCCTTCAAAGAAGCCGGCAACCAAAGTAATCTGACGCTTAAGAGATGGGATTATGTTTAGGAACAAGAACAATCAGACCAAGACAAAACTTGGTGAGATAATAGAGTCGGGGCAAAAAGTCACAACCTCCGGGGATTACGTTTATGTCGCCCACTCGAATAAAGACGAGGATAAGGGCTGCTCTGTGGTGGAAAAGGCCACCAGCGGGCTTTTCCTCGCCGCAGGAACGAAGGTTCCGGGCCTAATATGCTGTGAGCACAAGGTGAAATGGCAGCTTGTCACCCTTTCACCATACGACAAGAGAGATTGAGAAATGGAGGTAAGGGACACGACGCCTAGAGACTCATGTAGTTTCGAGGGTAATTGTGCCCAAATGTTGACCTGCATATCCCGCGTTTCCTATATAGGCGATTAAGAACTAAAACTCTATTCTTCAGCCATAACTCTCCCTGAAACTCTTCCCGACCGATGAGGAGATTTGCATTCTAAGGAGAGAATGTGCCCAGACGATAAGACACTCTTCCTGCAATAATGGACTTGCAGATATTCTGGCCAAGCCGCGAGCCGAGCCCTAGCCTAGGAGGGCGAGGCGAGCGCATAGTCGTTACTGACTATGGCCTTGGACAGATCACAGCCTCCATAAGCACCGCAGCCTTCACCACCAATTTAGCCACCCGCTTAGCCCACATCAACGGCTTGACCGCCCCCTCCACCAACATATCCACCAAAAGCTTAGCCTAAGCTTTGCCTTAGGCTTAAGTAAAAGATGATCCAGAACTCTATTGCCTCGCCGCGGCCCGCGCATCTCTCTTCGTTCGATGCGCTTTAGCGCGGCTCGTCCCGCGTTCCAATATGCAATTGCATATCTCGCGCCGCGTCCTCGCCCTTCGGGCTCGCCATGGCGGCGCTCGCCAGCAAAGGTTTTGAATCAGAAAAGCACAGCATTAGTGCGTATGTTGGACATTTTCAAGAGGGTGAAGAAGGTCACGGCGGCGGAGATGGGCGGCCCAAGAATAGCAGAGCTCAAGCGAGAGCTGCTCGGGGCAGGAGGGGAGCAGCGACAAAAGGCATTCGGACGGTTCTTCTGTAACGTAGCCTACAATGCGAAGCTGAAGTGCAGAGACCGGGTCCGCAGGGTAAATGTAGGGGACATAGGGTTCGAGGCATGGGAGAACGAGAGGCTGGAAAGGCTCCTTAGCTTGCCGAAGGACAAATTCATGGATCTCCTTGAGAAGAAGCCTCCGATTCTCACCGGCTTTAGGCTAAGGGACGGAAGCGCCATATATTTCGTGATGATTGACGGGAACCATAGGGTTGCGGCGGCGCATGAGCTAGGAGTAGTGTCCATCCCGTGCAGGGGCAACCTGTATGACCTCCTGCCCAAAAGGACGGTCATTCTGGAACCGGTGCACCAAAAGCTCCTGAAGGGTTGCAGAGATGCCAAGCCGCTCATCATCGAAAGTTACTGGGAGAGCCTGAACATCGAAAAGCGGCTCACTGCGCAAATTGTTGTCGCGATGGGGGCAAGGGAAGCGCGCTACCTTTGAATATACTACACACTCGCCTTCCTGAATGGCTTGTGGCATTTGTTTCTGTAAGTAATATAGGACCATCTTTTGGCAAGAAACAAAACCAGTAAAAACATCTTCTGCATCTACAATATCTTGTTTTAACAACGAGAAGCTACCCATCACAGACCATTTCCTCCGGATGTTTGTACACGCTCTGTTTTGTTACAGTCTACACAGGTATAAACAATGACTGTTTGCTCATCGTTAAATCTGTTTGGGGGAATCTCTCCGATATAAGCTTCATTTGACTGACATCTGCCACATTCATGTTCAACTATAGCCTTTCCTTCTTTAACATTCTCTACTACATGTATTTGTACATGTTCCTCAGGATCCCTAACAACTGCTTTCATCTCCTTCTTTTTATCCTCGCTGTACCCGCACGACTTGCAAGTTAAATTTCCATCGTCCTTTCCAGCAACCTTAATCTTAAGTTTTGTTCCACATTTTGCACAGAATTCCATTCAACCACCTTTTTGAAGCTTCAGCCTCATCTCAAAGACATGCTTTCGTTTTTTCTCACCAAACACATTGTCTGCAGATTTTGTAAAGTAAGTATGTTCTTCCATAAATTTTAATTGCTGCTCAATCCATTCATGTATGTTCTCGATTCCACGTTCTTTTCTTAAATTTTCATTTTGCTCCCAAAACCCGTCACTGCCTACTATTGCCAGATCTGCGTCGCAGACAATTTTCTCTAAAAGCGTCTTCGGATTATGCGGAAACTTTGTTGCCATAATAAGTTTTTTTACCTGGATTATCTCTGTATCCATATAGCGAAGGGAATCCATTGACGTATTTGCAATGTGGGCACTTGCCGCTTCATGATTCCCACCATCCGGCCTAACTAAAAAGCCCGTATCGTGGAATAATACGGCTATCAAGACTAAACGAGTATCTGCTTCGGAAATGCCCTCATTTTTACAAAGATTCCTCGCGCTTTCATAAACTTTTATTACATGTTCAATGTTGTGGTAAGGCAAATTAATTCCGCGCATGATCTCTAGTGCGCGCATTTCTATTTTTTCATCTTTGCCTAATTTTTTCTGCATAAAACCACCTTCTCAAACACGTTGAATCAATCCCAAATGCGATTTAAGTATTATGTTCATCGATTCCTCAACTGTTTTGTTACTTGTATCGATTTCAACCACATTTGTTATCCCCTCCCCTCTCATATCCTTCGCAAGTTCCTTGAGTAATTTTTCTGTTTCTATAGCAAATGAACTATTGAAATCTAGTTTGCTGTCTGCCCTCACATCTCGCAGATTAACCCTCAATTTTCTTACCTCTGGGTTTACATACAGAAAAGCAACAGTATCGGGCGTTGGGAAGTTTTGACTTTCTTGTTCAAAAATTTCTTTTATGTGTTTAATATTCCTTCCGTCATTATACAATGTATCCAATGCGATGTGTGTGGTCAATGTGGAATAGATGTATCTATCGAAGACATCGGTTTTCGAATCACCGTTTGCTAAAATGTCTGTAGTATATTTATTTACGGCAAGGTAGTATCCAAAGCGGGCTATTGTGTTTGCAGTGTCCAAATTTGTATATTTTCTTATTGCAGGAAGGAATGAAACCTGTGATGACGCTATTAAATTACCACCTATCTTGGTACTCAGAGATTGGGCGATGGTGGTCTTTCCAGAACCATCGACTCCCTCAATTACTATTTTTGGCATAAAATCATCTAGAATTTCAAAATTTTGAAGGAGTGAATATCTAAGCCGTACGACGCATATACCTTCTCCCAGCTCATATTTCCAAGATTCCTCCCCTTAATTTTAAGTTCGGCAATTGCCTGCTCTATCTCCCCCTCACTATTTCCCTCAATTTCTATTACTGGCGGGATTTTAGGCCAATAATCTATCGTTATCTCAACTTTTCCGTATCTGTATGTCTTCCTTTTATTCTCCTGATAATATCTCTTATCGATCAGTCTTGTGAAAATCTCTGCTGTGGTATCAAAATTATCAACATTCACCTCTAACTCTTCGGTGTTATCGACCCCCTTCCCTTCTCTAAACTTGTATGCTATGGTGGTTTTGTCCCCGTTTGTTCTCACTCTTATAAACTTATCAAAATCGTGTCTTCCCTCACCTCTTAGATCAAAAACCCATCTTCTTTGTAGGTTCTCGGAGACAAATTCCGCATTTTTATTTAATGACCTCTCCACATCTTCCTCATCAAAATCCACAATTTTCGTTTCAATCTCTCTCATCTTATCCACCAAGTAGTTTCCCCCCACTTTTTATTGCTGATACTATAGTCTTATCTGATGTATATTCTGAAAGCAAATCAATAATATTATCGTTTCGAACACCGCAAGGCTGTAGTGAACCCGTAGGAGTGATGCGTAGAAAATATCTACACGTCTCTAAACACTTATCCCTCACTAAACATTTCATATTTGGGCAATTATTTGTTATTGGATCTTTTACCTCAATTATTGCATCCCCTATGAAAAAAATCTTTTCAGCATGATATCCATCTACATAGTCATATATTTTCGTAGTCTTCTTTGAGAGCAAGGCCACCATTTTCTCTATAAGATTATTAGAGTAAGCTTGATCTGCGCCTCCGATCATGAAGAGAAACTTAATTTTTACCCCTTTGGCTGCGGATAGTCTTATGTAATCTTCTACCTCCCCAAAAGTCTCTTTGCGCACAACACAATTAATAGTAGTCCTTAACCCAGAGGTTATGGCACAATCAATTCCCTTCAAAACTTCACCCAACGAATTAAGTCCTGTTACTCTATTGAATTCTCCCGAATCCAAGGAGTGAAGGGATATGTTTACGCTGTCCAATCCAGCCCGTTTTAATTGTGTGGCCAGATCTGGATTACCATTTGATATCAACGTTCCATTGGTTGTTAATTTTATGGAACTAACATATGGCAACTCCCTCAACTTTTTAATTAAATCAAGCAGCTCTCCCCTAAATAATGTTGGTTCACCATCCCCTGCAATATGTATTATTTGCTTCTTACCTGTAGCAGCAAATAGTTTTTTCACTGCACCTATAAACTCGGTATTTGATATGGCCGTACCTGTCCCGCGATACGAATTGTCATCGTGGCAGGCAACCGCCATATTTTTACTGAATACGCAGTTTTCGTTGCATATTCTTTTTGTTAATTTTAACCCTGTTGGCACTGTTTTATCTAACCTCACATTCAACGCTTCTGAATGGCCAAGTTTTCTAGAGATTACTTCATCTACATTTTTTTCCATTTTTACACCGTTGCCCCATTGGAAGGGATTAAGCTCTTTATTTTTGCCTATAATTCCTTTAGTAGATTCTTTTCAACGCCCATCCCATTTTTTCCTGTAGGTGTAATGTTTGATTACTGTGCTGGCTTTCACGCATCTGGTTCCTTTTTCCACCATTTTGCCAATATTTTGAATGCCTCCATTAAGATTAGTCTCGATTGCCGCGACAAACCCGTATTCTCCGCTAGTCAAAAAAACCTCCTTCACGCCCTTGCACATCGCGATTGCCCTTGCAATTTTGCCCGCATCCTTTAATCTTTTTGGCTTTAACAGCAAAAATCCTTTTTCTTTTTCCATATCCCCCACCGATTCAGGATTCAACAGGACTGAATATGCCAAAGGTAGTCTGAAGGATCAACATAGTTCTTGCCGCACTTCCAGCAAAGATACGTCTTCTTCTGCGTTTCCGCCGGCTCCCCATACACCAAAGATCTAAAGTTTTCCAATCCAAGCTTCATGTCAACACCTAATTGTCGTACTTCTTCAGTATCTGCTCCATTTCGTTCATCAGCGACTGCAGTCTGTCAAAATCTGAATAGTTCACGAATGCAAAGAGCTTTTGGATTTTGAATCTCAGGCCGCACAGGTCAGCCACGCGCCTTCTAATATATGCGTAATAGTTCATGGGATTACCTATTGATGTTTGGCGAGTATTGACTCTGCCTCATCTAGCAGTTGCTTGAGTCTGTAGTAGTCATTGCGGGGAAGGAAGTCGTACACCTTTGGTAAATCCTCTTTCATCGCCTTGGATGCCGCAAGCATCTTCCTGGTTGTTTCGTGATAGTCCATGGTATCCACTAGGTTCAATATGACTTGAGGGAAAGTAGTGGGGACCCTTGGGAGGTTCTTGGGGGATTCAGGGAGTGAATCTTAGAACAAGCCACATGGCCAGATTCTTTTACGAATTTGTTCGCCATGTTGTGTCCCCACACTTCGATAAGTATTATAAGTTTTGTTGTATATATAGTTATTGTTAAAAAAATACTAATAATGAGAAAAACATCCTATAATATTAAAATATAAATGATATTTTGAGATGCATTTATGCCAGCTAAACGAGAAACGCAAGAATATGTTAAAAGCGGATTGCCATACGATATACTGCGAGAGATTTACAAGGATTCTAGGGTTTCACTCCAAGAGTTGGGGAGAAGGTTCAATATTTCATATCATAATATCGCCGCCGCCCTTAAGGAGCTCGAGAAAAGATACGACATTGAATATACCTTAGAACTAGACGAGGCCGCACTAGGCTTCACAGAGGGAAGGATTATAACAATCAAATTTGAGAATCCGGCCCCATCAATAGATTTTTTGAGGGAGAGGTTCACGAAGGACATTTTCGTTCAGGACGCATATCTTGCCACTGGCGATTTTGATCTTTTGTTGTATGTGGTGGGCATAACCTCCAAAGATTTCAAGGCTTGGGAATGGAGGCTGCGGATGGATTTGGGAGAATACAGACCAGTATTCAAATCATCAATCATGGATGAAAAATCGATAGGCTTTTTAGCTTTGAGGAGCGAACTCATTAAAGAAAGTCCCATATTGTCAAATTCAGAGAAAAAAGTACTGATGCTCCTAAATAATAATTCTAGAGCGAGGCTAAAAGAGATATGTGAAAAATGCAAAATCAAAAACCCGATGCATGTTGTTTACATCCTAAGAAAATTGAAAGAAAAAGGGATAATAAAGAAGTTTTCTGCACTTACTCAGAAACCAGACAAAAAGATAATATCGGCATATGGTCTTCGTCTGATTCCCACCAAGGAACACCATCACAAATTTTTCATAAATTTTGCCAAAGAACTCCTCAACGAAACCGCCAGTGAGATAACCAACGACTATTGCTTTATTGCAGACGTAACCGGAGCGTATGACGGCATGTATCTTTGCACATTTGAAGACGGGGAAAGACTATCCAAGCGAGGTCCTGATCTTATTCAGCGATTATGGGCAGTAGAGAGCCCACGCATAGACAGGGCTATGCTGACTTATTTGATAATCGGCAAATGGCCGTTCCATTTGGAAGAATACGAATCTTACAAAAGATTATTTGAGAAAGAATCAAAATGAGCTCAGTTTTTTCATTAGCTTGATATTTTTTATCCTCATTTTGCCACTATAGTCATCCCTGAATGCCACAAAGTTCTCGTTCGCAAGCATTCGCGGGCAATTAGGATTTGAAAATTTCACCACAATTATGCTCTTGTTCTTATTATTGACGATTAAATTCTTCATATTCAACACTGTACAAATTAATGTTGTCCGTTTTACTATATAAATCTAATCTATCGATTTGTACCATAATCGTAGCTTACTAATATGACTACCCGCATATGTTAAATGGGGTTGGAGGCTTCGGTCCCCATGATTGGAGCCTCTGGCCCTTCAATATCGACTACACCAGCAGGTACTCGTTCTTACGGGCTGTCTGGACCTTTATCCCTTCAAGCACTTCCGCATTGTCTGCAGCCCACACCGTCGGCATTTTCCACTTCTCTGATTTGTGCATGTTCTCTTTTACCGAATCCGTTCTTGCACTAGTCTGCGCTTCATACCCCTTTGCGCCGTTTGTGTCCCAGAGGCTCTTCTTCTTTGCATTGACCGGATATGCGACTATGTCGAATGAGTGCTTTTCCTTTCTTGATACTGTCAGCATGTTGTCCTCATGCAGTTTGTCTACCAGCTTTATGAGGAGCTGCTTGTGCTGCTCCGATCCCAGCTTATCCGACTGAACGGATACAATCACATTTGGATCCACCCACACCATTCCTGCTTCGGTGAGCACATACATGTTATTCACTACTTTCACCATTCCTCTGCTTGCCAGTGTTTCGAATATACTTGGTTTTCCTTTGTATCCGTATAATGAGTTGGCACTTGTGAGCCAGCCCTTTTGCCTGATGAAGTTGACGATTGTGCCAAGGTCCTTGCCCTGATTGCGATATATCCCCAGAAGCCCGGCGTGTTCTCCGGGTGTTGGCGCCCCTTCAGGCAACGGTATTGTATGAGCCTTCACGCTTTTGCTTGCCTTCGTCACTGCATTGCCCAAAGATATCTTCTGTTGCGCTTCATTTATGAGTTCCGGGGCATATTCGGAATTCATTCCGGCTAGCCTCACTTTCTCCTCGTTTGTAAGTGGATTAATTTTCACATATTCGGGCCACCACTGCCCGAGCTGCGCGAGATGGCGGTCAAAGACAAGGGCCTCGCCCTGCGCCGCGGACCTAAGGTATGCAATCTCAAAAGGATTCAGGTTGAACGCGTTCTTGGCGTATATGCTGATGTCCCTGTAGTTGTGCAACATGGTAACCGCGCTAGAGTTGGCGAACACCTGAGGTAGGTCATCGAGTTGCTGCGTGCTTATGACCACCCCAAACCCGCCTTCCCCAAGCTGCAATAGCACCTGACCCACTCCCCCTTCCCGACATCGAACCTCCTGTGCTCGGGTTCCCTCTTGCGATCATAGAGCTGCCATGCCTCATTTGCCGCTTCTGCGACATTTGACTTGCACTGCGCAAGTTCCTCTCCCTCAACATCAAAAGTGCCAGTTATCACATGAGATCCTGGTTCCCGTGAAATCAACCTAAGGCCAACTATATCGCATATGCTGCCAAATACCTCTGAGTTCTTTATTGCAACCGCATAGGCGGATAGCTGCAGCTTGTAGTAGAGCGGCATTTCATTGAATTTGAACTTGGGGTATTTGTCATCTATTATGAGTGCATTGTTGACGCCCTTGGCGTTCCTACCCATCAACTCCAGCTGGTCGATCCTTCCGATTAGCCTGTTTATCTTATCCGTCACAGGCAGCTCCCTGACGCCTCCCGTTCCCCCGGACTTTATCTTCTCTATAACCTCCTCAATTGTTATCTTAGGAAGCGGAGCGGCAAGTTTCTCGTGCATCACCTTGCCGATCTGCATCTGCTTGGTGACTTTAGGTTTGCCTACCATCGCCTCCATGAACCTGGTCTCGCAGCTCCCGATGAGGCTTACGCTGCTTATTGCAAGCAGGCTCCTATGAAAAACATTCTCGGCCATATCATTACCTATTCCTTTTTCCACCCTTCTTTTGCGAAAGTAGATTTATCAAATCCTCTAGGAACTTCGGGTCCTTGGCCGACTCCAGGAGCGAATCCCTAAGCGCGTTGTTCACCTGCTCTCCCTTCATTGTCATGCCCATCTCAAGGGAGGCGCCGCAGCGCTTGCAGTGCAGGAAGTCGATGCCGTTTGCGTACCTGCACCTTGGGCATACCTTCTCGATCAGCTTCGGCGCACTCATCTCCTTTGGGATTTTGCCGTATGTCTGCATCACCGCGTCATCGATGTCCCTTCCGCTCATATGGACGTAAGTGCTGACCATCGTGCTGTCCCCAGTCCATCCGAAGAGCGCCTTGAGCTGCTGCTCGGTAAGCCTGTTCGCGTAGTATGTCGCCCTGCTGTGGCGGAAGAGGTGCGGATACATCCTCTTATGTATTCCCGCCTTCTTTGCAACTATCCTAAGCAGCTTCCTTATTGCGGAGCTATCCACCAGCTTGTTGGATGCCGTCCAAGTGCCTATTCCTGTCCAGAGGAATTCGTCGTGCTTCTTGCCCTTGACAAGCTCCAGATAATTTGAAAGGTACGGGGCGCTGAAGAGTATCGGTATCTTCCTCATGCCTGTCTTGCCGTCAACAATTATGTGCGCCGGCTCGCCTGAAAGATCGACGCTTCTTATCCTGAGGCTTAAAAGCTCCCCGACCCTTATTCCGGAATCGTAGAGCACCGCTATTATCGCCTTGTCCCTCATGTTGCCCGATGCCTCTATCATCTTCAGGACCTCCTCCTCGCTCAAGATGTCCTCAGGCAGGATCTTTTTGCGGCTTTTTGAGGACTTGACCCATGCGATCTGCTTGGGATAGTAGAGGTCCTCCCCGAGGCAGTGCTTGTAGAACGCCTTTATTATTACCTTGATGTTTCCCTTTGTGGTGCCCGAGTAGTCCGAACTCTCAATCTTCGCCATGGCCGACTCAATCTCCTGCCGAGTCGCTTTTGTGATGTCTGTTTTTGCGGAAAGGGAATTTAGAAACCATGACATGTAGTAAAGGTTCTTGAGTATCGTATTTGGATTTGAGCCCTTGGCCCGCATGAAGTTTATCCAGTTGTTAACCGCGCTCACATTCGCCGCCGGCATCTTGCGCTCCTTTATCCTGGCAAGTAGGTCGTCGATTTTCCTTTGCAGCCTTTTTTTCTCGTCTTCCACATTTATTATGTTCTGGGAAACATATATAAGACTAAGCCTAGAGAACCATTACTCTGAGTTCTATGGAGGTAAGGAGAATTGAACTCCTGCCTCAACCGTGTAAAGGTCGCGTCCTACCACTAGACTATACCTCCATCTTTTACCTGCCTGAGCGCTTCATACAAAACTCGTTTAGCCTATTTATTGCTTCGCCAAGGGTCTGTTTGTCAGGTAGCGCCACGATTCTTATGTGGCTCTTTGCGCCAAATCCGGATCCCCTGGTTATCTGGACAAGCTTGCTTCTTAGAAGTTCGTCAACGAACTCCTTATCACTCTTGTAGTTCAATGATTTTAAATCTATTCTCGGCAGGATATAGTAGGCGCTGTTTGGCCTGACCATCTCAAGGTAAGGGTTCTCCCCGAGCCTCTTCACCGCGAAGTTCACCCGATCCTCGATCTCCCTCACCATGTAACCTATCGCCTTCTTGTGCTCCTTGACGTTTCTTATCGCCTCGGCAATCGCATACTGCGCTGGCGCATTTACGGAGACGCGAACCGACGCGAAGTCTGCAAACTTTCTCTTTAGTTCCATTGACACCCTGTCTTCCCCTGGGACTATCATGAATCCTATTCTGAATCCGGTCGCGTCAAGGTTCTTTGACGCTCCATTAAGTATTACATGCGGAACCCCCTTTGCAAGCTGCGAGATGCTTGTGAACTTTGCGCCGTTGTATACTATCTCATCATATATCTCGTCGCTGACAAGTATGAGTTTGTGCTCGTTGGCAAGATCCACTATTTTCTCAAGCGTCCCCCTCCCCAAAACAGTCCCTGTGGGGTTGTTCGGGTTGGTGATCATTATGTACTTTATCCCCCTCTTCTTTTTCATCCTCTTTATGTGGTTCTCAAGCTCATCGGTGTCTATGTCCCATTCTTTCTTTTCATCGTAGTCTAAGTAGTATGCCTTTCCGCCCGCAAGCTCGATGTTCGGTATGTACTGCGTGTAGTATGGCCGAAAGATTATCGCGTGGTTTCCCGGATTGAGCAGTGACGCGTTGAGGAAATAGAGCCCCTCAGAGACTCCCTGCGTTGTTATTATGTCCTCTTCCTTGAGGTTCAGATTGAACATTCTCTTGTATCTGCCCCTGACAGCATCAATCAACTCCGGAATTCCGCTTGAGCGCGTGTAGGAGGTCCTATTTTCGCGTATCGCCTTGACGTATGCATCTTCTATGTACTTGGGCGTAGGAAAATAGAGCGAGATGTCCCCCCTGTTGAGCTGGATGACCTTCTTTCCTGATTTTACGATCCTTTCCGCAAGCTCGTTGTCCTCGTCTATTGGATTGAATGCGTACTTGCTCCTTTCGGATAATGCCATAGTATACATTCCGTGGATAAATGTTATAAAGGGTGGCACTTCTAACCCATTATGGATTCAAGGGAGATCCTAGAGGGCATAAAGCGAGGCGAAAGGCGCTACATCGCAAAGGCGATACGAAGCATAGAGGCTGCCGATTCCAATTCCACCGCAATAATTAGGGAGCTGTTTAGGGATCCCAAGGAGAGCGTAAGAATCGGGGTTACTGGTCCAGGAGGTTCTGGCAAGAGCACTATGATCAACAAGCTCGCCCAGAAATTCGATTCCGAAAGCTACAAAGTTGCCGTTCTTGCAGTTGATCCTTCAAGCAAGATAACTGGCGGCTCATTTTTGGGGGATCGAGTGAGGATGCAGCAGCTTACCGACGCCAAGATCTTCGTGCACAGCATACCCTCAGGTGAGGCGACTGGCGCACTATCCCTTGCGCTAAGGGATGACATACGCCTGCTGGAATACGCAGGATTTAATCTGATAATAATAGAGAGCGTTGGGGCAGGACAGACTGAAACCGACATCAGGGGTATTGCGGATGTTGTTGCTGTGGTCTTCAGCCCAAATACGGGGGACGGAATACAGGTGATAAAGGCAGGCCTCACCGAGATAGGGGACATCTACCTTGCAAACAAGTCGGACCTAAGGGGCGCATCGCAGCTATACGACTCGTTGAAATACCACTTAAGTTTCTCGGGCAAGGAAGTGCTTAGCATTTCAACGAAATCCGGAAAGGGGATTGGGGAACTCTTTGATGTGCTCACCAAAATAATAAGCGATAAAGCCCCAACAACCGCGGAGCGAAGAAAGCTGCAGCTGGAAAGCGAGATCCGCGACGAGCTTTTTTCGCTTTTCAAAAACCGCCTGGACGAGAAGCTAAGCGTGCCTGAGAACTACAAGGAGTTTCAGAAAATCCTATCTGAATCAAAGGACCCTCGGCAGGCTGCCGGCAAGATACTTAAGTGCATAAAGTTCTGATCCCCTTAAAGCTCTTTTATGAGTTCCTCCTTGCTGATGCCTGCTTGTTCCAATATGGCATGAAGTGTCCCCTCTTTTAATTCTCTATTATGAAGCGGGATTGTAACTCTATGCCCTCCATCTGATAATCGCACATGACTACCTTTTTGTCGGAGCACTGTGAATCCAAATCTTTTAGTAAGAATCTTAAGCAGTTCCCTATCTTTTATGACAAGCCTGGCCATAATTCCGACCTTATGCCTTTGCCATAATCGTTTTACCTTCCTTTTTAGAAATAATGCCATCAATCTTGTTTATAACCGCGCTTGCGAGCAAACTTCTCAGTTTGTTTACTCTGCTTCCTGTGAATTTCAAATCGTCAATAATTATGCTTTCAAGCGAGAGCTCTATTGCCTCATTTAACTCCTTCTTTAGCCCTTTCAAAGTTTTTGCCTGGTCTACTACGCCCAACGCAGGGATATGTGCAATATACCATCCATTTTCCTTCCAGATCTTAATGTCATCCATAATATTATTTGCCTCAAAGTGTTTATTAAATCTCCGATTTTTTCCCTTTTTTTTGACTATTTCTCAGTCAGCTTTGCCTTCTTTATGACAAATCTGCCCACGCTCCCGTTCCAGAGCGTCTCCGATTCCTCAATCACTATCCTTTTCTTGAACAGCGGTGCGTTGAGCACGAATGTCTCAGCCTCGCCTCCCTCAAATAACAGGTTTATCCCTCGCTTTGCCTTGAGCTCCCTGAGCCTCTCCACCATCTGCGCGTCTATCCTTGCCCCGATATAGCTCCTGTCAAACCCCTCCGCGCTCACCTGGGATATTATGACCTCATAGTTTTCCACTATCTCTTTGAGTTCGACTTCGGGGTCTATGTGCCAGAGTGGCGCAATTGACTTCATCTTGTTGCGCTTTGCGATTCCCTCAACCCTCTCCTTTTGGTACTCGCTTGCGATCGCGCCGCTCACAAACAGCTTCACGTCATTGTCGATAAGCGCCTGCTCGAGGTCCCGCACCTCATCCTCCTTGAGACCCTTTGTTTTGACTATAACCTGCCGTATTCCAAGCGCCTCGGCCTGCAGCTTTGTCGCCTCAATGTTCGGGTAGTGGAACATGTAGCTGAAATCGTTTTGGGTCTGGACTGTAATGAGTAGGTCTATCTCGATGCCGCTTGCCAGCGCCTTGTGCAATGCAAAAGTAGAGTCCTTGCCACCGCTGAAGAGGCAGGCGTTTGTCATTTCGACACCGTTGCAAGCTTCTTCTTGACGTGCTTGAGCGCGGAGAACATGTCCCTGTCGATCTCGTCAAGCCTCATCGCTATGTACTTGGACTGCGCCCTAAGCCCCGGCATGATCACGTATTCGAGCGCATTGACCCTTCTCTTCGTCTTGTCGATCTCGATCACAAGCCTCTTGAGCCCCTGCTCTCGCTTTGCGATTTCTATAATTGAGTTCTGCACTTCCTCAAACGAGTCGCTCACATCGTCAACTGCTGTGCTGGTCGTGAGAAGGCTGTATCCGCGGTTTAGCATCGTCATGCTCCTTGGCGCCTTGCTGATCTCCGGCAGCCTAACCCCCATGATATTCTTTAGGGTTATTTTTACAGGGGTCGTCTCGGGCATGCTTGCCGCGACGTTTTCGAGCTCGAAGTCCCCGATGTAGGTTGATGCAATCGCAACGGTCTTGTAGGCCCCCTGGATCATCTCGTAGAGATAGGTCCTGTCGTTCTTCGACTGCTGGAGGAGCTTCATGAACTCGATCACCAAGACCTCCTTCTTCTTCTCGAGTATGTCGTGGCCCTTCTTTGCCATCGCCCTCGTCTTCTTGAGGTTTGTCAGATTCATCCTAGTTGGGCTGAGCTTCTTCACTTTTTCACGTCCTTCTTGTAGTACTTTGCGATGTAGTCCCGCTTTATCCTTGTGAGGTCCTCCTCCTTTAGGTACGATAGCAGGTCCCATCCGATGTTTAGCGTGTCCTCAATTGTCCTTGCCTCGTTTCTTCCCTGGCCAAGGAACCTCTTTTCAAAGTCCTCGCCGAACTTGAGCAGAACCTTGTCCGAGTCGCTAAGCGCCTCTGCGCCTACCACCGAGCTAAGGTTCTTTGCCTCCTGCGCCTTTGCGTATGCCCCGTAGAGCTGGTCTGCGACTCCCCTGTGGTCCTCTCTTGTCTTTCCGGAACCGATTCCGTTGTTCATGAGCCTTGAGAGCGAACCGAGCGGGTTGACTGGTGGGTAGATGTTTCTGTTTGCAAGGTCCCTACTCAAGAATATCTGTCCCTCAGTTATGTATCCCGTCAGGTCCGGGATTGGGTGGGTGACATCGTCGCCAGGCATCGTCACGACGTCCAGCTGCGTTATGCTTCCCTTCTTTCCCTTGATTATTCCTGCCCTCTCGTAGATTCCTGCAAGGTCGGTGTACATGTATCCCGGGTATCCTCTTCTTCCAGGAACCTCCTCCCTTGCGCTTGCAAGCTCTCTGAGAGCCTCAGCGTAGTTTGTCATGTCGTTTAGGATGACAAGCACATGGTACCCCTTCTCGTATGCAAGGTACTCTGCGGTTGTTAGCGCGATTCTAGGGGTTAGGATTCTCTCGATGCTTGGGTCGTCTGCAAGGTTGATGAATGCGACCGTCCTTGAGAGCGATCCTGCCTTCTTGAACTCGTTGATGAAGTATGTTGCGTCATCGTATGTGATTCCGATTGCGGCGAACACGACCGCAAATGACTCGCTTCCCTTCACCGTTGCCTGCTTTGCGATCTGCGCCGTGAGCTCGTTGTGCGGAAGTCCTGATGCGGAGAAGATCGGCAGCTTCTGCCCTCTGACCAGCGTTATCAGTCCGTCAATTGATGAGATTCCTGTCTCGATGAAGTCGCTTGGCATCGCCCTTGACACTGGATTGATCGGCTCTCCGTTGACATCGAACTTCTCCTCGTACTTAACGCTCGCCTTAACGTCAATCGGCCTTCCCTGTCCGTCAAAGATCCTTCCGAACATGTCCTCAGACACTCCGTACCTGAATGTGTCGCCAAGGAAAGTTACCGATGTCTTGTCTATGTTCATTCCGCTTGTCGCTCCGAACACCTGCACCACCGCGTATCCCGATCCCGTCTCGAGAACCTGCCCAAGCCTGGACTCGCCGTTTGCCATGTTGATTCTCACGATCTCGTTGTAAGAGGCGTTCCTCACGTTCTTCACAACCACCAGTGGCCCTGCAACGCTTTCAATTGTCTTGTATTCTATTTCGAACTTCATGTTATCACTAATTTCTTGCCGATATTGCCTCCTCCTTTATCAGAGCGTCGAAGGCAGAGTCTATCTCGCCTTTTAGCTTCTTTGAGGCGCTTGCGACATCCTCCTCCTTCCATTCCTTCATTCTGGAGATGTCAGCCCTTATCTTCATCGTCACTATCTTGTCGCTTGGCACGCCGACCTTGACTGCGTCGTTTGCCCTTGTTCCAAAGTAGAGTATGAGTTCAAGCATCTTCTTTTGCTTCTCCATTCCCGTGAATGCGTCCACAAAGTCGTATGCGTTCTGCCTGAGGAAGTCCTCCCTGATTATCCTTCCGACCTCGAGCACTATTCTTTCCGCGTCAGGAAGCGCGTCTGCACCCACCAGCTGCACGATGTCCTTTAGTTCTCCTTCTCTTTGGAGCAGAGTCATCGCCGTCTTGCGGTTGTCTGGGAAGCTCTCTCCGATGTTCTTCACGTACCACTCGTTTAGTGCGTTGAGGTAGAGCGAGTAGCTGTTTAGCCAGTTTATCGATGGGAAGTGCCTTGAGTTCGCAAGCGATGCGTCAAGTGCCCAGAAGGTCTTTGTGACTCTAAGTGTTCCCTGTGACACCGGCTCTGAGATGTCTCCCCCAGCTGGTGAGACTGCTCCGATAATTGTGATTGAGCCTATCTTATCGTTTAGGCTCTCCACTTTTCCTGCCCTCTCGTAAAATTCAGCGAGCCTCTTTGGCAGATATGCTGGGTATGCTTCCTCTCCAGGCATCTCCTCAAGCCTTGCAGACATCTCTCGCATTGCCTCAGCCCATCTTGATGTGGAGTCGGCCATGAGTGCTATGTTGTATCCCATGTCCCTGAAGTATTCCGCGATTGTGATTCCTGTGTAGATGCTCGCCTCTCTTGCTGCGACAGGCATGTTGCTTGTGTTTGCAATCAGAACGGTTCGTTCCATGAGCGGCCTGTTTGTCTTTGGGTCGAGCAGCTCCGGGAACTCTACAAGCACCTCAGTCATCTCGTTTCCTCGCTCTCCGCATCCGACATAGAGAACTATGTCCGCGTTTGAGAACTTGGCGAGCTGGTGCTGGTGAACTGTCTTTCCAGATCCAAATGGTCCCGGAAGCGCTGCGGTTCCTCCCATTGCGACCGGGAAGAACGTGTCGACCACCCTCTGCCCTGTAACCAGAGGCTCAGCCGATGCGAACTTGCTCTTGTACTCTCCCGGAGTTCGAACCGATCTCTTCTGAATCATGTTGAGGCTTACCATCTTTCCGTTGCTCTTTACGACTGCGACCTCATCCTCGATTGTGAAGTTTCCTTCCTTGATCTTCTCGACTGTTCCTGATATCCCCTTTGGAACCATGATGTAGTGCTTTAGCAGCTGGGTCTCCTGGACGAATCCGAGGATTGCCCCCTCGCTGACCCTTGCGCCCTTCTTTATCTGAGCGACAAACTTCCATTTTTTCTTCTTGTCAAGCGGCGCGACATCGATTCCTCTTCCGATGAAGCTTCCCGATATCTTCTCGATTGAGTCAAGAGGCCTCTGCACTCCATCGTATATCTTTCCGAGTATTCCTGGAGCGAGCTCCACTGCAAGAGGAAGCCCTGTTGAAACCACTGTCTCTCCTGGCCTAAGTCCCCCTGTGTCCTCATAGACCTGTATAACTGCCTTCTCCTTCTTTAGCTGGATAATCTCCCCTATCAGCTTCAGCTTCCCTACCTTAACCACGTCGTACATGTTGCTGCCCATCATTCCGTTTGCAACCACAAGGGGTCCCGCTATTTTTTCTATTATTCCCAAATCATCACTTCATTTCGACATTCTATTGATGTCTATTCCAACTGCCCTGAGGATCATCTTCCTCAGAACGTCCGTCTCCTGCTGCGGCTCGTTGAAGTCCGCAACGTCAATTATCAGAGGCATCAGGCTGTTGTCTATCGCGTAGAGCAACTTTCTGTCTCTTATCTTCTTTATGAGGCTCTGAGTTATGACTATAATTCCCACGTCGCTCTTCTGCAGAAGCTCCCTGAGAAGGCTTTCTGTTTCCTCCTGCTCTGTCACGGTGTATGACTCTGTGACCCCGGAGAGCTTTGAGCCTATGGCTAGCAGTCTGCTGCCGATCACGGCGATCTTGTACTCCTTGTTTGCTACTCTGCCTTCCATACCATCATCTTTGCAAGCTCCTCTCGTCCGAGCCCGTAGGTCTTTCCCTTGATTATTATCCTGAGCGTGAATACCTCGATCTCCTTGAGGTATGCGTATGCGATTATCGTCCCAATTGAGAGGACGCTGTGCTTGAGCAGCTTTATGCTCTTGTTGAAGATGCTGTTCTTCATCCCCATCTCAAATATCAAGAGCTCCTTTCTCTTGTTTGCCTTGTATCTTCCCAGCTCCTCGCTGAGGTCAAAAACCTTTATCTCCTTTATCATTGACTCTAAATCCTTTGCCCCCTCGTAGAGCTCCCTTAGCTGGTTCACCTTTATTGATCCCTTCTCGATTAGCGTCCCGCTGAAGTCCGCGAACTTCATCTCGTGCCTCTTTGCGCGGATTAGCATCAGAAGGTTTCTCATGTCCATGTCCGCCTTTATCACCTGCGCGGACTCGTGGTGCATGTCGATTAGCCGAATTATTATTGAGCCCATCTGCTCGTAGTAGAGCTTGTCAATTGTCACTGCGGCGCTCAGTGCGCTCTTCTCCTTTCTGTAGGTCTCAAGCGCAGCAGCAAGCGTCTTTCTGTAAGGCGAGTTTATCATCGCCCTGTTTATCATGCTCTCAATGTTAGGCTCGTTCATGAGCTCCTTGAGCGTTGTAGAGTTGTATGTTCCGTAGTCGATCACGTACTTTGAGATGTCTGCAAAGCTTGATCCCTTCTCCTTTGCCTCTATTGCGAGCTTTATGTTGTACATGTCCCACTTTCCTGCGATTGCGCGGACGATTCCCCTGTTCACTATCGGTGCGATCGTTATCAATTTGTCGACGTTGTTTCCGAGGTTCTTTGAGAGCGCAAAGTCGATCATGTCGGACTTTATGTTTACCCCTCCGTACTCCTCGAGGTTCTTCTTGTAGTCGGTCTGGACCAGAATCGAGAGCATGTTCGGGATGTCCTTGGCGTTGATTATGCTCTGCATAACCTCCTTTCTTATCATCTTCGACTCCATCGCCTTGACGCGTGCGGTGGAATACCCGTATAAGCTTGCCGCCTCATATCCCGCTACTGGCATGTTATCACTTCCTCTTTGTCTTCTTGGATTTCTTTGCAACCTTCTTTGGCTTTGGAGCCTTCTTTGCCTTGGCCTTCACCTGCTTTGCGGCCTTTGCCGCAGGCTTTTTGTCCTCGATGAAGAGATTCTCCGAGATCCTGCTCCTTATCATCTCGATGTGGTTGTTTATCGTGCTCTCAAGGCTTGCGTCTATCTTTATCGTGCCGTCCCTGTTCTGGATGACGATCCCCTTGGATCCAAGCTCCGCCTTGTATCCCATCTTCTTTAGGATTGCCTGGCCCTCCTTGTCCGCCTTTATAACGAGCTCGCCCTGTATTAGCTCCTTCGCGTTTGCGACAA
>JAGWGN010000007.1 GCA_028867335.1 Microcaldota archaeon | reverse complement strand
ATGCTTTCTCCTGTAATCATAGATTCATCAATAGAGCTCTCCCCATCTACGACAATCGAATCTGTAGGAATTTTTTCCCCAGGTTTGACAAGCAATAAGTCCCCTGGCACTATCTCCTCAATCGGTTTGTCTATAACCTTATTCCCTTTAATTATGTGCGCTATCTTGGGCTGCAATGATATGAGGGCAGAAATCGCATTTGATGCACGAGACTCCGCAAGCCTCTGCATATACGTTCCGGTCAGTATTAGCGATATTATGATTGTTGATGTGTCGAAATAAACGCCTCCTGTTGGGAAAGCTCTGGGCATAAAGGTAACTATGGTGCTGTAAGCCCAAGCCGCACTAGTGCCTATAGCTATCAGAGTGTCCATGTTGGCTGACTTGTTCTTTATGGCATCGAGAGTACTAGCATAGAACCTAGAGCCTGCATAGAACTGGACAATGCCAGCGAGTACGAACATTATGTAGTTTGCATATGCTATCTGGAGCGCATATGTCAATACAGCTACGATTATGGTAAGCGGCCACGAAACAAGCAGGGCCGTTTTCAGCATAGACATTTCCTTCTCAGGCTTCTCGAACTGCAGTCTGCAGTTCACGCTGCAGAAATAGTATTTTCTGCCGCTCCTCTCGCCGGTCAGCTTGGACTCTGCCTCATTCACGTACATTCCGCAAATAGGGTCTGTTGCCATTGATTCACTCTCGCTTTCTGCTCCTGCTCGCTTCCAAGGAATTTCTTGCTATCCCAAGGTTGCAGCTGTTGTGCGCAGAGCACCACCTGTAGCATCTGCGAGCCAGCTCCCCCTCTTTATAATGCAAACCGCACACGCTGCATTGGTATTCCATTAGCTAATCATCTGCCTTGGCGTACTTATCAGGGCTTTTGTCAAAGGCTTCCTTGCATTTGCCTGAGCAGAAATAATATTTTCTGCCTTTATAGCTGCTTGCAAATTTGCTGCTCTCGCTTACTTCCATTCCACAAACTAGATCCCTCATGAAATCAACATAAATAAACCTCTTAAATTTATCTAAATATTTACAGCACTGATCTTTGCCTTTGCTGAATAGAGGTATGGTGACAAAGAACTTATTTGAAGAACTGATATGTCAGCGTGCAGCTCTTCTCTCTGGAGAATTTCATCAGCTCTTACCAGCATATAAAGCGGAGAAAATAATCTTGCAACTGACACTAAAGATTTCAAGTTTGGTGTCGAATTTCTAATATGTGTAAGCTCATGGACAAAGATTGCATCCAACTCCCTCTCTTTCATCAATTCCAACATTGCAACAGAAATAAACACTGCTGGCCTTACTCCAGAAACAGAAAACGAAATGGGCAAACCACAATCTGCTACGTACAATTTTGGTGTTTTCAAATCTAAAGTTGCAGATAGTGTGTTTAACCTCTCATACAATCTACCCTCTGCTATCCTTCTAGCCCTGTATAAAATAGGATAGACCATCGGCAATATCAGATATACGCTTATAATTGTGGCCAAAAACGAGCCTAAAATAAACTGTGAAATTATAGCTGGCATACCACATGCAAGTAGCCCTCCGCTGCAATTCATATGGCCTCCAAACAAAAGAATAGGCGTGAAGATAGCTGCCAAATGTACATACGTCAATCTGGTCATTTTATGCGGATTTGTTGTTCTGTTGTTTATTGCAAAAACTGTAGCAATTGCCAAAGAGATTGCTAAAAACACAACGAATCCATAAAATGGATTCGATATAAATGTCCAAATGCACGTTAATATATATAGAATTATATCCATTCACACACCTTTTCCGAATTTTTCGTTGAAGTAGCTCGCAGCTATTGGACCAAATCTTTTCATTAGCCTATCAACTGTCCTGCCAAGAATCAGTCTGTATACGTCATTTTTATTTCCCCTGACTGTATAAACGTACCTAAAGCCGCCCCTACACGTCTCCATT
Source organism: Microcaldota archaeon (assembly GCA_028867335.1). Classification (GTDB taxonomy): domain Archaea; phylum Micrarchaeota; class Micrarchaeia; order Micrarchaeales; family CABMGC01; genus JAGWGI01. The sequence continues at coordinate 43,064 of JAGWGN010000007.1, read as the reverse complement.
CTTCTTGTAACTAATCCCTTAGAATGCAGCCTATCAAGAGTGACGGCAATGCTTGTAAGCGCAACCCGACTACCCTTTTTCTTTAATAATCTGAAGATCTCCCTGCTCGTAAGCTCTTTTTTCGAAAATAGCACGTTAACTACAACATCCTCTAAAGGGCTTAGAAATTTATCAAATTTCCCCTCTTTCATAAAATGAATTTGATTGTATAAATATAAATTACTTTGTTGATAGGTAGCATTTGGCACCGTACCACAATACGGTTGATATCAACGTTAAAGAGGAATTGATGCACTCTGATGCCCGTTTTATCAGGAATTTCCATCTGTCCATCTCAGATTTTTCGCCATTGTATTCGATTAGGCCTGCCTTTTCCGCAGGCGTCATTCCTAGGGACATGTGTTTCCTCACAAAATTGTAGTAGCATTTTATGCAAATGTTAAGAAGCTTTACAAAATATGCAAAGCTTTATATACCTATAAAATATATACCAATAAAAACGGTTAGAAGTGATACTATAGCAGACTCTGAAACCATAACGATGAAAAGGACCACTTACGTTAAAATGATTGCCGTTGCTTTTTTGATGGTAGGATTTCTAGCCGGTTTTGTAACTAACTGGTTCATTGGAGGCTCTCCAGCAAGCAAGGCACCGCCTACGCTTTCTGGGACAGGAACGGTAAGCATTCCAACAACAAGTATTCCAGGAGGATCGAGCGGCTCGGGCGGAGGAAACAGTGCAAGTTCAGGAAGTACAAACCTTGCAATACCTTCCTATGCGCCATTTAGAGGCTCTAACTCCTCAACAATAAACTTTGTAGAATTCGGCGATTATCAATGTCCTTTCTGTGAAAGGTTCTTTCAGCAAAGCGAGCCACAAGTAATGCAGAATTACACCAATACCGGAAAAATAAAATTCTACTTCTTAGATTTCCAATTCTTAGGGCCAGATTCACAAACCTTAGGTCAGGGAGCATGGTGTGCAAGCGATCAAGGGAAATATTATGAATATCACGATTACATGTATTCTCACCAAGGAACAGAAAATTCTGGATGGGCAACAGCAGATAAGGTCAAAGCCTTAGCCACTAATATAGCAGGCCTCAATGCTCAACAATTCAACTCATGTTTAGACAGCCAGAAGTATCAGTCGCGAGTTCAAAATTTAACACAATTAGGGCAGAGCAGCGGTGTGAGCGGAACACCTACATTCTTCATAGGCAATAGTAAAAAAGGATACGTGCAGATTACAGGTGCGCAGCCCTATTATGCTATACAACAAAATATTGATAAACAGCTATCAGCTGCATAATGGCCTTAAAATGATATTATCTAAGCAGGGGGTTTAAAAATGAATGAGGAAATAATTAGTTTTAAAAAGAGAAATATAACTGTTTTGGCAATTTTAGCAGTCGCCGTAGTTGCCGTAATAGCTGGATTCATGTTAATGAATTCATCTTCAACACCATCTTTTTCAAAAAGCTCAGCTTCTGATAATTCGATGCATTTACAGTTTCAAGCGCTGAGCCAAGCTACCAGCGATCAGTGCGCATATTTGGGCAATCTGGCTGCAATATATAAATCAGTAAACTCCCAGCCAAATAACACCTACTTCCAGGGCTCCTGTTGCAGCCCTATGGACTACAACCACTACGTGCAGCAAATTACCGAATTAAAGAACAACTACACAAATATACCAGCAATACCTCAAAACCCGTACAATGTTTCTGTGGCGCAGGTAAAGCAGATGCTTAATTATTACAATATAACCCTGAACCAAAGCCAGACTGCAGTATTTAATGACGCTTCAACCATTACTGCTGATCATGGCTGGTGCTGCTGCCAGTGCTGGGCATGGTATGCGCACGCAGGACTTGCAAAATATCTCATAAAAACCTACAATTTCGATGCGATTAAGGTAGCGCATATAATTGACCTTGAAGACTGCTGCGGTGGCTGAGTTTAATGCACAAGAAGAAATCATATTTCAATGCTGTACTCCCAGTGATGAGAAGCATCTATAAGCCAAAATACATTGCATTAAACCTGTTTTTGGCGGTCGCATATTATGGTCTATTCCTTTATCTTGCCTATGTCCAAGGCGGCGGAGCAGTGATGGTCAGGACTTCAGGATTCCTGATTTTTGGGCTGGTTGCTACCTCATCAATTGCGCTGACAATTGCGATATATTCCATAAAAAACACAATAAGAAACAACGCAAAGACCTCAGGAACTGCTACAAGCTTTGCTACTCTAGCATCAGGTACCGGCTTATGCGGCTGCACTACTACTTTTCCAGCTGTAGTAGCAACAGCGGCAGGCATAAGCAGCCCCAACGTATTAACATTTATCTCATTTTTAAAAAACTACAATCCATATATTTTTGGGGCATTAATAATTTTTAACCTCGCAGCAATAGGATATTATCTAAATAAATTTTCCGAACCCATTTGCAAGGTTAAGACAAAATAAAAGTGTGTAATTGTATGACTCTAAGATGTGATAAATGCGGCCAAGAATTCGGCTCTGATATCTCTTTACTGCAGCACCTTAAGGATAAACACAATATTATTGATTCCCAAGAGACTTCAAGAACTGTAGCAAAAGCAAGCAGCATCACCTCTAAATTGTCAGGTGGAATTGTAAATAGAAAGACATCGGCCCTTGCAGGAGTAGCAGTTTTTGTTGCGATTATTATTTTCTTTTTAACTTCGACGCCTTCTGTCGTAAATGCACAGACCGTAGATGGCATTCAATGTAATTCCTTCGAAGGCAGCGTAATTCACATACATCCGCATTTAAGCATTGTGTATAACGGCAATAATGTTACAGTGCCGCAGATAGGCATAAAAAGCTCTTGCCTCTACTGGCTCCACACTCACGATTCAACAGGCACAATACATCTTGAATCGCCCACAGTTTCAAATTACACACTAGGACAATTTATTGACGTATGGAACAAAACTCAATACTATGGAAACTATGGACCAAGCCATAATGTGCAGTCACTGTTCAATAATTCCATAACAGCTTATGTTGACAATACGCTATATAGCGGAAATTATAGAAATATAATATTAAAAGATGGAGAGCAGATAAAACTTATAGTGAGCAAATGAAGACAAAGAGAAAAATTTGGAGAAATTTGAAAAAACAGAAGAGCAAGGCCCCTGTCGCCATGTTAGGTGGTTTTGTGTTTGTTGCTCTGGTATTATCTGTATCATATTTTCAATTAAGCAATCACTATAACGTATCTAAGCCCGCTATCCTTTTACCCTCAAACCAATTGGCCCTGTTTGCATCAGCTCCTCAAATAAATGCATCCCAGATAAACTACAATAGTTTGATACAGCAGGTGCTACCCAATCAGGGCTACACGTTTCCAGTCAGATGGGGTAAAACTGCCAAACAGCTTGTTGATTCAAATGCCCTAAATGTTTCGGCGCTTTCAGCAATTCTCAACAGCTCCGGAGAGCCTCTGACCCTGGAGCAGAAGAAAATTTTGAACGGCACAAGCAATGCAAATGTAATTTTGAATAATTCGTATGCACTTTTCACTCTTGACGTGTTGTGGGGAATAGGGGTAAACAACAACAATCCGATAATAAACAGCGGCCCTATAACGCAGTCAGGAAATGATCCAAACAACTTTGCAAGTACTGGAGGCTATCAGCCACTTGGAAATCTGCAGCTTGGAAAGCTGAACTTAATAGCACTGACGCCACAACAGCAAACGCTGATGTACGATGTTGCCACGCATTCGTATAGGCCCTGCTGCGACAACCCTACCGCGTTCCCTGACTGCAACCACGGTGCCGCAGCGCTAGCCCTAGTAGAGCTAATGATATCACAGGGCAATAGTGAAAATGCGACGTTTGAAGCTGTGAAGGAGTTCAATTCGTTCTATTTTACCCAATATTATATGTACGACGCGATCTTCCTGCGCTCGCATGGAATTGACTGGAACAATGTGCCAGCAAGCTATATTGTTGGATATAATTTCTCGAGCCTGAGCGGGGCGATACATGCGGCGCAATACGACCAGAAATACAAGCTACTGCCACAATCAAGCAACGGAGGCAGCTCGGCGAGCTGCGCGGCTTAGAAATGAATTTAAGCCTATTGATATCTACTGCAGTGATACTTTTATTAATTGTAGCCATTTTACTTGCCAGGAAATCTAAGAAAATGCATTCTTTCTATACTTTCATTGAAAAGATATTCCCATATTAAATAATTAGTATAATGCCGCCTGCCGTTCTCAGCATCATGAGCCTCAGCATTCCCAGTTCTCCAAAGCAACTAATCACTTAGGAATAAAGCTAGGCTCTATGCCTAATTCATACATCTCGTGAATGAGCACCGCAATGTTATGGCACAGAACCTTCAACAGGAGCTCATTGAGCTGCGCTGTTTCGTTCCTGCTCCTTATCAAATCTGTGAATTTGCTCTTGATCATGTTGAATGTGCTTTCCACATTCGAGCGCTGGTGATAGTGCTGCAGGAAATCCTCTCTATTATAAGCAAAGTAGTTGAACATCTTGCGCCAGATGTGGTTGCCTTTGGGTTGACCGCCAGTCCCCTTCCTGAATGGAATGAATGGGATTGCGCCTATTTCATCAATATATGCAAGATTATCCCTTCCGGAGTATGCCTTATCCGCACTCATCTCTTGTATGTTGAAACCAGCATCGTGCGTCTGTTTGGCCAAGGGTATAAACTGCGGCGAATCCCCGCTTTTGTTATTGTTTCCCACACCGACTTCCACAGCGGTTATGATGTTAGTCTTAACGCCACAGCAGATGTGGGCCTTGATCCACTGGTGTTCAACATCCACTGCATGCTTCTCCCTGCAATACTCGCTAAATTTAGTGGTTCTGAACCCAGAGCTGTCTATTGCGAACTTGGTCTCAACGCTCTTTAGCGGCATGGCAGACAATGTGATTAAATGCTGTATTACGGGGGTTAGCTTCTCATCCATCATGTAGTTACTAACAGAGCTGAATGCGCATTTATGTGCAATGTAACCCTTATCCAGAGCAATCTGCATATCCCCGATGAAGCGCCTTAGCGAAAATGTGGAATAAACCTTGAGGGCTGAGGAGAATATCATCTCCCTGGCTGAGAGTTTAGGCCTGCCGAAGCTGTAAAGCGCTTCCTCAACGTCCCCACACAGATCCGAAAGCAGTTCCATAAACATCTCTTGCTCCTTGGTCTGTGCAAGATTGTAGGCGTGCCAATTTTGCGGTGCACTTGGCTTAGCCAACTTTTCTATCTTTTCAATTTCATCCTTTTTACCGATCCGTTTTTGATATAATTCCACGCTCCAAATGTGCTTGCATTTCTGCTGCCTGAGATCGAAATCGGCGCAGTTGCAAACCTTCTTGTCGCCTACCAATTTAACGCTGTAAAAATCAAAGCGCGATTCGCTTGGCACTAGCCAGCTATTTTGCAGTTTCTTTATCTTGCCTTGTTTTGCAATCTGCAAACCCTTGAATTCTCTCGTGTCCATATATTTCACTGAGTATTATATAATACTATAATACTATTGTAAATCTATACATATATAAATATATACTACTATACTACTGATATGGAGCGCAAGACGACGAGCATCAAGATAGATCCTGAGCTATGGAAGAGGGTAAAAAAATTCTGCATTGATGAGGAAGTTGATGTTTCCGAATATCTTGAAAAGTTGATTAAAGTGGATCTGGACAAAAAGAAGGCACTGTAAATCTGAAATTCTCTAACAACCTTTTAGACTAAAATGTTCAGATAAAGGTAAAAATAGGCGTTTTGACTTTTTAGACAAAAATCCGACTTTTTAGACGGAATTTGACTTTTTAGACAAGGCCGCTTACTCCGGAAATGATAAATAGTGCAGACAGAGTAATTGTCATAATGACTGATGAAGAGAGTAAAAGGTTGCTTCCAGACTATGCGAAAAATTCGGGAAAGGTTGAATTATGGGAGATAGAAGACGGAAGATACAAGAGTAGGGGTTATACATTCCAGATGAGGAATGTTGTGAAGAAACATGTTGAAGAGCTGGTAAGAGAGATAGGGTAGTTGGTATGAATATCGAGACTGCATTTTTGATACACGGATCTTTCGGTTCGCCGAATGACAACTGGATGCCTTGGCTGAAGAGGGAGCTGGAAAAGAAGGGAATTGATGTTATTGCGCCTCATTTCCCAAGCGGCGAGGAGCAGACACTGAAGAACTGGCTCAGGGTCTTCGAGAACTACAGGCACATGGTGGGGCCAAAGACGATAATGATTGGACATAGCATCGGGTCCGCATTCATCTTCAGGGTTTTGGAGAAATCGGAGGCCAAGATTCTTGCATCTTTTCTGGTCGCCCCGTTCTCAAGGCCGGTGAGGATACCGAAATACGATGAGGTGAACAAGACTTTCCTGGAAAAGGAGTTCGACTGGGAGAAGATAAGGAAGAACTGCGGGGAGTTCTATGTCTACGGATCGGACAACGACCCCTATGTCAAGTTTTCGCAGGAGGACTTTGTGGCAAAGAAGCTTGATGCGACAATGCGGGTCATAGAAGGGGCAGGGCACATAAACGAGGAGGCGGGATACAGAGAGTTTAAGGAGCTGCTTGGAGATATAAGTTTTCTAATGAAGGAGGATTGAATGGCGCACGATTACAAAAAGCTTGAGCAAATAGGAAAGGACACCTTTGAGATAATTAACCAGGCAAGGGAGATGGTGAAGCCCGGAGTGAGGCTGCTGGATGTCGCAAGAAAGGTGGAGGAGCTTGCAAGGAAGAAAAACATTCAGTTTGCATTTCCGATAAACCTCTCTATAAACGAGAATGCCGCGCATTACACCCCTTCGTTTGACGACCCGCTCACTTTTTCCGACAAGGATGTTGTTAAGGTTGATATCGGACTGAGAAGCGGGGACAACCTTACGGACTGTGCAGTCACCGTTGACCTCTCGGGAAAGTACACAAAGCTCATGCAGGCAACTGAGGAGGCGCTTGACGCTGCGATAAGCACGGTTAAGGAGGGAAGGAAGGTTGGGGACATCGGAAAGGAGGTAGAAAAGGTTGCCAAGAAGTACGGCGTGATGCCGATAAAGAACCTAGGCGGCCACGGAATCGATGAGGGCGAACTTCATGCGAACTATTTCATACCAAACTACGACAATGGCGATGACACTGAGCTTGTGGAGGGGGATCTGATTGCGGTCGAGGTCTTCTTTACTGACGGGGAGGGCTGGGTGAAGAACGGGGAGTACAACCAGATCTACCAGAAGTTCCCGGGCTACACTCCTAGGACAAATGATATGCGCGCAATCTCGGACTTCATAGATCAGAATTACAGCACTTACCCGTTCGCACTCAGATGGCTGGTAGAGAACTTCAAGTCCGAATTCAAGGTCAAGGCGGCGCTCAACGAACTTACAAGGCAGGGAGCACTAGAGTCATTCCCGGTTCTAGTAGAGAGAAAGAAGGGAAACGTTGTGCAATTTGAGAAGAGTGTAATTGTTGGCAGGGAAGGGTGTGCTGTAATTACGCAGTAATTTGGGTTTCCATTAGAACATGAATTCGCTTAAGGACGAATAGGTATGTTCTTTTAAATATCAGGGAAAGTAGATAACCTTTGGTGGGACCATGAAACAAAAAATAAACATCGAAGTGATGGGTGATAAGCCGAAACTTGAACTGATGCTAAGGCAATCAAATATTGCAGAGTCGACGGATGCGAATTTAAAGGCAGGATTTAGTGACAGGGTGCAAAAATTTGGATTTTCGATGGAAGTACATAAAAATCTGGAAATTTTGTGGGGGTATGATTTTTCAAAATTAACTGAAAAAGTTATATCCAAGAACCATCCAGCACAGATTAAAACCGAGCAACTTTATCCACTAGAGGAGATTTTTGGAAAGGTTGATGAAAAACTAGCAAAAACATTGGAAACAGAATTCAGAAAGTTCATGTCCCTTATAATAGTTGAGCCGAAGGCGAGTATTGCACCTGCTAGGGGCGTAGATATGTACTGGCATTTGTTCATATTGGACACGGTAGAATATCGCAAATTTTGTGATAGCCTCTTTGGGAAATTTATCGACCATATCCCAAGCACCGATGAAACCAGAGAACATACGCGAGAGGCATATCAGAATACCCTCAGCAAATACCATAGGCTTTTTGGCGATCCGGAAAGTCGCGTGTGGGGAGAACTGAAAATCGGGGAAGACGGCAACTGCGGTGCGTCGTCGAATCCAGGATGCAAGAGCTGCGGCAATGGGGGTAGTTGTGGAGTAGGGATGGAGCGCCAATAATTTGGTTGAATATAAAATACACGATGGGTAGATGCTGAGATTTAAATATTCATGGATTTATGACCAGACTTGGAGGGGTTTCGCCAAGGCAGGGAATTTCGGGACGTATCCGTCCTCAGCAGAAGTTAGGGGATACATAGAGAAAATCAAGTCGATCTGGTGCCCGATTGAAGAAGACATCGCGTTGGAAATTTCTAGTATAGCAAATCTGAAATGGAAGGAGCAACAAATTATCTGCTATGTTGTGGGCAGATGCAGACCAATATCAGAACCTTTGACCATAATGGTTTTTGAGTCTGATCAAGAACTTGTTAGCACGCTTATCCATGAATTGATTCATCAAATAATTTCCCAGAATGGTAAAGAATATGACAAGGCTTCAGAATTCATAAGGAATAGGTACAGAGACGAATCCCAAGTTACCCTCAACCACATTTTTTTATTTGCAGTCTATGCGAAAATGCATATCCGTATATTTGGGGAAGAGGACCTCAAAAAACACATAGCAAAAACAGTGAGACCAGAGTATGCAAGGGCATGGGAGATAGCTAATGGTGAAGGTTATGATAGTCTTATTGAAAAATTCACTTCCGAACTTGCTGTGAATAGTGGAAATGGCAACAATTAGCCATCTAGAAAACTGAGAATATCTCTCATCCGCACCTGCTGTATCCGCAGCTCTGGCAGTGGTCGCACCCGTTCTCGCTCACCAGCGTGTGCTCCGAGCACTTAGGGCAGTCCATAAGGCCAACCTGCTTGCCGTCGGTTGTCTGGGCCTTGACCGTCGCCTGCTTGGGCTTGATTGCCTCCTCGTTTATGACTGCCTGGTGGGTCTTGTTGATTACAGTCTCAAGCGCCTTTGCGATTGCGTCAGGCACACTGAGCAGCTGGACCCCATGGTCCCAGGTCCCGTTTCTTCCCTGGATCCCCTTGAGGCTCTTGATCACGTTCTTTACGTCCCCTCCCTGCTGCAGATACATGCTGGCTAGCCTTCCAAGCGCCTCGGTGTAGCTCTTGTCGTCGCTTCCCGAGCGCCCCATGTTGACAAAGACCTCCCTTGGGCTGCTTGCGTCGCTGTTGACCGTTATGTAGATTGCGCCGTTTGGCATCCTGTAGGTGATCGTGTCGCCTGTCATCGTCTTTGGCCTGGACCACTCCTTTGCCTCAGTGACAACTCCCCTTGCCTTCTCAAGCGCCTTCTCCTTCTCATCGGTTATCAAAATTCCCTCTCTTGATCCCTCCCTGTAGACGGTTATTCCCTTGCATCCCGACTTCCAGCCCTGGAAGTAGATCTTCTCGACCTGCTCGACCGAGACATCCTCCGGAAGGTTGACTGTCGATGAGATTGAGCTGTCTATGTGCTTTTGCACTACGCTCTGCATTGTGACCCTGAACTCTGGCTTTATCTTGTGCGCAGGCACGAAGAAGTCCGGCAGATCCTCCTCCCTCTCTATCCTTGACTGCGCCATGTACTGGGCGACAATAGGGTGGTAGACCTTGAAGTACTCCTGCGATAGGGACTCAGACCTTCTTGTGTAGCTGAATGCGAAGACCGGCTCGATTCCGCTTGATGTTCCGACGAGTGCCGATCCGCTGCCCACGGGTGCGATTGTTAGTATCGCAACGTTTCTCAGTCCGTTCCTCTTGATCTTCTCCCTTAGGTCAGCGTTGAGGCCCTGGATGAATGGCATTGTAAGGTGCTTGTCCGCATCAAATTGGCCAAATGACCCCTTCTCCTTTGCGATCTCTGTGGACTCATCGTATGCGATGTACTTCATCTTGTCCATGAGCTTGTCGACAAAGTCGAGCGCCGCCTGGGTGTCGTACTTTATCCTAAGCCTAATTAGCATATCAGCAAGCCCAGTGAATCCAAGTCCGATTCTCCTGCTCTCCCTGCTGGCCTGTGCCTGCTCCGGAAGCGGGTGCTTGTCCATGTTGTAGGTTAGAACGTTGTCTAGGAACCTTACACCGTACCTTATCGCCTTCTCAAGCGTCGGCCAGTCAATCTCTGCCTGCTCCGTGTAGCTTCCCGTTACAAACATCGGCAGGTTCACGTGGCCCAGGTCGCATGCGCCGTATGCCTGAAGCGGCTGCTCTGCGCACGGGTTGGTCGTTATGACGTTCATTCCGTTGTACTCGCTTGGTGATCCGCGGACCACATTGTCCCAGAAGATGAGCCCCGGCTCTGCCCAGTCCCTTGCGCTGCTGATTATCTCGTTCCACAGCTCCCTTGCCCGAACCTTCTTCTCAAACCTTCCCGTCTTTGGGCTGTCATACCATAAGGTGAAGTCCGTGTCCTTCTCGACCGCATGCATGAACTCGTCTGTTATTCGCAGGCTGATGTTTGCGTACCTGACATTTCGCAGATTCCGCTTTACCCTTATGAAGTCAAGAACATCCGGATGGTCTACCCGGATTGTGATCATGAGCGCCCCCCTTCTCCCTGCCTGGCCGATTGTCCCTGTGGTTTCGCTCATTATGTTCATGAACGAGACGGCGCCTGTCGAATGAAGTGCCGAGTTGTTGACCTTTGTCCCCCTTGGCCTGAGAATGCTTATGTCTCCACCGACCCCTCCTCCGAAGCTGTAGGTTCTTGCGGCCTCCTTGCACCAATCGAAGATCGACTCGATTGAGTCAGCCTTCATAGGGATTACATAGCAGTTGAGCAGCGTTGTCTTCTTTGTCTGGCCTGCGCCGAAGAGGATCCTTCCCCCAGGCACGAACTTGAAGTTCTCAAGGAGCCAGTAAAAGTTGTTTGACCACTCCTTTTGCTTTTCAGGGGTTTCCTCTGCGCTTGCCATTGCGCTAGAGACCCTTTTCCACATCTCTGGGGGGGTCTTCTCGATCTTATCGCCGTTCTCGTTTCTCAGGGTGTACTTTTCGTAGAATACGCGAGCCCGAAGCTCGTCTCTGTCAAAGAAATCCAGTGTTTCAGTCGGAATTGCGATTTGTTCGGTTTTTTGTTCTTCCATTTTACCCCCTAAGCGTCATTTCTCCATCTGTTCCTTCTTCTTGTTGAAGACCGTTATGATCTTCATGAACTCTTTTGTGGAGTTGAATGTGTTGTAAACACTGGCAAAGCGCACGTATGCGACGGTGTCGAGCTTGAAGAGCTCCCTTATCACCATCTCGCCTATCTTCTTGGTCGTTATCTCCTTGACCCCCTTGGCGCGGATCTTTCGGTCGATCTTGTCCGAGATGTCGATTATCGCCTCCTGGTTGACCGGGCGCTTCTCGCACGCCTTTGTGATCCCATTTAGTATCTTCGCCTTGTCGTATGGCTGCCTTGTCCCGTCCTTCTTTATGACAATCAGTTCGACGAGGTCCGCCTTCTCGTAGGTTGTGAATCTCTTCTGGCAGGAGTTGCAGAGCCTTCGGCGCCTCACGCTGTTCTCCTCCTCGACGTCTCGGGAGTCGACTACACAAATGTCAGAGGAAAGGCAGTACGGGCAGCGCATAAAACCACAATATATAGTATACCACCCTCGCAACAGATACAAGATGTTGTGGATACCAGCTAGACTTGAGATTGTGGATTTAAATACCCTCATTATGGGGTTCTTGTAGAGATGGCACAACCATGTAGGCAGGTATACATTAGTGGAAGTAAAGCACGATAAGAGAGTTCCATAAATATTTTTCAGAAAATTCGAAGAATCCGTAAGGAGAAACATTTGTCCTATTGAAAACAGCTGAATCTAGTATTCTCCAGGTCCTGTGCCGAGCTTTACAGATCCATTTGGACGGACCATGAAGCAAGTGGGTCTTTGTTGTTGAATATCTCCTCTGCCTCCATCTCAAGCGTTTGCCTTTTCAATTCTTTCACACTTAGATTCTTCGGCGTTCCCAGAAGATTTAGGTTCATTTAATCAGATAATATGCTGCGACTCCCTATAATAAAGTTGTTAGAGGATCCGTAGGATTATAGGCTATTATTTCTGTCCCTTCTTTAGCGTAAGGGACATGTAGTTCATGACCCGCTTGAAACCCATCTTATTGAAAATCTTAATGTTTTTGTTTGGGGTTAAAAGTGAAGCTGATTGTATGTCCTTCCAGATACTTAGGGATTTTGTTAGCATCGTTTTCGCAACGCGCCGCTTCCGATAGTCAGGGAGCACATAGACATCTTCTATCCATAGCCTGCCCTTCTTCTTCATTCGTGCGTATAGATAGCCTATCAGCCTACTTTTATGTCTCGCTAAAATGACACGGTGGCGAGTGCCCTTTGTCAGCAGCTTTTGGTATTCTGATTTAGACCTTATTCCCCACCATTTCATCTGCTTGTGGGCCTCCCGGTCGAAAAGATTTAGAGCTACTGCATCCTTTTGGACTGCAAACGATAGAGAAATATTATTTGTCACAGGGTCACTCAGACAAAAATTCGGTCATCCTCAGCTGCCTTATCTCGGTCATCGTCTTCCAGTACTCCCGGATGTATGGAAGCAGGTTCTTGTTGTCTAGATTCTCCTTTATCATTGAGATTGTCTGCTTGTCAGAGGCGTAGCCCGATCCGAAGTCTATCCCCAGCTCCTGGGAGATCTTCTCCATCTCCCTATCCCTCGTCACCTTTGCGATTATGCTTGCGGCCGAGACCACAGGATACTTGAGGTCCGCCTTGTGCTCTGAGACCACCTTTATCGAGTTCTCCTTCTTTGGGGCCTTCTTTGCGCCCTGCACCTTCATCGGCTTCTTTGAGAGCACGCTGATCCTGATCCCAAAGCGCTCCTGGATGACATCCGGAGAATCGAGGTAGATTGCGTCAACCTCTCCGAGGGAATCGATCAGCCTCGAGACGCAGATCGCCTCAAGCTCGTTTAGCGAGATGTTGCTTCGCATCGCGTTGTTTATCTCAAGCGGAGAGATCGAGTAGCTCTTGACCTCCTCGGCCAGGGACTGGATCTCCTCAAAGAGGAACTCCCTCTTCCTGGGAGTCAGAAGCTTTGAGTCCCTCACCCCTATCTTTGAGAGCTTGGCGGCACGGCCGGAGGTCATGCTCACCACCCCTATAACAAGAGGACCGATAACAGCACCGCGGCCCGCCTCATCGCCGCCAGCTATTATGATCTAATCACCAAAATTACAGTGCCTTCCTGTCTATTACAATGAAGTCGTTGACTGCAACCACCGCATTGTACCCGAGCTTGAGCTTTCCTTCCTTCACGTCAAGCTTGTTGACAAATGCGCTGTCTACGTTGGGTTCTACAAGTAGAGTCGTCAATTTTCCTGTGACTTCGTTGATTTCAGCGTCGACGAATTTGCCTAAGTCAAAACCATCGTTGGTCACCACTTCTTTTCCTACAAGTTGCTCTGCAACTACATATTTTACCATACTTACACCATCAAAACGATTATCTTATATTATAGTTAAGATTTTATATACATATTGTAGGATTGGAACTGCCAATAATACATTTTGCGTGGGAAAATGGCTGAAAAAGAAGGCGCTTTGCTCTTCAAGGAGAAGCAGATAAAGATACTTCTCGCACTCCTGGACAAGTCCAAGGGGTGGAATCTGACAGAAGTTTCTAAGGCTGCGGGCGCGACATATGTCCACACAAGCAAGTTTGTTGCAAGATGCGAGGATTTGGGGATAATCCAGGTCGAGATGCACGGAAAGATAAAGACTCTCACGCTCACCCCGAAGGGAAGCGAGATTGCCGACTCCGTCTCTAAGATAGTGGAGAAAATGAGGGAGGTTATCGTGGCGGAAACAGAAGATGTGGTCCCTCCGGAAAAGAAATAACGATTATACTACTTCAATTGAGCTCTTCTTGCTAACCGCGTTTAGGACGTGAGCGTAGTCGCGATAGTGCGCGAATGCGGTGATTGACATCGTGTAGTCCCCCTTCTCTACCGATGGACCTCCGTAGACATCGACGCGCGCCTCCTTCTCGTCGTTTGCCGCGAGGTCTCCGAGCCTTATCTCCTTCTCCTGATTCTGGCCCATCTGGTCGAATGAGAGCTGCCTTGGCAGCTTCACGACAATCGAGGACATGAGCGGCTCTGTCGTGAGGTTCTTTAGCTTGATGCTAAGGGTCGCCGAGCTCTTGCGGTCGGCGTAGAGCTTGTATGGTACGAACTCCGTTAGTATGCGGAATGGGGATTGCTTTGTTACTTCAGATGTCACATCCTTCTTTCCAAATAGATTTGGGAACTTCATTTAACTCGCCTGGTGCCAAAATAGTATGGATAGGCAAAATATTTAAAGAATAATGAAGCGCTCCCTTCGACATTTCGGATTGCCGAGCGCGGAAAAAAGTTTAAATAGCTTATTTTACAAAGTAAAACCAGTGCTAATTGGGAATTGGCTCTGGCTGACATGGCTAAATAGGAGAACTTCCCAATAGTAGTGGTTGCCATGCCGAATCGGTCTACGCTAAACAAGTACGAAATGCTTGTAACTGATGTGCGTAGGCTCGCTAAAAAGAAGGCGCACGAGATCACGGACATGCGCGTAAAGAAAATCGCGATGCTGATCGCCTCTCTTTCTTCAAACCATTCATGGAAGACCTCAAGATATCTGCACAACAACGACGTGATGGACAAGATGTGCATGCAGGAGGAGGCAAGGCAGGCTTTCTCCGAAGGGTGGAAGAACATAAACGAGTCCGACATCGAGGAGGTAATAAATTCAAACATAAGCGAGCACACATTCTCGATGTGGCTCTACAACATAGTCAGCAAGGAGCAAAGGCACGATTTCCAGGAGCTCTACAAGAAGATAAAGATCGAGTTCGTTGACGGGCTCGAGCCGATAGAGCGGCTTGTCGACTGATTTTTTATAGTAGTCCATGCCCAAATAAAGCATGGGCATGTGGCGCAACTTGGATAGCGCACTCGGCTTCGGACCGAGTGGTTGCGGGTTCAAATCCCGTCATGCCCGTACATCTTTCTTCAGGAAAAAGATCGGCTCCCTGACTATCTCTGGGCTTCCCTTCCTTGCGTATGAGACTATCACCACCGCGAGCTGGAACTGCCTGAGCTTTTCCGAGGACTCTATCTCCTGCAGCCTGCTTATCAGGTATCTGCCTGTGATGGCGCCGTACTCCGCGCTACCACTTCCGAACTGAACGTACGACTGCTCTCTGTCCATCCCGACCGTTATGTCCCCGTTGTAGTGGATGCTTGTCTGGGATGCGGAGGAATTCCTTTGGTGCTCCTCGCCCTGCATGCTCTCCATTCGCATGATTCCGAGCATCACGTTGCTGCTTGGGACCTTCGGGGTCGAGTCAAGGCTGATTTCTGAGAGATGTTTGACAAAATAAGCGTAATCGTTGATCTCGAATTCGGGTGGGGTCTGCTTCTGTTCGCTTTTCTTTGTTGTAAGCTCCGACTCGAGCTGCCTTTCGGATGGATGCCTCAGCAATTTCAGTTCCGTATCCTGCCTAAGGCTCCTCCTTAGACTTTCCACAATTAGATTGTGCTTTTCTCACTTATAATAGTTCTGTACCGTTTCGTACCGTATTGCGCATTGCAGTCTTGAAGGCAACATCCGCGACGCTCCTCGAATACTCTGAAAGCGGGATGTTTTCCGCATCCCTGTTTATCAGAAGGATGCTCTTATCTGAAAGCAAATTCTCTGCCACCTCCCTTGCAATCTGCCAGCTGAAATTGAACGCGACATATGCGAGATTTTCGGCGAAATCAATCTTCACCTCTTCGTTTAGATCGGCGCACTTGACGCTTTGGGCCAGATTGTCTAGTATCTGGTTCATCCTTTGCAGTGAGTTCTTTAGGCCCCCCTCATGCTCCAAGTCCGGAGTTGAAAGGAACTGCAGAAATCCGAACTGCAGCTCCGGGTCGTAGCGCTTTGCGGTGGAAAGGAATCCCGAGCCGCTCAGGGCTGAGAGAAACTTTTTGTAATCATAAAAGCCGAGTTCGAAGGAGTTCTTGTCGTATTTTTTGGAGATGCGCCCATCCGTGCCGTCAGGGCGTTTTATCACAGCGAACTCTAGCTTCCCCTGGAACCTAAAATCCAGCGATATTATGAAGCGCTCAAGCTCTACAATTCCGGAGTTCCGCAGGATCTTGTTTTTGGTCATCGAATCAGTCTGTCTTTCTCATGTCGTTGTTTAGCTCGCTTATGATATCGGCGATTTCATCCTTTCTCAGCAGCTGCGTCTCCTGCTTTTTCCTTACCTGCCACAACTTAAGCTTCTCTGTCAGCGACTCCCATTCAGGAAAATCCGTGACCATCTTGCCATCGGGGTTCTTTATGGTTGGGTCGGCCCCTCTCGCCAAAAGAATGTCTATTATCTTCGGGTCTGGACGGATTGAGGATGCGGCAACCATGAGCGGGGTCTTGCCGAATGAGAGCGCGTTAACGTCAGCGCCTTTCTCCAGCAGCGCCCTCACCATCTTGTAATCCCCTATAAGGGAGGCGGAGTAGAGTAGGGTGCATTTCTGCCTGTTCCTCTTGTTTACGTCTACGCCCAGATCAAGCAGGTCCTGAAATGTGCCGAAATCCCTCTCTTGAATTGCCTGAAAAAGCAGATCCCTCCGCGATTTTGGCTGCCTAAAGCCTACCGGCTCAAAGTCTCCAAGTCCAGGTGGTCCCTGTCCGCCGCCCATCTAATCGATAAAAGATGGATTTGCGGTTTTAAAAAGCTGAGTCAGTATTCGTTTGGGGCTATTTTGCGACTATTTCCTCAGGTCGGTATTTAGTTCGTCTAGTATGTCAGTCACACCCTGCTTTCTGAGCAGCTCCTTTTGCTGTCTTTTGGTTTGGACAAATTCGTCATAATATTGCTTTGCGACCTTCCACCCCTCTGATTTCTTTACGGTGTTTCCCGCTGAATCAATTACGCTCAGATTCGCTCCACCTTCGATTAGGATGCGGACTATATCCCGTGCATCTTTTGTGTTAGAATTTAGGGTTAGAGTGAGGAAGTCAACGGCAAACATTATGGGCGTCTGACTTCCAACTTTGTCATCTATTTTTGCGCCTTTCTCGAGCAGCGACCTTACCATTATTGGATTTTGTGCATCGATTGCCAAATAGAGTGGCGTCCACCTCTCACGGTTCCTGGCATTTACATTCATTCCGGAATCTAGAGCCTTTTGAAATTCGGTAAGGTCATTGGCTAAAATCGCATTGAAAAGTGGGGAGTTCCTGTATCTGAACTTTATTTCTTTATCTTCGAAAGGCTCGAAACCTTTACCGCCTCCTCCGCTACCGCCCATTCAATCAATAAGAGGTCGGTTTGCAGTTTTAAAAGGCTGAGCCAGTATTCGTTTAGCCTTACTTTGAAAGTCCTTCCTTTAGGATCTTCTTTGCCTCTGACTTGTCTTTGAAGCCTGCAACTTTCACGAACTTGCCCTTCTCCAGTTCCTTCATATGTTCAAAGAAGTGCTTTATCTTGTCCTTTTGGTACTGTGGCATGTCCTTTATGTCATTAATCTCTGCGGATGCAGGATCCACCTTCTCAACAGGCACTGCAATTAGCTTCGGGTCCACTCCTGCTTCATCACTCATATCCAGAACTCCTATTGGCTTGCATTTTATCGCGGCTCCGCTTGTAATTGGCTGAGATAGCACGAGCACGTCAAGAGGGTCGCCATCCTTTCCGTTTGTACCAACTACGAATCCGTAGTTTGCAGGGTAGTACATTGCGGTGAATAGGAATCTGTCGACCATCAGAACCTCCAGGTCTTCATTGTACTCGAACTTTGTCGAGCTGCCTGAAGGAATCTCTATGTATGCGTAGAATGTGTCCGGGAAATCCTTTGTCTGAGTCTGCTTCATAAAATTACCAAATGGATATCGAGTTGAAATATCAAATAGCTTTTGCTCACTGCTCAATCAGCTTCTCAAGCCCAGGGACGGCTCCTAGCTGCCCCTCCTGCTCAAGCTGCTGGTAGATCATGTACATTATTCCCACGGTAAGGAGTATCCCTACTCCGGTTCCTACCGCTCCTGTCAGGGTCGCAAGCGCAGCCAATAGCCCGACGAACGCGCTGCCCAGAACCGCTATGGTCGGGATGTACTTGTTTAGCACGCCCTCGATTATCCTCGGGTCCCTCCTAAAGCCGGGTATCTGCCATCCCACCTCCTGGAGCTGGCCGGCGACGTTCTTTGGATTCTGTCCGGTCATCTCGATCCAGAACTTTCCGAATATCACGCAGAGCAGCACGAGCACCAGGGTGTATACTATTATGTGAATCCACTCAGGCACAAGGACTATCCCACCGAATGGAAGATAGAGCTGGCTTGTCTGGGTGGCAAGATATGAGAAGTACGTATTGTAGCCCCCGATCCCGTAAGGCGCCGCGTACGGCAGGGGGAATGTGGGGGAGATGAGATAGAGCAGTCCGCCGACAAGGTTGAGGCTTGAAGCGCCTGCCGTGCCGCTTGACTGATAGAGCGCTATGAACTTGGCGAGGCCCGCAAAGGAGCCGCCCACGTTTGCGATGAACCTAAACCACACCGTCATGCTCAGCTCAAATGAGGTGGCAAGAATTACCGGCAGAACGCTTGTGTATAGAAGAGGGATCGGCAGCCTTCCCCCGACTCCCCTGAACTGGCTGAAGACGAGCGGAAGCTCAACCTTGATGTCGTATGCGTAGATGCTGATCAAAAATACCAGGGCCGCAAAGAAGAGCGGGCCGAAGGCGAGGATCGCGTTGGGTATTGCCGAGGCTCCGCCTGCGGCTATTGCCTGTACCGCCTCAGCGAAGATTATGTTTATTGTTCCGGCGACGATCGAGTATGCCACACCGCCGGCTATGAACATGTTAAGCCCTGAGGTTATCCCGTACTTGGACATCACCTCGTCTAGGTAGATTACGCAGATTGCGCCGATCGCAAGCTGGATCGCAACCAGCTCAAAGAGCGCGGGCGAGTTTATCGGTACGTACCCTGTCGCGACGAAGATGAAGGACTCGACTACCGCGATCACCATTGCGGCTATCTTCTGGATCCCCTGGAACCTTGACTTCTGCTCTGGGTCGTTCATGTCGACCTTTAGGACGCCTGATCCCTGCAGCAGCTGAAGAACGATGCTTGCAAGCACGATTGGACCGATACCCACAGTGATGAGGCTCCCCACCCTTGCAGCGAAGATTATGTTGATCAACTGCAGGGCGGGCTGGTTTAGCACTGCGGTGTTCGCCCCGATCGCCGGGATGCTGAAGAGCAAAAAGTAGACCCCCAGAACTATCCCGGTCCACTTGAGCTTCTCCCGAAGCGAGAGGGCGGCGGCGGGTCGCCTGATGCTTGGTATAATCTTGATTATCGGATCTAGTTTCTCTAAAATGCCCACGATTAGCACCGTCAGACACCCGCCCTGCACGGCGGATTCTTTTCAGGAAAATATGTTCATTCAAGGTTATAAAGCTTTAGATTGAGAGCTCGATGGTGTAGCTTCCGTCGCCTGAGAGCCTCCTTTCCATTGACGCGACCTTGCCCGACTTGGCATAAAGCATCCCGCACAGAAACGAGGAAACCATCTCGGCGTATCCCGAAAACGAGTTGCTTGGCATAAGGGTTGCGCTTATTGAGACAATCCCTCTCCTTCCCTTCCCGAGACCGAGCTTGCGGAGCCCGAAGAGCGCGCACAGCTTCTCGGCGGTTTGGTCGGTGATCTTAGGGGTCCTTGCGGCGACCCTCTCCCCGGCAACGTAGAGGAGTTTTGAGATCTCTGAGTTTACCGGGGGCCTTGTCAGCGGCAGAATCTGCAGGGCGAAGTACCCCTCGGAGATCCTCCCGTCTATCCCCTTCCCTCCAATTGAATCTGCAAGGGCGCCTATCATCTCGTCGACCCCCTCGAACGCGCCCATCTGGTCTAAATCCGACTCGCTCTCCGCGACGAACTGGCATACCCTGCTCCCCGCGTGGACACATCTTGTCTCGGCCACCTTAAGTGAGGTATGGGTGGACTCGGTGAGGTACCCTGCTATCATCCCTGACTCGAAGATGTGGGCCTTTGAGTTCGAGCCGTTCTCGCAGTCAGGATGATGGGATGCCCTAATCACAACACTGTGTTTGGAAGGATGGTAGAGGATCTTTGAGAACCCAGCATTCTCAAGCGCGGCGATCAGCGGATGAAGGCTGTTTGAGGAGTTATGGCTTGATGAGAGGCGCAGTCCCGCGCGAAATCCGGAAAGGTATCCCAGCCTCCGCATCGACGGAGTGAGGTTGTATAGGAGCTCGGGCAGCACGTGCGAACTTTGCTTGGAATGGCCCTGCCTTGAGAGTTGGTGCACAAGGAATCCCTCCAAATCCAGAGGGCTCGGACTTGGGCTTGGCGCCTTTGGCAACCTAGCCTTGCCCTTTGCCCTTGAAGGCTGCTTTGCCTTTTTGGGGACGGAGGATTTCTTTGCGGCCATATCGAGACCCGATATTATCTAAACGGTTAGATAGATAAGTTTTGCCATCACTTTTTGAGGCGTACAAGCCTGCCCCTCTTTATCGTGCAGCTCCCTGAGAGCCTTGAGAGGTGGTGATAGGAGATCAGGATGTTTAGGAGGATCAAAAGCGAGAAGAGCTCTATCTGGTAGCTGCTTATGAAAGAGAGGACGGAGCTGACCTCCACGACGTTGAGTGTGAGCAGATACATTATCGAGGCGAGGATTGGCAGCTCGCAGTTGCATCCGGCAATCACCGCACCAAACACCACTGTGAGCAGACTTGCGATCCCATCGACCTCGGTTTGCAGTCTGCTTAGGGAAAACTTGATGGTGTGGATGCTGATGCTAAGCAGGATTGCGGAGCTGAAGGCGAGCGCATAGACAAAAATTTGGGGGACAGTTATGAAAATTAGGCCGTTGGTCGCGTTGAGACTTATTAGGTACTCGATGAGCAGATAGTATGCGACCGAAAAGATCGCGGTTGTCGCAGCCACTAGCCTGGAGCGAAATAACGCCTTGAAGTACTCGAAAACTCGCATTTGGAACACTAGTATCCGGAGACACGCTCAATACCCTGTATTGCAGGAAGGCTGCAGATCGGAGCGGTGTTTTTGAGGCTCGCACAAACCATTGCGATGTATAGGTCTGCACCGCCATACTGCGTCCATGAGAACGAGTCGTTTGGCTTTGATAGCTGGCTGTAGACCTGCGCGTGGGTCATGTAGGTGAGCGCGATCCCGCTCCCCTGCGGCTCGAAGCCCGCGACCGCATCCGCGCCGCCGACAAGGCTGTTGCCCCAGACCATGTATGGGGTTCCTTGATAGGTGTTTAGGGAGATTATCTTGTTTATGGCCTGCATATAGGCAGGGTTGTTTAGGCCTTGGGCACTGCTTTGAATCTCTGTGATCGTTGGAGGCTGGAAGCGCCCGGTTATAGGGGACTGTCCCTCTATTGGAAGGAAGTTGATGTAGCTGCTCGTGTAGTTGCTCCCGAACGTGACTCCTGAAGAGGCGTTGTATAGCGCAGGGGTCCAGTAGATGGTTGGCACATCCGCGTCACCCAGGGCGCTGTAGCCGGTGTAGAGCGAGTTGAACTGGCCGAACCTGCTGAGCGCAAGGGCCATCGCCCATCTGTTTTCACCGCAATAGACGCATGAGATTGCGCCAAGATATATCACTGAGACCTTTCCATTGACAACAAGTGCATTTGTCTTCATAGTTGAAGAGCCCCCCACATTTGGAAGCGAGTTGTTTAGGTACATCTCCCCCGCGCGCTCAAAGGATGCGTTTGAGGCGTTGTTTATTACGGCAAGCTGGGCAGGGGTGAGAGGGGAGTTAATCCCGACAAGCGTGCTGCCGAAATTGATAGGGACAGGAGCAAGCAGCGAGCTGACCAGCGGGTATGCCGCAAGTACTATCGCGATTATACCGACCACAAGGGATGTGGTGGAGATGAGTTTTACGGTTCTAATCGCCTTCTCCAGCTTCTTCTGCGCAGGCGAAGCCTGCGATTTTGTAGTAGCCATTGTAACCATCTAAATTAGTGCGGCAGATATTAATAGATAATATTTGCCTACCTATTATATTCTGCAGGGATAATTATATATTAGTAGATTTGCGGGTCTTGCGATGTACCAGAACACACAGTCAATCTCAAAGATGAGACAGGAAACGGCTGACCTCTCCGATGCGCACTGCCACCTCAACCTCTTTCCAGACCCAAAGCAGACGGTCAGTGAGTGCGCTGCGCATGGAATGAAGGTGATGCTGGCGACTGGAGGGAGCGTGAAGGACAACCTCCAGGTTTCTGAGCTCACACACGCGGAGATAGTGTTTGGGATAGTCGGGATCGGGCCCGATTTTGTAGGTGAGGTTGGCCAGGTCGGAATCGTTGCCGATCTTGTAAAGAGAAACAGGAAGATTGTGGGGATAGGGGAGATAGGACTAGACTTCAAGATAGCTACAGGGGCAGAGCAGATCGACAGGCAGAAGGAGCTCTTTGAGAAGCAGATAGTTATGGCAAAGCAACTCGAGCTGCCGATAGTCATACACTCTAGAGGCTCGTTTGGAGAGGTTCTGAAGATTTTGGATGGCCATAAAGTCAGGCGTGCGATGTTCCACTTCTTCGAGGGCAACGGTGCCGACGCAAAGGAGCTTGAGGGCAGGGGATATCTGATGTCTGTCCCGCCGGTTGAGAACAGCAAGAGGAAGGATGCGATTCGAAGCATCAGCCTCAAAAACATCGTTGTCGAGACGGATTCGCCTGTTGTGGGCAAGAGCCCGCTGGACGTAAAACGCTCGCTTGAGATGATCGCGAAAATACGCGAAATGCAGGTCAGCGAGCTCGCCCAGATAACGACAGACAACCTAAGGGAGTTCTTTTATATTTAGAAGTTCAATCATTTTTACTGGGCCCGTAGCTCAGCTTGGATAGAGCGGCAGACTTCTAATCTGTAGGTCGCGGGTTCAAAATCAACTGATGAAAATCCCGCCGGGCCCGGGATAAACGCAGGTGCTATGATGACAAAAGACGAGAAACAGTTTGACGAGACAATTGCACAGGTGAAGCAGCAAATAGACATGCTACTAGGCGACAACAGCGTTCCAAGGAATGTGAAGGGGGCGCTCGAGGAGGCGAAGAAGGCGCTTGACGGTAAGGTGAGCTATGCCGAGAGGGCGAGCGGCGCGACGTACAAGATAGACGAGGTCTCAAACGACATCAACCTGCCGCCTTACGCAAGGACGGTCATCTGGAATCTGCTCAGCCTGCTTGAATCAATAAAGGAGTAATTGAAAGTGGCTGCTTACTTTACCCTTCCCATACGGAGCCTTTGTCGCTCCAGCGGCCGCCGTATCTAGACCTGTTCTTTCCTCGGTTTCTTACTATGCTAAAAAGTTCATAGCCCGAAAGCGTTAGGGTCCCGGTGGCCGCGGCAGACACAGGGGAAATTCCCCTAACAACGTCTGTTGCAATGATGATCAGGCTCAGGCCCATCACAGCCGCGTTGCTCACTATCTCCTTGGCTTGGGAGCTTGCAGTGTCAGAAGCGCGGGTTTTTCTTACAACCATCTACTCACCTTGGGAATAACTTTGGTTTATTGTGCGGGTTTATAAAATAACCCCATAATTTCGTTTAAAGCCCGAAAATTCTCTAAAAGGCTTTATACCTATTTTGCCCATTAACTTCGGGGGCTGTCTTGTCAGAGAATAGACTAATCGTAGAGCTTGCTAACCGTCTCAACAACAGGGTAGTGATAGCCTCTGAGATAAGCGACGCGAACATCAGGGGAGCTGACATTGAGGCGCTAAGCGCGCGAATAGAATCCTTTTTCTCGGAGAAGCAGGGGGCCGCGATACTCACAAGGCAGATCCTTGAGCAGATAGTGAAGCAGCAGGAGGACGAGAAGGTTCCGGAGACTATCGAGATCTCGCATTCAAGCGACTTCAAGCCGATGGCAAAGGAGGTCGGGAGAAGATTCACCCTCAGGGAGAGCAGGATAGACAAGACAGGCGGGAAGGCGTCCGACTTCACCGACTATTTCAGGGACAGATTTGACAAGCTGCGCGACTTTGTCAGGCTGCATCAGGGAATGATGAGCGGGATGCTGCGCGGAATCGACGCGATAAAGCAGTACGCTGAGGGGAAGGACGTGGGGCTCATAGGGATGGTCTACGACAAGATCATCACAAAGAACGGAAACATACTTGTCACGCTTGAGGACGAAACCGGGACTGCAAAGGTGCTCTTTGTGAAGCAGACATCGAACCCTAAGTCGGGAGAGGTGTTTGAGAATGCAAAGAAGCTTGTCAGCGACGACGTTATTGCGATAAAGGGCAAGATCTACAACAAGCTTGTTATAGTGAACACTTTTGTGTGGCCAGACATACCGATACACCACAGAACCCCGACCGAGAGTGACATTGCGGTGGCTATGATGTCGGATGTGCACGTCGGGAGCAAGCTGTTTATGGAGAAGGAGTTCAGTCACATGCTCAAGTGGCTCAACGGGAACATAGATTCAAAGAAGGAGCTTGCCGGCAAGATAAAGTACCTTATAATAAACGGCGACGTCGCGGACGGGATCGGGGTCTATCCCAACCAGGACAAGGACCTTGCGGTGCTAGACATCTACAAGCAGTACTCGATCTTCTTCGATTTCCTCTACTCGATTCCCGAATATATCGAGGTGTTCATAACTCCGGGGAACCATGATGCGGTTCAAAGGGCGGAGCCGCAGCCGCCGCTCACAAGGGAGCTGCTGGGGGACTTCAAGATGAGCAATGTCCACATAATCGCGAACCCGACGAACATAAACATAGAGGGGCTCAAGGTCCTGGCGTACCACGGCACATCGCTCGACTCGGTGATCCAGGCGATACCCGAGTGCAGCTACGCGAAGCCCGAGATCGCGATGACTGAGATACTAAAGAGACGCCACCTCTCCCCGATCTACGGGGGGAACATAATCGTGCCGTCCAGCAAGGACGCGCTTGTGATAGACCAGGTGCCAGATATTCTCCACATGGGGCATGTGCACAAGAACGGCGCGAGTGATTACCATGGGACGCTGATAGTGAACAGCGGCACCTGGCAGGCAAGGACCGCATTCCAGGTGAAACAGGGACATATCCCGACTCCGGGAATACTGCCAGTCTACGAGTCAAAGAGCATGGTGCTCTCGAATGTGGACTTCAACAGCATTGGTGTTTGAATGGATACGCAAGAGTACTTTAACGCGCTTTCGGAAGATTTCGACAAGGCGCACGAGGTCGCAAGAAAGGCGAGGATGAAGGGATACGACCCAGAGAACTTCGTTGAGATAAAGATTGCTCCGGACATCGCATCGCGAGTTGAGGGAATCATCGGCGTTCCTGGGCTTGCCGATATCATAAGAAAGAAGTTCCGCAACCAGCCAAAGTCAGAGCTCGCGTTCGATGTGGTGAAGGAGATCTGCACCCACGAGGATTTTGCAAAATACGATAACCTAAAGAGGCTTGAGCTTGCGGTGAGGGTCGGGCTTGCGATCCAGACAGACGGAATACTCGTTGCCCCGACTGAAGGGGTTTACGGGATAACCCAGATGAAGAATCCGGACGGATCCGATTACCTCTCCATGGTCTTCACAGGGCCGATTAGAAGCGCAGGAGGGACGTCGGTCGCGCTCTCGGTTGCCTTTGCGGACTACGCAAGGCTCATCTTCGGCTTCGGAGCGTATCAGCCGACGCAAAAGGAGGTGGAGAGATACGTTGAAGAGGTTGAGATCTATAACGCGCGCGCGGTTAGGCTTCAGTACAAACCTGCAGACGATGACCTGCGCAGCATAGTCAACAACTGCCCAATCTGCATAGACAGCCTGCCTACAGAGGAGATTGAGGTAAGCGTGCACAGGGACATGAAGAAGATCGGATTTGACGGCAAGGAGGTGCGGGTCTCAAACAGGATTAGGGGGGGGATACCTCTTGTGCTCTGTGAGGGAATAGCGCAGAAGGCAAAGAAGGTCCTCAAGGAGGTCAAGAATGTGGGGCTTGACTGGAGCTGGCTAAACAATGTGATCAAGGTTGAAAAGGCGGACAAGTCGGCAAAGCCCGAGCAAAAGGACGGGGCGAGATCATTCCTTGACGAGCTTGTCGCAGGAAGGCCGATACTCTCCTATCCAGGATTCATGGGAGGATTTAGGCTCAGGTATGGAAGGAGCAGGATGACGGGTATTGCAGCGATGGGAGTGCACCCTGCGACAATGATTCTGACCATGGGATTCATGGCGACAGGAACTCAGCTGAAGATGGAGCAGCCGAGGAAGGGATGCATCGTGACTCCTGTCGATTCGATTGAGGGGCCGTTCATAAGATTGAAGTCTGGAGAGGCGCTGAGGGTGAGCAGCGCGGAGATGGCAAATAAGGTAAAGGACGACGTTGAGGAGATAATCTCAATCGGAGACATACTGATCACCTTCGGGGACTTCAGGAACGCAAACACCCCTCTGATGCCGACAAGCTATGTGGAGGAGTTCTGGGAGGCGCAGCTTGCGGAAAAGGACCCTAGCGCGAGTTTTGACCATGAGAAGATGGACTTCAAAACAGCATACGAGATATCGATGAAGCACGGGGTCCCAATACACCCCAAGTTCCTCTTTGAGTTCCAGGCGCTGCCCAACGCGGATATCGCGCAGATTGCGCAGATCATAGCCAGGGGCTCCGATTGGAAGAACTCTGCCGATCTGTTTGCAATTAACGGAATCGAGATCGAAAACAGGCCGGAGACAAAGAAGAACCTGGAATCCCTTGTTGTGCCACACACTGTGAGAGACGGAAAGATAGTGATCGCCAGGGATTATGCGCAGAGCCTGCTTGCCTCTTTGGGTTTTGCTTCTGGAGCGGAAGGAAAGCTGCAGGTAACTGAGTCAATTCTGGAGGAGTATGCGGGCCTAGACGACAAGGAGGGCCTTGAGCTTGTGAACGCACTGGCGCCGTTTAGGATAATGAGGAGATCCACATTCATCGCCGGAAGAATTGGAAGGCCGGAGAAGGCAAAGGAGAGGATGATGAAGCCTTCACCCCATGGCCTCTTCCCGATAGGGGACTTTGGTGGGAAGGAGAGGAACATCACAAAGGCTTACCTAAACGACTTAAAGAAATTCGGGAGCAGGAAGTTCATCGCGACAATAGCGAGGTACACCTGCACAAGCTGCAAGAGGATGATCGAGACCTCCTACTGCTACGACTGCGCAATGAAGGCGGTGATTGTTAGAATATGCGACAAGTGCAACCACGTGACTGAGAGCGTTAAGTGCGAGAACTGTGGAGCGGAGACGCGAGCTAGCGAGGAGAGGGAGATAGACATGACAAAGCTTATCTCCAGCGCCACAAAGAGGCTTCGCGCCTCGAAGATGCCCGACACCGTGAAGGGGGTCAAGTGGCTGATGAGCAAGGACAAGAAGGTCGAGGCTGTTGAGAAGGGGATACTTAGGAGTCTCAACGGGCTGTGGGTCTTCAAGGACGGGACCGTTAGATTCGATGCTACCGACGCCCCGATAACCCACATCTATCCCAAGGAAATAGGGGTTGGGATTGAGAAGCTCAAGGAGCTCGGATACACCTCGGACTATCTTGGCAATCCGCTTGTGAGCGAGGACCAGCTGCTTGAGATGAGGCACCAGGACGTTATCTTGAGCAAGAACGGCGCGGTATACATGCTCAGGACGACCCACTTCATTGACGATCTGCTCACAAAGTTCTACGGGATAGAGCCGTTCTACAATGCGGCGACCGTGAATGACCTCATAGGGCATCTGGTCATCACGCTCTCTCCGCACACCTCATGCGGAGTGCTGGGAAGGATAATAGGATTCACGGATTCGAACGTCGGGTTCGCGCACCCCTACACAGTGTCGGCAAGGCGAAGGAACTGCGACGGGGACGAGGACACCACAATGATGCTGCTTGATGGGCTGATAAACTTCTCGAGGGGATATCTCTCGACAAACATCGGGGCGACCATGGACGCGCCTATCATTCTCTCGCCGAACATACTGCCCGAGGAGGTTGACGACGAGGTGCATGTGGTCGAGGTCGGCGGAAAGTTCTCCCTTGACTTCTACAACAAGACGCTTGCTCGCGCCTCGCCTTCGGAGGCAGTTGTTGAGACGGTTAAGGACAGGCTGCAGAAGGGGGAGGAGAGGTACAGGAACCTGAGATTCACGCATGGCGCTTCGCAAACCGCAATACTCGTGTCTCCAAAGAGAAGCCTCTACGCGCTATTAAACAACATGCAGAGCAAGATCGATGCTGAGTTCAAGCTGATGAACATGCTCAGGATGGTCGACACCCGCGACGCCGCGAAGAGGCTTATACTCAGCCACTTCATACCGGATTTGATCGGAAACCTCCACACCTTCTCAAGGCAGGGCTTTAGGTGCGTCGTGTGCAACGCAAAGTACAGGAGGATTCCGCTCTCTGGCGTATGCACAAAGTGCCAGGGCAAGCTGCTGCTCACAGTATCCAAGGGAGGAATAGAAAAGTACCTGGAGATTGCGATAACCCTTGGGGACACCTACAGCCTCGAACCGTACATTCGCCAGAGGCTAAAGCTCGTTAAGGACGAGATAAACAACCTCTTCAGCGAGGAGGTGATACTTGACAAGAGGCAGTTCAACCTCAGCAGCTTCATCTGAGATCCTTGTTCGCAGACCTTATTGCGCCCTCGAAGATATCCATTCCCTTCTCCAGGCTCGCCTTGCTGATTGTTATCGGCGGGATGATCCGTATCGTGGAAGTTCCGCAAGGCAAAAGCAGCAGCCCGTTTGTAAAGCATTCGTCGAGAACCTTTGCCCTCTCCTTTATCGCATACTCCTTCGTGCGCTTGCTTTTCACAAGCTCTGCGCCGATCATGAGCCCTATTCCGCGCACGTCGCCCACAATTTCGTAATCCTCCTTCAGCTCACTAAGCCTCTTCATCACATACTTTCCCTTTGCTGCAACCTGAGCCTCAAGGCCCTTCTTGTTTTTGATTACGTAGTCGAGAGACGCGTTTGCAGCGGCGATGGAAACCAGGTTGCCGCCGAATGTGTTGGCATGTGCGCCGTTTGGAATGTTGCCTAAAGAGTGCCGCGTTATTGTGGCCCCGATGGGAAGCCCGCCGCCGAGCGCCTTTGCCATCGTGTAAATGTCCGCCTGGACACCGAAGTTGTCTAGGGCCAGAAACTTTCCGGTTCTCATGTAGCCCGCCTGAATCTCGTCTGAGACAAGAAGTATCTGGTGCTCGTCCGCAAGCTCTCGCAGCTGCCTGAAGAAATCCTTAGGCGGAACTATGTATCCGCCCTCCCCCTGTATCGGCTCGAAGAATATCGCTGCCACCTCCTTTGCCGGGACGATCTTTCCGAAAATGTTTCGCTTTATGTAATCTATGCACGCTGTTGCACAGTCATGGTTGTGGTCGTGGTTTAGCTCGCAACGGTAAGGGCTTGGGAAGTGGGCCTGCACAACCCCGGAGAAAGGGCCGAAGTGCTCCTTTTGTATCGGCTTTGACGCTGTGAGGCCAAGTGATCCCATGGTCCTCCCGTGAAACGCATTGTAGAAGGAGATAAGATAGGGCCTCTTTGTGTAGAGCCTGGAGAGTTTTATTGCCGCCTCGTTGGCCTCCGTTCCAGAGTTTGAGAAGAAAGCCCTGCCGAATCCTTTCGGGAACATGGCGAGAAGCTTCTCTGTGAAGGTGACCGGAGGCTCGGAGTAGAAATCGGTGAATGCCGAGTGCATCAGCCTATCGACTTGGGAATGTATCGCCTTCCGTATACTCTCATTTGAGTTGACACCGAGCGTATAGACGCCTATGAAGCTTGAGAAGTCTATCAGCTTCTCCCCTGAGATGTCGTATGCGAAATCGCCGTCCCCCTTTTCTGCGACAAAGGGATAGTGCTCCCTTGTGGTGTTGATCATCACCTTTGAGTCACGCTCTATTACCTTTCTCGCCTTGCCCTCGACTTTTGCGCACATCAATTGGGGATTGCCATAGCAGATTATTATTGATTTGCTTTCGCACGCTTCAGATACTATTTTATTTTGTCTTGTCGTGAACTAAGTATGCAAAATGCCAGACTCACGAGGGCTCAGTCGGCGATGGAGTACCTTATGACCTACGGGTGGGCGATACTCATCATTGCTGTTGTGCTCGGCGCGCTCTACCAGATCGGAATATTCAATCCTGGAAGCCTCTCGGGCAAGGCACAGCCGGGAAGCTGCCAGGTTCTAAGGCCAAACGGCGCAAACACGACACAGCTCATGTCGCTCTCAGGAGTGTGCAACGGCCAGCTGCCGCAGTTTGTGGCGAGCTTTAGCGGCAAGGGCTCCTACGTAAACTTCGGGAACTCCCCGCTCATGAGCCCTGAGGCCGGCGCGAAAGGAGCAATGAGTCTGTGCATGTGGTACACTGTCACCTCGCTGACAGGATACGTTGGTCCTGCCCTAAAGGGGCAGGGGGTACCAAGCTACGGAAACGGTTGGGAGTACACTTTTGATCAGCAGGGAACGGCGCAGGGATTCACCGTTTGGAACACGCTAGGCAGCACAGTCATAGCAAGCTACTCGACTGGAAACCAGCCCACCCCAAACAAGTGGAACTACGCATGCATGACATACAACTACGCTGGAGGGAATGCTTACTACTACCTTAACGGCGCGCAGAAAGCTGGCGTATTCAGTGCAGGGAACGGCCCTGCGACTGCAGGGACAGGGAACTTCGTGGTGGGCGGGGGGGAGAACGGATACTCCTCGGTACTGATATCAAACGTGCAGCTCTACAACGCCTCGCTCTCCTCTAACGAGATCAGCGCACTATACATTGAGGGAATAGGCGGGGCGCCAATACAGCTTAGAAACATTGTCGGATGGTGGCCTCTCAACGGGAACCAGAACGACTACAGTGGGGATCTGCAGAACGGGGTAGCAAACAGCATCTCCTACACGAGCAGCTGGACGAACGGATACAGCACACCTTAGTCCTTCCTATCCGACTGCGATTATCAGGGCGCCCGCTATCGCAACTGCCATCCCTACCCACTGCTCCCTTGTCATCCTCTCCCCGTAGATCAGATAGCCAAGAGCGGTTATGAAGAGAGGCATAGCGGCCGTGAAGATGCTTGCTATGGAGAGCAGGTTCAGATTAACTACGTATCCGAAGATGACGTTCCCTACTGCGTCGAATACGCCAGCGAAGAGGCCCAGTATTATCACGTATTTTAGGGAGGAGTTCTTGGACGGTCTAAACGAGCTCTTTGCAAGCAGCAGGCCTGAAAAGATGATTACGATTATGAACCCCGTGGCCCTCGATATCAGAAGAGGGGTGCCCACCTGATTGGAGGCAAGAATTGCGTATGAGGCAAAGATCCAGTACCCGGCCCATGAGACGTTTGCAAGGAGTGCGGGAATCAGCCTCCGGTTCACCTCCATCTTCTTGTTTGTTATGATTAAAAAGACCCCTGCCACGATTATAAGTCCGCCTATCGCTTGAAGCACCGAGATGCTCTCGTTTAGAACCAGTATGCTAAATGCGATAAGTATTGCTGGCTGCGCGAGCCCTGTGGCCGAGGAGTTTGACATCTGCTCGGTCTCAAGGGACTTGTAGTAGAGCAGCGCTCCGAGCGCGAAGAATATGCCTGATATTATGGAAAGGATTGCGACGTACGAGCTTGTCGCAGAGTATGAGTAGAAAAACAGAGCAAGAATCGGGAGGATCCCGAATCCGGTGAGTAGAAGGCTTGTCCGAAATGTGCCGGCGATGGAGGAGAGCCTCTTCTCCATTGTCACCGTGAATGCCCAGATTATCGCAGGCAAGATTGCGGCGATAGTTGCTAGGCCAACCATTCGCTCACGCTAGGATTACTTCTTTGTCTTCGATGTCTTTTCGGACGCCTTGGGCTTCTCGATCTCAAGCGCCCTGTAGAGCTGCTCGTCGTTTTTTGGGTCGATCTTCTCGCTGAGGAACTCGAGGTGATTTACGTTGCACTTTCGCTCCCTAAGCCTCACGCTCGTGGAAACGTGAACAGTGTTCTTGTCGACAATCTTTGTTATGACTGCCTTGCTTCCTGCGTCCCTTCCGTACTTCTTTATGCAAACTCTTCCTACTTCTAACAATGCCATGAAATCACTTTAATATCTATTGACCAATCATCTATTTATTGTGTGCGCTATATGCCTTTATTATCATTGAGGCTACCTTCCTTGCACTTGCCTTTTTTGTGTCTATCACCATGTCAAAGGGCCTGAAGTCCTTTCCGAACTGGATGTGGTAGAGCTTTCTGTAGAGCGCCTGGTTCTCCCTGTCCCTTATCCTTGTCGCCTTTATCGACTCCTTGACATGGGTGCTGTCCCTTCTCGCCATCCTCGCAGCGCGCTCGTTAAGCGGCGCGGAGAGCCAGCACTTGAAGCCCTTCTTTGAGAGCCACGGAGCGGTGTAGCTCGTCATCACCACGTTGCCCTTCCTGATTAATCTGAGCATTATCCTGTCCGTCTCCTTGTCGAAGTTGGGGTTGGTCTTCCTCTCCTTGAGGAACTTTATCCCGTGCGGGGTGTCCCACCAGTCGTCACCGGACATCTTGTAGCCCTTCTTCTTTGCCATCTCCTTGAGGATCTCTGTTCCGCCCATCACCTTCCAGTGGAACTTCTTTGCGATGATCTTTGCGACGGTGGTCTTGCCGGAGGCTGGGAGTCCGCATAATATTATCGCTTCCATGTAGATGCAGCCGCTTTTAGTGGGCAATCATCTGAAGCACGTACTGCTTCTGCTTGATTCCGATTGAGTGGAGCTTCATCTCCCCGTTCTCGATCCTGCTTGCGAGCTTTATCACCTCGGCGTTGCATGAGCTGCAGAGCACTCCGCCGAACTTTCGGGAGGTGGTCTTAAGGGACTTGCCCTTTGCGCTCTTGCTGATCGAGATCCCGTTGAGCTCGTCGCCGCAGATTGCGCAGTGAGGAAAAGAGTTCTTCTTTCTCTTGTAGTGAATCGTCTTTCTTCCTGAAGGCGTGACCCTGGCTAGCCTCCTGTAGCTTCTAGATCTGTACATTGGTCTTGGCAAATTAACACCTGTTTGTTGAATATAAATTCTGTCTCTTCATATATAAAAAGTTATTGCTGCGGCGCGGACTGCTGCGCGAGCTTCTCCTTTTTCATGCTTCTCTTGTCCAGCTGCATCAGCACCATCGAGACGCTCAGCCCCACTATGAAAGTTACAACGATGAAAAGCGTCTTGTAGTCAAGGTTGAATGAGGTGAATGTCTGCGTCCCAGCAAGAGGGCCTATTCCCGCTGGCAGTGCCCAGTAGTAGACTATCAAGAAGAGCGGGAACACCACAAACATCGGCTTGAGCTGCGACTTCATGCTCTGCGAGACCATCGCCATGACCTCTTTTTGCTTTGCGTCGAGCAGCGCCTTGTCTGTGACGCCCTTCTTTGTGAGCTCCATGAGCTCGTTTGACTTCTGCTTGATTATGTCCTGTGTCTCGTACATCTTCTTCATGTTCGAGAGCTTTCTCTGAACCGTGACCGCGAGCAGGGCGTACGCCACCCCAATGATTATGATTTCTATTCCAAGTGTTTCCATTGCCATCACGTGAATGTGTCGCTTACGATCTTGTTTGCCTGCTCCGTTGCCTGCTTGAGGTGCCCCTCGTTGTTCTTGATGATGTAGATTGGCAGACCCATCATCACCGAGTATGTACCGATAAACGAAAGGTTTACCTCTCTTTGCTCCTCAAGGTCCGTCTCGTCCTCCACATCCCTTCTCCTTGTGAGGTCCTTGCTCCTTCGTGCGAGGATGTCCCTTGAGCTTGCGTCGATGTATACTATCGTCTTTAGCCCCTTGAGCTTCTGGAGCTTCTCAATCGTGAATCCCGGGTAGAACCTTGGTCCGCTCCTGACCGATGCGTGAGTGTCGATTATGACGTCCTCCTTGTGGGAGACTATCTCGCTGAAGACCATATCGCTTATCTTGTCTGTGATCTCAGGCGCAAGATGCCTTACGTCATCGCGGTCGCCAACGTCGTAGTGCTTGCGGGCGATCTCAAACATCTCCGTGCCGACGTTTATGATCCGAAGGTTGTCCTTCTTGATCCCCTTTAGTATCGATGACTTGCCCGCCCCAGGAGTTCCAAGAAAAATGATTATTCTTCCCATCAAAACCATTCAGGTAAGGATTACTCCCCTCCCATTCCAGGCATGCCTGGAGGCATCCCTCCGCCTCCTCCGCCCTTGCCCTTTGAGCTTATCATGTCGTCGATCCTGAGTATTATCTCGGCCGCCTCGCTTGCGCTTGAGATTGCCTGGAGCTTCACCTTCATAGGCTCGATCACTCCCAGCTTCTCCATGTCGCTGACCTGATCATGGTAGATGTCCACCCCGAAGATCCTTCCGCTCTTTGCCTTGTGCTTGCTCCTAAGCTGCACAAGCGTGTCGATCGAGTCCATTCCAGCGCTCTCAGCGAGGGTCTTTGGGACCACCTCAATCGCATCCGCGAATGCGATGATTGCAAGCTGCTCCTTTCCCCCGACCGTTCCGGAGTACTCCCTTAGCCCGTTTGCGATGTCAACCTCTATGCTTCCGCCGCCGATTACGTACCTTCCGACCTCGACTGCGCTTGAGAGCGCGCCGATGACATCGTTAAGTGACCTCTCGACCTCGTTTACCACCTGGGGGGTTGATCCCCTCGCGAATATCGTGACGCTCTTTGGATCCTTGCACTTCTCTACAAAGACCATCTGCTCGCCTGCGACCTTGCGCTCCTCGACGTTTCCTGCGAATCCAAGGTCGTCCTTTGTTAGGTCATCAAGGCTTGTGACAAGCCTTGCGCCTGTCGCCTTTGCGATCTTCTCCATGTCCGACTTCTTCACCCTTCTTACTGCGACTATTCCCGACTTTGCGAGGTAGTGCTGGGCTACGTCGTCGATTCCCTTCTGTATGAATACGACATTCGCTCCTGACTTAGCGACCTTCTCAACCATCGTCTTGAGCATCTTCTCCTCCTGCGTTAGGAAGGCCTGCATCTGCTCCGGTGATGTTATCTCGATCCTTGCGTCCGTCTCTGTCTTCTCGATCTCAAGAGCCACGTCAAGTATTGCGATCTTCGCGTTCTTCACCATCTTCGGCATTCCAGGGTGGGCGATCTCCTTGTCGACTAGGACCCCGTTGATGAACTCTGTGTCCTCGATGCTTCCTCCCTCCTTCTTCTCGAGCTTTATGAAGTCGTGGTCGATCTTCATTGCCCCGTTGCTGTCCTTGGATGCGACCTGCTTTATCGCCTGTATTGCGAGCTTTGCAAGGTACTTCTTTGTGATGTCGCTTCCGATGTTTTTGGAAGCCATCGCGATTAATGCTATTCTCTCAAGCTTGTCGACGTCCTCTATTGTGAGAGTCGATGAGCTGTCCTCAAGGATGTTCTTTGCCTTGTCAGCAGCCATCTTGTATCCCTTGACGATTGTCGTCGGGTGGATTCCCTGCTCGATCAAGTTTCCTGCCGCCTTGAGAAGCTCTCCCGCCATTATAACTGCGGTCGTCGTTCCGTCCCCGACCTCCTTGTCCTGCGTCTTTGCGATCTCGACCATGATCCTTGCGATAGGGTGCTCTACGTTCATCTCCTCTAGGATTGTTGCGCCGTCGTTTGTGATTACGATGTCTCCCAGCTCTGAAACAAGCATCTTGTCCATTCCCTTAGGGCCAAGAGTGGTCTTTACGATCCCTGCGACCGCGTATGCGACTGCGATGTTTGTTCTCTGTGCATCTCTCCCAATGAGTCTTGAGGACCCCTGAGGCAAAATTACATACTGTTGTCCAGATAGTTCATTCTCGGCCATGTTATCACTTGTTATAAATAGAAATCCAATAGGACTCTTACGAATTAGCGACCCTCCCTTTGAGCTTTGTGTCGATATTAATTAGTGTTAAGAATATACTTAAAGCTTTCTAATTATCGGCAATTTCGGGGCGTTTTTAGGCCGCCTAGGCCTGATTTTGGCTCTTGTCCCTCTGTGCTATTGAGAAGGAGATGTCGGCAATCTTTATCTTCTCGTAGAGGTCTGAGAGGATTCCCGGAGCGCTGTTCACTATCGCCTCCGCGCTCCTTATCTGCAGGGCAAGCAAAAGCGCCCTCACCTTTAGGTTTGGGTCCTGGAAAATGGTGTCGAGAACGGCGGCGCCCTCCTCGGTCAGCCTCACTTTCCTGTATACTCGGGACTTATCGGTACCGTCTATCTTCTCTATCTCGCTCCATTCGGACTCGATCATCCCGTCCTTCTCAAGCTGGTGGGTAGCATCGACAAGCCTTGCCCTCTTGGGGGTGTCGTTCATTGCGATTTTATCGTAAATCAGGCCGCTGGCTACCATCTTCCTCGGCTTGCCCTCCTCTTTCTTGTAGGGAATGTTGTCGAGCATCAGAAACTTGTATCCGGTTATGTTCTTTGCCTCCTCTAGCACGTTTACCTTGTTCTTTGTGGCCGCCATTGAATCGGATTGAACTCTGCTTTGCCTTTTATAAAGCTTGATGGGCTTTTCGTTTAAATGGAAAAAGGGGATTTATAGGGTATTTAAATCCTTTTCTTCAATAGATGTATGATAATATGCCAAAGCAACAGAGTGCTCCAGCTGGTACACCTCGCGTTCTGAACCTAAAGCCGAAGATCAATATACAGAACATCGTGGTGAGCGCAGACCTCCACTCCACAATAGACCTCTACGCGCTATCCAAGAACATAAAGGAGGTCGACTACGAGCCTGAGCAGTTTCCAGGGGCAATATTTAGGATAAAGGAGCCTAAGGCGGTCATAATCCTTTTCAAGAACGGTAAATTGATCTGCACCGGATCAAACACAGAGTCAAACATCGTTAAGGTGCTTGACTACGCGACGAAAATCATCTCGAAGTACGTAATCAACCAGTAGGCGCTCATTTTCTAAGCAGGTTGCCTTCGGGATCGATTTCATTTTTCTTTATCCTGGTAGTTGACACCTTCTGTCCGTCCTTAGAGAGGATTAGTGGGATTACGACGTGCTTGACCTCCTTTAGATCCTTTTCCCTTCTGAGCCTGTTGAGCTCTGATATTCCGTTTGATGTCTCGCTGCTTGTTACCAGGGCCTCTATCTCCTCGCTAAATATTCCAGGGCCAAAAAGCGAATCAAGTTTCACGATCTCGTACTTGACGCCAGGGAATCTGGAGATTATCTGCGCCTCAAGGTTAGAGCGCCTAATCTCATAGTCGTTGATGGGGCTCTTCCCTCTCTGCGCTGCAAACTCGTCGCTGCTAAGGCCTATTATCATCTTCTCGGAAACCTCTGCCGCTCCGCGGAGCAGCTCGAAATGACCGGTGTGGAGTATATCGAATGTGCCGCCCAGCGCCGACGCCTTGAACTTTTTCATCAAGGCAATTTGGTTTTTGGACGTTTAAAGTATTGCCTAGTGTTCGTTTATTATGACTTGCTCACTTCGCGTGCCATCTTGTCGAACTTTTTGAAGAACGCCTCCCAGGAGTAGTTTGCTATCGCCCTCTTCCTGGCATCCTTGCCCATCTTCTCGGCGAGTGCCTTGTGCTCCACGACAAACTTCATCTTCTCCGCCATCTGCTCTGCCGAATCGATCAGCATTCCGGTCTTGCCGTTCACAACCGTCTCCCTGAGGCCTCCCTCGTTGACCGCAATCAGCGGCTTTGCGCTTGCCATCGCCTCGATGGGAACGATCCCGTAGTCCTCGTTCATCGCGGCGAAGAGCACGGCGGTGCAGTTTGCGTAGAGCTCCCTGACCTGCTCGTCGGTTGTGTGCAGCTTGAATATCACGTTCTTTGGGGCGATCTTCTTGAGCCAGTTGAGGTATGCGATGTGCTCCTTGTCGTTTGAG
Organism: Microcaldota archaeon; assembly: GCA_028867335.1. Lineage (GTDB taxonomy): Archaea > Micrarchaeota > Micrarchaeia > Micrarchaeales > CABMGC01 > JAGWGI01. Next base: position 5,042 of record JAGWGN010000007.1, on the reverse strand, counting down.
AGCGAGCCGGAGAGCACCAGTTTGTAATTTTTGAGCCCTGTCTTGTTCACGAACTTCTTGAACGCCTCTATCACGTACTCCTGCCTCTTGTTGAGGTAGAATCTCGAGGGATAGAAGAAGTACTTGCCGTCCCCTGCGTTTCTGAAGTCCTTGGCATCGACACCCGGGTTGATCACGGTGGCACTTCGTCCAAAGTACTTTTTAATCCTCGCGTTTGTTGTTTCGCTATTTGTGGCCAGGCCCTCGATCCTGTTTATCACGCCTTTTGAGAGGAGCTTGTAGGAGTTTGTGAATGTGTAGTAGAGCAGCTTTGACTTTGCGGAGCGGTTCTGCATCCTGAAGGAGTAGAGGTCGTAAACCTCGCGGATCGGGGTGTGGCAGTACCAGAGCACCCGGGGGTTTCTATTTCGTATCCACTCGCTTGGCGAGGTGTGCGCATTGATGAAGTCGTAGTCCTCGCGGATCTTTGTGTAGTAGAACGTGTAGCCTGCGCGCATCCCTTGCGATGCCCTGTAGGGAAGCAGCGAGGAGAAGGGGATCTTCTTCTTTAGGACCTCGATGTCAAACTCCTTGAACTCAGGAAAGGTATTCTGACTGTCGTATTCTATTGTGTAGATCTTCGCGTCGTAGCGCTTTGCTATCTCAAGAATTACCCTTTCCGCCCCTCCCTTCAGATTCAGATAGGGGTGGGTTATGAGAAGCTTCAATCAATCAGCCTGGCATCGTGTAGTTGTTTGTGACATAGCTTGCCTTAGGCGTCACTGGAGGGTTCCCTCCCGTGTAGTTGTTTAACTGCAGTATGACGATCGGGTTTGTGCTGTTGATGTAGTTGATTCCCGTGAAGTTGCCCATCGGGTATGCAAGGCTAAACCCTGGTAACTTCCCGAAGAAGAATGCCCTGTAGTAGCTTGAGTTGTAGAAGAGCGACGGCGCATTTGTTATCGTGTCGTTCGGGCCGTTTGGCAGATAGACCACGAGGAAGTCCGCGAGGGTCTGGCCGTTGACAGGGACCGTCCCGTAGAAGAACGTCGCGGTAGGTATTATCAGGGCGTTTAGTTTTGTCCCGTTGCCGTCATAGAGATACGCTGGCGCGGCGCTGTTGTATATGGTCGCAGGAACGCAGTATGTCGAGTTGAGGAAGCTGTTCCCTGCGAGCATTATGACCTTTAGGGCCTGGAAAGAGGCGTTTGAGAACTGGCAGTAGTTGTTGATGTTGTTTGTGGTGGTTGGGACAAGGGCGTACACCGGATCGTGGTTGAGCTCGCATGCTGATCCGCCAAGCGAATACGGCTGTCCGTGAAGCTGCCCTTGCTGGACAGCATATCCCAGGCTTGTCTGCCCTGCATTCACGCACGCAAGGAAGTCCAGGGCACCCCACTTCTGCATGAGCTCGCTGTCGAAGAGGACGTACTTAGACTGTATGGAGGTCATATAATTTGCAAGCGTGGTTGCGTTGACCCCGTCAGATGCGGAAAGCACGTACTGTGCAGCTGTCGCATAATCCTCGGTGGCGACTGCGTTGTCGCCCCTTAGCACCGCGTTGCTGTTGCCAAACCAGTTGATCCAATCCCCGTAGTCCCACCATGCGAGGATCCTGGGCGCATAAGGCCCGACATTTGTCTTCATCCATGCGGTCGCATTGAGCCAGGCAGGGGAGACCTGCTGGCAGTAGAGCGTGTAGCCTATCCCGTTTCCGGAAGATGCGAGGCTGTTGCAGTTGGGATTGGCTGCGGCGCCCAAAATGTCTATGAAGATGCTGGATTCGAACAGCACGATTATGATGCTGACGTACACCAAGATCTTGATCGGCCTGAGGTTGAAGTTTAGCGTAGGGATCACGTTCTTTATATCTGAAAACTTGAAGTTGTTGTTGATTAGTATTATCAGCTCCCCTATTATCGCGCCGATTGCAAGTATGTATCCTACTCCGAAATGAGGCAGGTACTTCACCTCGGTCATTCCCGCCAGGGCAAGAGGCCAAACCGCAGCAAGGGATAGGATGCTGAACTTTGAGTTCCTGTTGATGATTGCAAGAATCATCAGTATCGTGAAGATTATCATAACTGCCCAGACAATCAGGTTGACTCCCAGAATCGTCGAGCCGATGATTCCAAAGCCTGCTGAGCCGAAGTTGAAGTTGAATCCTGTAGGCGAGTACTCCTGGACAGTCGCGAAGAGCGGTATCGACGGGGTCGTGAAGTGGGTGCTGAGCGTGTAGTATTTCTGCAGCGGCTCGCCGAGCGATGTGAACATTATGAGTATGATGGCGATTACAGCGACCACAACAAGCCACAGCGAGTAGGTCTTGAAGTCCAGCTGCTTGAAGAGGATCTTTCTGGATGCAAGAAACTTTGGAACATACTCGAATATCGCAACGAATAGCAGCGCGAAGAGCGGAAGCCCGATTATGATTGGGACTCCAAGGAGCGCAGGCGTCCTGTTTGTGAGAACAGATCCGTAAGGCGCGAAGAGCGCGTAGAACACCGCGATTATTCCGATGACGATGGCATTCATCTTGTAGAAGTCAGTGGTCTTCTCGCCCTTTAGGACAAATATCACCCCTTGCAGAAGTATGTAGATTCCGAGCACTCCGGCATCCACCGTGTAGTAGTGGGCGCCGAGGAATGTGGAGACGAATGCGATTCCTGCGAGTATTGCGAACTTCTTCTCCTTTAGGTTGTTGACCGCAAGCAGGTATGCCGCGTAGAAGAAGAATAGCGTGAAGATTCCCCAAGGCTCGGCAAGCTGCTCTCCTGCTATGAATGTGGTTATCAGTGCCGGCATCGCCGTTGTCAGCACGGCGCCTATTATTGCTGGGAACTCGCCGTACTCGTGGTAGAGGAACATGAACACCACAAAGACGAGCAGCGCCGCGACTATCGGCGGGTAGAAGCTGCTTGTGTTGCTCATCAGCGTTGTGCTGAATGCGGAGTAGTTTGTGGACAGCTGGTTGGTTATGCCGTACCAGTAGGCTTCAAGGTAAGGCAGTATCGGCTCGATTCTGTGCGGGCTTCCTGCTGCGAGAATCGGCCAGGCAGAATGGTCGTAGAGGACCTGATATCCGTGGACCAGAATTGATTCGGTGCTCAGCAAATCGAAGTACGGGTCGAACTCAAAGAAGTTTGCTGCTGCAGGCAGGCTCATCAGCCTCGTGGCAAATGTTATGAGCATGAGCGCCACAAGCACGTACCAGATTATCTTGTTTGAATGCTTCTTTTCCGGGGCCTTTGGAATCAGCGGCTCGCCCATCTCGTGCGAGGCGATCACCTGCGCCTCAGTGCTTAGGGTGTGGTGGGGCTCCTTGTGCTTTGCGCTTGCCATCCCGAGAAACGGCTTGATTGAATCTAGGTTGAGGACTCCCTGCCAGATGCAGAGTATGATTCCGATTATCGTAAGCACAATCACATTGAGGTTGTAGAGCCCGACCGAAAAGGCGAACGCTGATGAAAGGGGGATCAGATAGGACTCAAGCCAGGTCATTGTTGGCGGAAAAATGAGCCCGAACATGAATCCGATCGTGCCTATCTCAAAGGTGTTGAGCTTGGTCTTCTTTAGAAGCGCGAATGCAAGGAAAAATCCTGGCACTATTATCGCTAGTAGTGCTATGAATGCCGGTAATAAAAAGCCCATGAAGACACGTATTTTATAACTTATCAACAACAATATATTTAAAACACTCCTTTGTGCTTTTTATGAAAAACAGCGTGGCGATTGTAGGCGCGGGAACCGCAGGTTTGATTGCCGCGAACCGGCTCAGAAAATTGGGCGTGGAGACAACCGTTTACGACCAGAAGCCAAGGCCTGGATTCCCGGTCAGGGCATCCGGAATACTTTCGATAAACGGGCTCGGAACTCTGGGTGTCGATTACAAGAAGGCGATGACCAACACCCTAAATGGGGCCAAGCTGCACATAGGAAAGGAGACAATCGAGATACGCGCAAAGAAGCCGATCGCGTATGTGCTTGAGAGATTCGAGCTCAACCAGCTTTTGCAGGAGGCAAGTGAGCTTGCCGGGGCAGAGGTAAAGGTTGGCGCGCAGGTTGATGGAAAGACGCTGGACAGATTGTCCGAGAAAAATATAATTGTCGGGGCGGACGGTGCGGTCTCAACGGTCGCGCGACACTTCAAGTTTCCTCCAATCGAGAAGCACATCCTCACCTTCAGGGCGGAGTACGATTACAGTGTAGAGGACAGTGGCATGGTGGAGCTGTTCTTCGACAAGGATGTGACTCCGGGATTCTTTGGATGGATCTCGCCGAACTCAAAGGACATCGCCGAGATTGGAATCGGAATCGATTCCGCTTTCGGGAACAGCAGGGCCTCCTTTGAAAAATTCAAGAAGATACCTGCGATAAAGCAGATTGTGGAGAATGGGAAGCTGATAACTGATGGGGCGAGCATAATTCCTGTGGGAATGAGAGAGCATTTCGTCAAGGACAATGAGGAGGTGCTGCTTGTTGGGGACGCCGCTGGCCAGGTGAAGCCTACAACCGGCGGCGGAATAATCTTCGGGGGAAACGGAGCGGTGTATGCTGCAAACGCAATACACAGACATATAGAGGGTGGGGCAAAGCTCAGCGAGTACGAGAGAATCTGGAGAAAGGAGTTCCAAAAGGAGGTGAGGTTACACTCGTTCTTCTACGACCTCTACTCATCGATGGACAAAAAGAAGCTTGAGCAGGTTGCGAGGATGATAAAGCTGATGAGACTTGAGTCCTTCCTCGGAAAATACGGGGACATGGACAGACCGAGCCTTGTTATCAAGAGATTCTTCCTGCGCGGGCTTGCAAAATAAGCAGTCCTACTTGTCCTTCTTCTCAAGCAGAGACTTGCCCATTAGCTCCCTGTTCTTTAGGTCCTGCTGTACCTTCTCGAGGTCCTCCTTTGTCAGGATCCTGCTAAGGATGTATTCGGAGTAGTGCGTGGAGATCTGGGCAAGATCAATTAGCATCGACTGGAGCTGGCTTGACTTTATCGTTATCTCCTTCTCCGGCTTCACCACCTCGATTCCCACAGGTGCGTAGTTGAAGCAGATGTTTAT
>JAGWGN010000006.1 GCA_028867335.1 Microcaldota archaeon | reverse complement strand
TGACCTGAATTTGGAACTATGATATGTGAATAGGTGCCACCAGCAAGTCCGAGTTCAAATCTCGGCAACCCCAATCCTACTTCTCAGAGATTGACTCCCAGCAACAAATTCTTTTTTGTTTCTTTTATGTTCTTGCCTACCTGTTGGATAGAATCTCGGGAAACAATTAAAAATTGTAAAATTTTAAGAGAATATGGCGGAATTAGAAAATTTTAATTTCGATAGATCTGTTGTTAAAGTAATCGAAAAAAATCCTAAAAATTCATAGATCGTCATTAGAGTTACTCCTGCTCTCTATCTCCAAGTTTGCTAAATACTATTGAAAATACTATAATTGATAATATGAATTGTGTAATTACAAAAGTAAGTTGTGCGATGGGTGTATCGAATATTGAAGTAACGCCTGTTGGTCCAAGTGCTAAAAATATGAGTGATGCAAAAGAAATGAGTATTATGATTGCAGCAGCAAATACCGTATGTTCCAATATATATCTGTGTGGTCTTTTCCATATAGTTATTGCAGCAATCAATATGCTCGATACGATTACAAAATTATAACTTATTTGTTCCAATACCGTTGCATCTATTGAACTTGGATTTATAATTTGGGCAGTATAATATGCTATCGATCCGGTAACTGCAAGTAAAAACAAGAAGTACAAAAGAGATGTCGGGGCTTTATTTTTAGTTCTGCGTTCTATTATTGCATATAACGCATAAATAAAGTAAAGTACTGATATTGAGAGAAATATTACCTGTCCTTGAACATGGGACACATAATTTAAGTTCTCTAAAATTGCTGTTGCAATAAATAGGGTAACTACTGTCCAAATTATTATCCTATCTCTATCTAGATATTTTTTTATCGTATCTATTGTTCCCATTTTTATTCGATACCTATTAGATCTCAGATTATTAATATAATTAGTGGTATAAATTTGGTGTCTAAAAAGAATTTAAAATATTGGGAAATACTTCTCTAGCAAGTTTAATATATCCACATATAGAATTAATAGCATGCATATGAAAAAAGAGGTAGTGGAAAAATTCTCTAGGAATGCCGGCATGACCCTCATGCTTGCAGCCGCAGAGCTTGTCTTTTTCGTGCTCCTTGCCCAGCATTTTTATCCTAACTACAGCCTAAACAACAATTACATAAGCGACCTCGGTGTCGGAGCAACATCGGCGATCTTCAATCCTGCAATACAGCTATTTGGTCTTCTGGTAATCGCTGCGTCTTACCTCCTATTCAAGTCAGGTCGAAAGTACTCGGCGCTAGGATTTTTCATAGCTGCAATCGGCGGAATCGGGGTAGGCACATTTCCAGAGACCACTGGTGCTCCCCACATAATCTCAGCGCTGATTGTATTCGGTTCAATATCGGTGCTCGCACTTTGCTTCACGAAGGTTTTCAAAAGGCCACTTTCCTACTACTCGCTTGCAACAGGGCTTCTCTCGCTCCTCGTTCTGCTGCTCTCAGTTATGAACATGATCGGACTTCACGTTAATCTTCCCCTGGGACACGGAGGAATCGAAGAGATCCTTTTCTACACCGAACTGATCTGGGCATTTGTCGTGGGGATAAGCCTTGTGAGAGGAAGGATCTGATTTTCCCTATCAAAATCGCTTATTTTATCCAAACGATTGATGAATAAGCCTTTTAAATGGGAAGAGGCAACAGATCTCTTACAGTCTGTGATTTTTGCAGTAAGTGATCGCATGAGTTTTGCACAAGTCAATGTATCCAAGAATTTTGAGCTACTGAAGAGAAATGGGATTCGCGACCAGGACGGAAGGCACTGGAACGTTACTCAGTTCCTAAATCCCGGGGCCAAGACAAAGGACGGCCTCTGGAATGTTGAGATCTACAAGGTAAAGAGCGGCAGAGAGGAGGGTTTTGCCGCAATAAGGACGATAATGGTTGATGAAAACACCCCCAATTCAAGGGTGCTGGGGAGGGTGGAAGAGGCGCTCAAGGAGGCGGAGAAGACCCTGGATGCAAGCGTACTTCACAGGATGACGGTGATGGGGTTCTCCCAGTCGGATAAGGACTTCTACGAACTGGTAGTGATGAAGGCACAGTGCAGATCCGTCTGATTTGGGCATAGGCGAACCTGCACCCAAGCTATAATAAGGTAAAAAGAAGAGTATATCGGTGCACAAATGCGGACGCAGGAGTTTATTGAGACATATTCAGGTTTGCTTGCGCAGATAATCGCTGATTCTACAGAGGCCTACGATAACAGGGCAATCTCGCTCATTCAAAGGGACAAGATGGTATTTACCTCCCTTCCCCACACCAATGACGCAAAGCTTGCGCCAAACGAGAGAATGGTGGACGTTCTATACATCGATGTCAAGGTCAACCTCGACATCGCCAGGATGTATTCCCCGATGATCCGGGAGATAATGTCTAACTATCCCCACAAAAAGGCGCTTGCGGACGGAATCGACCCAGTCAAGTTCGCAAGAAGCTGCGGGCTTGATAAGTACGAGACCTACCAGCTGCTCGCGCTAGGCGCGCAGATCGGCGTGTGGAAGCTTGTGACCCCGAGAAGCTCCTTCTCTTCCATTAGCCGGGAGGAGGCGATCTCAAGGTATGAGAGCAAGGGGTTCTTCTACATCTCCGGGGATGTAGCCCTGCCCATCCCTAAGCCAAAACGTAAGATAGTCGCGTAGCTGCTCTTCTTTGTCTACCCTTGCCCTCTCTGTGCGAGATGACCAAATCGAACGAGCTAGGTAGAAAAAATTACATTGACCTAGTTTAGTAGCAAATTCTGGTCCAGTCGCCCTTTTTTCCACGAAGTATGTCGTATACTCTATTCTTCTTTTTTGCATTAACTATGTAACACTCTGCACCACTGACTCTCGAAGTTTCATATAAAGAGAGAAGTTTGCTTCTCATTCCTCCTGTGGTATCTATCTTTCTTGAGCCGCCAGCGAATTTCAACACTTTCTTGATGTTTCCTCTGTTAACCTCCCTGACCAACTCCGCATCCTTATTCAAGTTAGGATCTCCGGTGTAAAGCCCATCAATATTAGTGCCTACGATTATTTTTGAGGGCCTGAGCTTTTGTCCTAGAAATCTAAATACCTCCTCAGTAGACAGATCAGACACACCTTTCTCTCTGTCCAATATTATGTCTCCATAAGTTACAGGAATGAACCCCAGATCCAAACTTTGTTTTATTGGGCCTAGATTCCAGCTTATTATTTTGCCTTTCTTGGTCAGAGCGCAGTTTGATGGGGCAAAAGAAGAAGGCAGCATTTTAAAATCAAGCATCCGCTCGATAACTATACGATGAAGCTTTGCATGTACATCTTGAGCGATTGAAGTTCCAATTCTACTTTGGATATTCGTGAAACCAGCGGCTAGGTTATACCTGTTTGATGCAATATGTCCGAAGGAGCCGCTGCCGTGGCCCAAAACCAAATCAAAATCTCCAATCCCACTCTTCACTTCCTTTAACAAACGGGAAATTTCTAACATATCGGCCGAATTTTCTATGTTTTGGTGTGTTATTACACTTCCGCCCAACTTCAGAAAATACAGGTTTTTGTGCTTCATCTATGTACCTGTTTAATTCCCACAAACAATGGCATCGAACTTTTACCTTTCCTCCAGGCACGGCTTGAATAATCCCCGTATATTTTTGTCTTAAACCCAAGACGCTTCATAAGTGCATAGACCTTCGAAACCTCAAAGATCCCCCTCACATGATCGTCTATGAACAGCTCGGTTTTGCCGTCGCGCTTGGCAAGGTAAATATATCCTATTTTATACTCGGTCCCGGTTACCTTTGGTTGAGAGATTACGGCCAAATCCAGATTTTTCTTACGAAGAGTTCGAACTCTTACAGTATCGGGTTTGTAAGTGTCGGTATTGTTGTAAAGATCAAAAATTAAGACTCCCCCACTATTGAGATGGTCTCGCATTCTTTTCAGTGAAGACTCTAGTTCAGAGTAGTTAAGATTGTAGTTTATTGCGCTAAACATGCAGATTATTGTGTCAAATCTGTGATTGAGTGAAAAGGTCTTCATGTCTTTCACGAAGAACTTACCTCCTTTCACTTTCTGCCTTGCAATCTTTATCATCTGGCTACTCTTGTCTATCCCAAATATATTGTATCTTTTCCTAAGCAAGTTTAGGTGTGTTCCGCTTCCACAGCCTATGTCAAGTAGATTATTCCCTTTGCTCCTTTTCTTCGTTACCGCCCACTCGATAAACCTTGCTTCTTTTGGATAATCTTTGTAAGCAAATAACTCATCGAAATACTCCGCAAATTGCCCATACATCTTTTCCATTTTCAAATCCAACCTCAAAGATACTCCACTAGCGGTTTATTGTAGAGTCTTTGCTGCACTATGCGGTAGAGACTGCCGCTCAGATTATACTTGATGCCTTTCAATTCTTGTATGTCAGAAACTCCAAGCTTTGCCATTTCAAGCTTGAAATCATAAATCAAGTTGTTAAGGTAACTCTTTATCCCGTCGCTGCCGCCAGTGCTCTGCGCTTGGATGATTGGCGTTGCAATACCGCATGCGTCAGCGCCAAGAACCACCGCCTTGACTAAGTCAAGCCCGGTCCTTATCCCGCCAGTTGCCGTAACAAATCCGTTGAACTCGGACTTAATTTCAAGAAGTGATTGGGCGGTTGAAAGCCCCCACTCTTTAAAGATGTGTTTGTATTCGCCACTCTTCCCAGCCCTATATAACTCTATCGCAACCCAATTCGTCCCTCCGGCGCCTCCCGTATCCATCCCATATATATTAGTCTGAGCAAGGCGCTTTGCCACCTCTTTAGAAATCCCATTGCCCACTTCCTTAACTATTACCTTCTGATCCAAATTATCCGCAAGCCTCTCAATTGCCTCAAGTGCACCCTTGAACTTAATATCCCCCTCTGGCTGGGCAATTTCTTGGGCAGGGTTGGTGTGTATACAAAGCGCATCCGCGTCGATCTTTGAGAGCATATCCACAATCTGCTCCACCTTGTAATTTATCGCCTGCGCAGCCCCGATATTTCCCAGGAGGATTACATCATATTCGCGTTTTACCGCATAGGTCTCTACAACATTTTTATCCTCAATCATCGCCCTCTGGCTACCCACACCCATCGGAAGCTTCAGCTCGCTTACGGCCCTTGCGATATCATAATTTATCTTTCCGACCCTTTGATCCCCCCCAGTCATCCCAGAAACAAAAATGGGCGCAGTTATATTTTTCCTCAAGAATTTTGCTTCTGTTTTAATCGTGTCGATATCAACCTCCTTGCCATTTGGCAGAAGCGTAACATCATTGAACATTGTAGTAAGAAGCTTGTACTGTACGTCAACGTTGAGGGCGACTTTCACGTGCTCAATCTTTCTGGATTTAGTCTCGTTTCCAACAGACTGGACATTTGAGAATTCAATATCTTCGTCTGGCAATTTTTTCACCTTCTCCACTAAACCACAAATACACTTGACTTTTTGAGCTCCGCGATGCTCTTTGCATTCACAAGGAACATTGCTATTTTCAGCTGTTCTTTAACGATCTCAAAATCTTTCAGGAACTCCCTTGTGATTATGCAAGGTTCAAGGTCAAGTCTTATGCACTTTGCAAGGTCGAGGCCGTTTGATACCTCTCTGTCTATCTCAAAACTCTCTTTGGCTTTTACCTTCCCCTCTTCAACAACAATTATCTGGCACTCCTTTCTCTGATAAAAGAGAGGATGTTTTTTTTTGACGCTAAGATCTCTCGCCTCACTCTCGTTTAAAACTTCAATAGCAAGAGGCACGGTATCCACAGATATGCCGTTAATTTTGATCCTGGCCTTAATATCTACTTCGGATAGGTTTATCCCTGGTAACGCATCTGGCACAAACCTAAGTTTGCCTGTATTGGCATTTTTAAAATCTTTTTGTGCTAATGGCATACAAGAAAAGATGGGAGATTAAGTTATATATTCTTTCGCGGTATTCGCTTATTAGGTGCCTTATCAATGAGCGAAAATTTGGGAAAGCTTCATGGCGGCGAGATAGAATGGGCAATAAGTAAGAAGTACGGTATCCCAATTAAGAAAGTTATAAGTTTCGCAAGCACCGTTTCAGAGATACAGACAAGAAAGTCCCATAAAATAATAAGCAAATTTAACTTACTTCATCTCTATCCACAAAAATATCCCTATAAGTTAATCGAGATACTCGCACAGGGAAAGAGGGACTTGAGAAGTAAAATAATTGTAGGTAACGGCTCTGAGGAACTGATTTACCTTTTCGCCCAGGCGATCTGCAGGGAGGAAGTAATAATCCCCATTCCCACCTATAGTAGCTACGAAGTCGCCACTAAAAAATACGGGATCAAAAACAAATTTGTTCGTCTAGGCTCTGATTTTGATATCGATTTAGACAAAATTAAAGATGCGGTGTCAAATAAAACAAGCGCAATATTCTTGTGCAATCCGAACAATCCTACTGGCAAACTCTACTCTAAAAATTCGGTGCTTGAACTCGCAAAGCTTGCAAAGGAGGAAGGGATTAAACTTCTGATAGACGAGAATTATTTGTGGTTTACCGAAAAGAAAAATAGGCACTCGAATATAGGTCTTGTTAACAAGTACCCTGTGTTTGTGATAAATGGTATGTCCAAATTTTTTGGAGTGCCATCATTGAGATTAGGATGGGGAATCGGTAATCAAGAGATTGTCGACGAAATTAGGAAATTTAGAGTTCCTTGGTCTGTAAATAGCATTGCAATTAGCGTAGCTGAAGAGTTACTTTCCAAATATAAGAACGACCTAAGGGCGTACCAAGAATTCTTCGAGCAAAAGCGAATTTTCCATCGAAAATTAAGCAAGTTAGAAGGCGTCCATGTATTCCCCTCCGAAACTAACTTTTTCTTCATAAAGATTCTGGATGAGAGGATTGACGCCAAAGATATATTCGAGGAACTTGCAAAGAAGGGGATTATAGTTAGGGATGGAAGCCAGATAAGGGGTGCCGGGCCAAGATTCCTAAGGGTAACCGTAAAGGACAAGGGTAAAAATGATGTGTTGGTGAAGAATCTTGAAAAGCTACTCAGTTTATAGGCTGATCTAGATTGTTATTGGGTGCCGAAATTGATAAGGTATGAAACTCCGTGGATTTTCGCTAATATGCGATTGCCTGTCAAGGCTTAAATATGATGGGATTCAGAAGTTTTGCTATGCAAATTGTAGTACAGCGTGGAACTGACTCAAGCCTGCTACTTTTAGAACGCAAGATCTATGAAGTAAGCCATATGGGCGACAAACTGCTGCTCACAAGGATGCTAAGCGATGCTGAGCAGAAGCGAATCCTTGAAAAGACGAACTTCGACTACACAAAGAGCGTTCTGTGTGTTATGCCAGAGGATGGAACGGCTAACATAAACACAGGCTTTGCGCTCTCTAGCATAAAAAGCGACTTGAGATTGAAGCTAACCAATTCTGAAAAGAATTTTCTAGAGGTTTCACTAAAAGCCATATTCCAGAATCTAAAGAAGCAATCGCAGGAGGAAAAATAATGAAAAAGGAGCTTTATTTTGTCAAGCTTGGTGGCAGCGTCATAACTGACACCCAAAAACCCTCCACCCCACGAAAAGCGGAGATTTCAAGGCTGCTCGGAGAAATACAGGTAGCAAGGGAGGCAAAGGATTTTCAGATCATACTTGGTCACGGTGGGGGTTCGTTCGGCCATTTCCCAGCTAAAAAGTATCGCATAAACGAGGGGATCATAAATTCCGATAGCATGAAGGGATTTGTCGAAACCCAAAATGCCATGCACAATCTAAATATGCTAATAACCGATGCGGCCATCAAGGCACAACTCTCTCCACATCCATTTACCCCATCAAGCTTTGCCTACAGCTCTGGCAAGAAGATTGTTGGGGGAACTCTGGAAGGGATTAGAAACTCACTTGATGCAGGCTCCATGCCAATAGTACACGGCGATGGCATGTCTGATTCCAGGCAGGGAATTTCCATCGCCTCAACAGAGGAAGTGTTTAGGTTTCTTTTAAGCGGGATAAAGCCGGATAAGATAATAATCGGGACGGACATGGACGGCGTATTCGATTCGGACCCTAGGACAAATCCTTCTGCGAAGCTCATTCCGGTTGTGGATTCAAGTAACATCGATGCGATTCTCTCAAGCAGTGCCTCAGGCGCCCAAAAGGTTGACGTCACAGGTGGGATGAAGACAAAGCTTGAGACCCTTTATGGGATGGTGAAAAGCACAGGCGCGCAGGGCTACATAGCAAATGCGTCAAAGCCGAGAGTTATCGAGAACCTTCTAATGGGCAATCATGTAGAGTGCACCTCTGTTCGACTTTAGAAGCAAGATTTAAGTATCTTCGATTTTTATTATAACCGATACTGTGACCATGAACGAGAGCGACTTCTTCAATTTCCGCAGCGCGGTCTTCGACGAGCTCAGCGAGAAGCTGAGCCGATTCACAGAGGAGGCCGACAGGGACGCGGCGATAAGGGGCGCTGTGAAGAGCGTAAACCTTGCCGCTACCGAGGAGGACATAGCCGCGGTGATCAAGGACTCGAAGGTCTTCGACCCGATCGACAAGTACCTCTACGACCCGGATGTCGAGGACATCATGGTGAACAACACCGCAAACATCTTCCTATACACCGGCACGCGCGGGCAGATGAAGGCCCCGGAGAAGATTGCTACGAGAAAGGAGCTGGGCATGCTCGTCAAGAAGCTCAAGATGTACGTGACAAACGAGGGCGCAGGCAACAGGATCTTCGACATCCACCTGCCTATGGGCTCAAGGGTAAACGTGGTCGACTCCCCGCTGGGCGCTGACATCACGATAAGAAACTTCAAGCCACAGGCGCTTAGCATAATCGATCTGATAAACAAGGGAGAGCTGAACTACGCGGTGGCGGCAAGGCTGTGGCTCTACGTCGATGGCCTCAAGGTGAGGCCTGCGAACCTGATGATCGGCGGGATGCCTGCAAGCGGAAAGACGACATTGCTCAATGCGATCTTCAGCTTCTTTAGGCCGGAGGAGCGAATCGTGCTGATTGAGGAAACATACGAGCTCAACACCGAGACCCAGGACAACTGCGTGAGGCTTGAGACAAGCACCGCGCTGGACACGCAGGCGCTGGTCAAGAACTCGCTTAGGATGAGGCCGGATATAATAATGATCGGCGAGGTCAGGGGCGAGGAGGCAAAGGACATGATGACCGCGATGAACATCGGAAAGATCTCCATGGCCACAATCCACGCAAGCAACGCAAGGGACGTCATCACAAGGCTGCAGCACACCCCGATGAACATCGAGAAGGACATAATACCCCTGATCGACGCGATAATAATGATCTCGCAGGTCGAGGAGGGCGGCAAGATGGTGAGGAAGATCACCCAGATCTCGGAGATCTCCGGAATCGAGACGCAGGTTTTGCTCTCGGACCTGTACCTATACGATTACAAGACACACAAGAACTCGAACATCCTCCCTAGCGTAACCTACAGGGACCTGCTATCAAAGCTCACCGGGTACCCGCCATCTGAGATAATAATCGAGGAACAGAGGAGGGCGAAGATACTCGAGAAGCTAAACCAGATGGGGATACACGATTTGAGGGGGATCAACCAGTTCTGCAGGGAGTACTACTACAGCCCCGAGGCTGCTCTTGAGAAGATCGGGCTCAAGGAGCTTGGAACGCTCCCTTGGTGAAAACATGTCATCGCTAATGCCAGTGCTGAAGGGAAAAGACGCAAGGAATTTCGAGGCCTACATAAACAGGCCAGCAACACTAGAAGAGCTAAAATATTTGCTGGAAAGCGACGATTTCTACAGCAAGCACAGGGTCGCAGGCGACAAGGAAACGCCCCAGGAGAAAAAGGAGCGCCTTGACAGAAGGCGCGAGCTGACTCGCCAGATTAAAAAGTTGCAGAGAAAGTAAAGTTACGGCAGCACTTCCTTGTTCTTTATCTTGTCCTTTATGTATTCGCCAACGAATGTGAGCCTCGGCCCCTGGAGCGCGTCCTGCTCAAGCTTCTTCTTGCTCTTGATCATCCTCTCAAGCTCGACCACCCACTCCTTGTGCGCCTTTATCCACTCGTAGTTGAGCATCTCCTGTGCCCTCTTCACGTCAACCTCCGAGGCAGCGATCGTGAGCTTGTTCAGGAACGTGTACTTGTCGAGGTCCGACATCGTGACTCCTATGAATCTTGCCTCCGGGGTTGCGACAGCGCTTCCAATGTATGCGAGGTTGATGCTACCGGTCTTTATCGTCCAGTATATGTACCATCCCCATGCGTCCGAGTCGGTGAACACGTAGATTGGCAATCCCTTGTCAGCCAGCTTTCTAATTATCCTTCGCGTTCCTCTTGATGCCTGTCCCTGAGGGGTTATGAGTATGATGTTTTCTGTCTTCCAGAAGTTATCCTCGTTGAGCCTCTGCCACAGAGCGTCCTTCTCGACAACGAGCACGTACTTTGCCTTTATGTCAACGAACTCTATGTCGTTGTCCACGTCGCTTGGGATCTGCCATCCCGATCTTCCCATCTTGCTGCAGTCTATCTCGACCTTCTCGTTTCCGAATGTGTCTAGCACCTTCATGTTCCCTGCAAGGACTCCCTTTCTGTTTGCGTTGAGGTTCAGCCCCTCTCTCTTTACGCCAAGTGAGACCTCGAGGTCCTCAATGAGCGGGTTTGACTCCGCCTGCTCATCGAATATGCTCTCGTCCACGTCCTCGCCGAGCGAGAACTTAAGCTGGTAGTAGAGACCTCTGATTGTGGTGTGAAGATTCTGCGTGAGGAACTGGTGGCACTTTGCCGCAATCGCCATGGTCTGCATGAACTTCTTGCTCTGCGCGACGTTGAGGAAGCTTCTCTCCTCCTCGTTCTTGCCGAGCCTTAGATATCCCACCTTTGCGTCGTAGAGAATGTTTGACCTTGTCCTGGTTGTTGCGACGAACCTTGGGTTCTCGCCCTTCTTTATCTCCTCGATGATGTTCTTGCCCATCTTCTCGAGTTCGGGCTTGGCTCCCCCATTGCTACTCTCCTTTGCCTTTGCAACTTTCTTCTCTGCCAAAAAATCACTTGCCCTTTACATCAACGTCAAGCGGAGGCTTCTCCTTGTAGTCCGCACTCATGTACTTTCTCAGCTCCCTTATTATAGCATCCCTTCTCGAGCTCTTCTTGAGTGCCGCCTCGATCACGTCCGCTATGTTCTTGACCGTTATTATCTTGATCTTCCTCAGCTTCGCCTTGTCGATGTAGATGTCGTTTAGGTTGCTCTTTGGAATTATGACCTTCTTCATCCCTGCATCGATTGCAGCCTCCACCTTGCCGGTTATCCCGCCGACCGGAAGCACGTCCCCCCTCACTGACAGGGATCCGGTCATCGCGACGCTCTGGTCTACAGGTATTCCCTCCATCGCGGAGATCACGCTGATTGCAACCGAGATGCTTGCGCTGTCCCCCTCGACCCCCTCATAGGTCTGCAGGAACTGCACGTGGATGTCGTAGCTTGCTATGTCGCGGCTCATGTGCCTCTTGATCACTGCGCTGATGTTCTTGACCGCCTCCTGCGCAAGCTTGCCTAGCTTTCCTGTCGCAATCAGCTTCCCTTCCGACCTCGAGCTCGCCGGGGTAACCTCTGCGACTATTGGGATGATTATTCCCGCGCTAAGGTATGACGATCCGACGACCGCAAGCCCGTTAACCCTTCCGATTCCGAACCCTTCAGTGTTGAATACCTTGTAGTCCTTTCTGTATTCGAGGGTCTGCTCAACGTACTGCGCCTCGATCGGCTTCGCGAGCCTCTTCGCCCCCATGACCTCCTGCTTTGTGACAACCTTCTTTCCGTTCTCGATTGCAATGTCCCCAGCAGCCCTGATGAGCCCTCCGAGGTCCCTTAGCACAAGGGAGAGCTTGTTCTTTCTCCCGCTCCTTCGCCTCGCCTCCTCTATTATCTCCATGCACGCCTCGTAGTCGAACGGCGGGATCTTCCCGTCCTTCTTGATCTCCTGCGCGATGAAGTGAACTATCTTATCCCTGTTTGCCGCAGTGTCGTCCATGCTTGACTGCATGTAGACCTCGTAGCCGTAACCCCGAATCCTTGACCTGAGCGCAGGGTGCATCTTCTGTATGTCCTGGAGGTTTCCCGCCGCGACAAGTATGAAGTCGCATGGTACGGGCTCAGTCTTCACGATTGCACCAGAGCTCAGTTCGCTCTGGCCGGTTATCGAGTACCTCTTCTCCTGCATTGCGGTGAGCAGCTCCTGCTGCGACCTTGGCTCGAGGTTTGCCACTTCATCGATGAATAGAACGCCGTTGTTCGCCTTGTGGACCGATCCGCTCTCGACCCTCAGGTGCGGCGGAGTCCCAAGCCCGCCGGACTGGAGCGGGTCGTGCTTTACGTCCCCAAAGAGCGATCCCGCCTTCGATCCCGTCCCGTCAACGAATGGCGCGTGCTCCTTGCCTGTGTTGTCGACAATGAGCTTTGGCTCGTTGCTCTCAAACATTCCCGGCAGGACCCCTACCCTTTTGGTGAGCCCGCCAACAAAGAGTGCCATCGACCCGAAGATCAGGCTTCCGAGTATGAGCGCCGCGAGAACGACGATCTCGTACCCGGTGAATATGTTGGATATCGACAATATGAATAGTACCGCTACGATCAGTATGACGATCGGCACAACGCTCTTGTTTCCCTGCCCGCTCTCAAGCCTCCCCTTGAGCTTCTCCTTCTGCACGATCTGCCTCCCCTGCCCGTCACCCAGCGGCTTTCCCTTCTCCGGAGGGTTCGGGTAGGTCTTCACCACCTTAACTATCGGGCGGTTCTCGTCGTTCACGTTCTTGTAGACGAGCACGTCCTCAAGCGAGGCGATCGGCAAGAGCTCCGCCATCGCCTGGGCAAGCATTGTCTTTCCTGTCCCCGGCTCGCCTATCAGCAGGATGTTTCTGTGCTGCTTTGACGCCTTTTTGACTATCGCCACGGCGTTTTCCTGCCCTATTATCTGGTCGACAGTGCTTTCAGGTATCTTGATATCAGCAGTAGTCTTGAACTTCATCCAAACCAACATACTCTAAATTATTACAACTATTTATACCTTTTCCCGTTGTCGAGGACAAAATGGCGCAAGAATGGCCCAAGAGACAAAATCCACCAAAAATCACGGTAAAGGCGCAAGGAGTGTGCAGGGAATGCAAAAGATGCTCCAAACGCCCTAAGCAACTTATTCCTACAATCCTTATAAGGCTTGTGTGGAAGAAATAGATCGCTGTCTGAACCCATATTTAATAATCTTCTTTTGATAATTAAACTTAATGTCGAATTACATTGCCGGTAAAATTAATTCACCCATGATTTATCCAAAGAGTTACCCACTTTCAATTTGCAAAGCAAATGGCCCATTTATATATGATGTAAAACTACACAAATATATTGACTTATGGAGTTCCTACGGGGCGGCAATATTGGGGCATTCTGATTTTGGGCTACTAGAGTCCGTTTCCTCTCAATTATACAAAGGAATTCTATATCCTGCACCTTCAGTACTGGAACAAAAGCTTGCAGATTTGTTACACACTACAATACCAAATGCAAAATCTATCAAATTTGCCACAACTGGTTCGGAAGCAACTATGTATGCGATTAGGGTGGCAAGATGCTTTACAAAGAAAGAAAAGGTCTTGGATATTACTGGTAATTATCATGGTGCAAATGATGTTTTGATGCCAACCAAAGGAAGACCATCATGCCTGAATTCTACGGTAGATTATGTAGAATTTAATGATTTAGACGCAATTGAAAAGCACTTTAAAAACGAAGAATATGCTGCACTGATAATGGAACCTATAATGACGAATTCAAATTGTATCCTTCCAGAGAAAAATTATTTGAATTCCGTTAAGAAATTATGTAACGAATACGGTGTTTTGTTAATTTTTGATGAGATTGTTACAGGATTTAGAGTCTCAATCGGTGGCGCACAAAAACTCTACAAAGTTATTCCAGATCTTTCAACATTCTCAAAGGCGATGGGTGGTGGATTTCCAATTTCTGCCGTGTGTGGTAAAAAAGAGATAATGGATTTGTTTTCCGATCAAGGTGCATTTTTAGGTGGCACATTCAATGCTAATCCATTATCGCTTACTGCGGCCATTTATACCGTCTCCAAATTGAAATTTGGGGGATTAAATCAGTTGCACAAGGAGGCTAAACAAATAATAAATCCAATTAGAGATATGGTTGAAAAGTATGATGGCATAAAGATTTCCTCCCAAGGCCCAATGTTCGGGATTGCTTTTTCAAAAGACATACTTATAAATAATGGGGATCTTAAAAAAAGTAGCTCAGAAAAATATGCATTTTTTGCGAGTCTGCTTGCAAAAAGGGGAATATTCCTCCCACCTAATCATTCCGAATCTTGTTTTCTGTCGCTTTCCCACGCTTCGGTTTCTAAAGAAATCATAGAAAAACTAATCTCTGCCCTGAAAAATACTGTGCAAAATTAGAATAAATCTTGCGCATAAGTCTTATTTATATCTTCTTTGAGGGATGTATGCTTCTCAAAATAGTCTCTTATGGGCTTAGTCATTTCGAGTAAGGCTGATGAAACACCGTTTTTAAGATCTGCCGGATGCAATCTACCCTCATTAAAATCATTCTCTAAAGATTCATAATCCTCATATGCCACATCTCCTCCGAATTTAGCATCCCTCTCGACTTTTAACATGCTCTTTATTGGCAATATAATATATCTGACAACGTCCAATATTGGATTGCTCTCAATCTCTTTCGGTGGACAATGTGCTGAAGAGACAAGCTTCCTTAGTTCATTTTCTGATTCATGAACTTTTATGTATGTCCCTTTTATGCTCGCAGACATCTTTTCTCCAGGCCCCTTTAGCGAGGTGATTAAAGGGGTAAATATGCATACTGGTTTTTCCCATTTGATCGTAGGCAGAATGGCTCTACTTAGCATGTAGATATGCCTTTGATCCATCCCCCCTACTACTAGGTCAGATTCTAAATACTTGACATCAAGTGTCTGCAATAACGGGTACATCAACTCTGATACCTTTGGCTCCCTCATCCTACACACTTCTGAGGCTGCCCTTTGTGCTCTAGTTGCAGTTGTTTCCCCCGATATTCTGAATAAGTCTGAAACATATTCTGGACTCGTTTGAAAACTTGAACCTCTTACAAATTCAACTTTATCTTTAAATTCTCCAAGAATCAACTCTATACACTTCTGATAATAATCACTTCTAATAGAAATTTCCTCCCAAGGGCTCTTTCTATCATCTAGGTAGGCATGATAATCCGCAATTAATATTTTTGCATCTCCCCCACTTTTTATTAAATCTGCGACCTTGCCCAGTGGCACCATATAACCAATATGCACTGGTCCTGTTGGTGCAGTCCCGTAATAAAAATTAAACGAAGGCCCCTTCCTCAAAAGCTCGTTAAGGTCTTCTTTAGTAACTATCTCCTTTGCATTTCTAGAAGCTATCTCAGTTCTATCTTTTAATTCCATTATCAATTCCCTACTGAAACTATTGTTTTCTTGTTATTTATAAACATATATCACCAATTCGTTTTTATCTAAAAAGGGTTTATATTTTCATATCACACAACAAATATTGGTGATTAAATAAGACCAAAAATAACGATAATAACTGGAGTTAGTGTAGATGGCAGAATAAGTCCTGGCAAAATGATGTCTAGTAAGATTTTTGATAAAAGTATAACAAAAGAAGCCTTTAAGCCCCTAATTGCCCTAAAAGAAAAAAGCGATGCAGTGATGGTAGGCTGTAATACTATAATCGCAGATAATGCAAATCTAATAGGCAATGAGTTCTACGGGATTAATAATAAAATTAAAAGAATCGTTTTAGATAGTAGGTGTAGGATCTCAATAACCGCTAGGATTTTTACTTTAAATCCAGAGCGAACAATAATAGCAACTTCCTCTTCAGCATCCAAAATAAAAATTAACAAAATAATTCGAACTGGTGCCAAGGTGATTATTTGTGGAACGGACCGTGTCAATCTTAAAGACTTGTTTAGAAATCTCTATAAATTAGGAATAAAATCGGTTCTAGTAGAGGGTGGTGGAATATTGAATTATTCTCTACTCCATGAAAGACTAATCGACATTCTGATTGTTGCATTTTTTCCATTTGCAGTTGGAAATAGCAATGCTCCGGCCTTATTTGATGGGAATGGTTTTAAAAAGCTACTTTATCCCCTTAAACTAAATAAAGTGAAAGTGCTAAATGGAAATATCTTCGCGTACTATCGACTAAAATCTTAGAAATGAAGAATCGTAAAATATTAAAGAAGGTACTTACACCAAAATATCTAGAAACCTTGAGTTTTCTTCTATCTGTTTTTCAAAAATCAAGACATCCTAAAATTTGCACGGGAGTACTGATCGGCTCCCAAGTCCATAGTCCTAAAAGAAAATCTGATTTAGACCTATGCTTCTACACAAACCAGATAAATAATTCAAAAGAGCTTATAAATTCAATTAAGAAAATTATTGACAGACCACAAATTAAATGTATCGAAGCACCAAGGTACATTTCAGATTATCATAACCGCAGAATAGAATTAAACCTTCAAATTTCAGGGATACTAATTGAGATCGCTATTCTTGATTGGGACTTAAACTTTGAGCTAACCCCCCATCTTATAAGAAAGGACGAATTTGAGAGGCACATTGGAAATCTTTTTATTTATGGTATATGTTTTTATGATCTTCCTAGATCGAATTATCATAAAATAAAAGAAAAGTTTACTCCTTATTATGATGAAAGCCTAAGAATTTTAAGGATCCGCGTTCTAAAGCTTGCTCTGACTGAAAAAATAAAATACCTTGCCAATTTTTCTCCAGACAAATTGGCCCAATTAAATCTGCTCTACGTAATTGAAAGGATGATGCTTCAATACGCATTCATTTACTATAAGGTCTACCCATATAGCTATGAGAAGTGGATTAAAAAGCAATTTTTAGAGCTTATTAAGTCAAAGAAACTATATTTTAAATTTGTTGATTCTTTTTATGGCGATTATACAATTAAACAGAGAGTATCAAAAATTAATTCCCTCCTTAACTATGTTGAAAAAGGTGACTAATCCTATCTATTTATGTAATTTCTATCGGAAAATTTGTTGACCCACCCCTCTGGCCCAAACATACCACTTTTTTTAATTCCGCCCCACGACTCATCAGGTCTAATATAACCAGGGTCTTTATTAATGTTAATCCTCGAAAAGCTTACTTTTCTTATGAGGTTTTTAAATATTTTCGCGTAAGGTTTTTTACTGAAAATCGAAAGGGATAGGAAATAGCCATTTTTCTGCAGAGCTTTAATCAAAGCTAAATCAGAGCTGTACTCTTCAATCCACACTGATGCCCCAAAAACAGGATTTAATGAAAATTTTGTGATCTTAAATTCGCAACCTAAGCTCAGTTCAGTATTACTATTTAAATAATTTCCAATATTCAATAGCTCAATTTCTTTATAAAAATTTAATTTAAAATCTTTGCTTATGTCCTTATGTAAATATATCCCTTTAACTGCTTGGCATCTTTCACCATTATGGTGTGAAATTTCTTTAACCAACATCCTCGCTACTTTATAACTTTTTTTCATAGTGTTATCTATTATCGCAATATCATTACCCTCTGCTTCAAAATATAATTTTTTTCCAAGTTTTGCACAAATTAAAGAAATTTTTCTACATACCTTATAACTACCCATCCAGAAAACAAAATCTGCTCTAGAAATAAGTTTTTTAATCTCTTTTTTATTTCTGTATTCTAATTTTATCCTCTCTCTTTTAATTCCCGAGTCTATTAAAATCTTTATTAGTAAACTTGTTATCTTTAGATTTGCACGTGAAGGTTTAACTATTACTTTATTATTTGCGTAGATTGCTGAAATTACTGGGACGATAGAAGTTATTATTGGCTCATTTTTTGAAAGCCCTATCACCACTGTTCCTTTAGGTTTTAGAATGTATTTTTGACTAAGTTCAATCTGTTTTGGGAGCGAATTTAAAAATTTAATTAGGTACTCTAAGTCCTGAAAATGATACTTTATGGGTGTTTTTGTGCAATCTGCTGAAACTCTACAAATTGTCTTCTTATTTCTCAGTAATTCAGCGGAAATTTTATCTAAGATTGATTTCTCCATACTCACACCTTCTTATTTAGGGCCCCAATATCAATCCAATCAATCAGATAACTCTTTTTGTCAAAATATCTCCTTATCTTATTGAGCCTTTGTGATAAATAAAAATATGCACTAAGTTTTAATTTGTATGGGTCTGTTTCATTTTTTAGAAATATTTCGCACAGTTGATTGTAATCCTTTATACTAATTTTTCCATAAATTGTATCTATATTAATCTTTTTAAACCACGGTATTATTGAATATCTAAAACTGTCTAGAAGTGGATTATCCTCAATGCTCTGAGGGGCAAACATTTTTCCAATCTTTTGCTTTAGTGTTTCATCGGTATCATGTATTGTTATTCGTGTAGCTGTTGTAGATTTTACTAGTTCCTTGCCCATGATGTCCTTACTCATTGGGCTAAGTAACACTACTGGTTTTGGTAGACCTAATTTCGGTAAAATTTCTCTACCCACCATATACGTGGCTCTTTGATTCTGTCCCCCATATGTTATGTCTGCTTTTAGATAAGCACTATCAGCAATCTGCATCATCGGGTAGACAAGACTTCCTATAGTTCCTTGCTTGTTCGCTATTCTTATTTTATCTAGTGATTTTGTTGGAGTTATTGAAAGTAGTTTATACAAGAGTTGTGTGTATTCTGAGTGATATTGAAATGAAGACCCATAAGATATTGACGCCCCGTGCATATTGCATAAATCTTTGAAATAGGTGTAAGTATATCTACTTTTTTCTTCCAGATTCTCAATTTTTGGTTCTTCAATTGCAGTATGTAAATCGGCGATTAGTATTGTGTGATCAAAATTTGCCCTTAAAAATGACCATTGCTTAACTATTATTGGGTCGTATCCGAAATGTAGTATTTTTCCAACAGAGACTCCCCACATAGATCTGATGTGCCTGTTATCCAGTTTATTTATAAGTTCATTATAGTTCAATATCTCTGAGAAGTCGCCATGACCTTTAATTATACTATCTAATTTTAATCCTTTTTCCGTAATCATAAAACTACCTTTTGTGGACTAGGTTGATTTGTCTGTTTATAGATTGGCTTACATAAAGCGTGCATCCTACAGGATTCAGACTCTGTATGGAGGCATCAAAATATCGCTCAAACGCCTCAAGAAGATTCCCCCTACAAATCTTATAAGTCTTGTGTGGTACAAATCCCGCAATTCTCAATCATAAAGCTTTATTAAGTTTCCAAGTTATCACATCCCCTATTTTTACTCCTAACTTTTCGGCACCCTGAGGATCTCTAACTTTACCCAACTCCGGCATTCCATTCAATGAACTACCCTTGTAAAGTACCCAAACTCCATCTTCCTTATTCATCATTCGCTCCGAAAATATCGCAACAATTTTCTTTTTTCCATTTACAAATATATCCAAATTATCCCCTTCTTTAAATGAATCAAGTTTACCCTTAAATTTAATTAGCCCAAAATTATCTATATGCACTATAGTTCCAGCACACATTTCTAACGGTCTTAAAATTTTTTTACCAACTCTATCTCCCAAAGTTGAAAGTTTCTTCCCACAAGAAATTTTTGCAGCTAATGGTGAATTTGAGTATTTCCCCCCAAACGGTAAAAAACCTTTGTCTTTAATTTGATATAATTCCTTAATTCCAAAATCCTCTATAAGCCAGTTTATTGCACCTGTATTTCCGCTAACAAACTTAAATCCATTTTCGGTTTCACCTACCAATTTCTCACCCTTAATTTTCAATGGATTAACTACGATAACAAAAACTGTTTCTTTTGGTTCATATATTTCTGCCATTAGTCTTAATGAAAAGGAACAATTTATTACTGACATCTCTTTAACAGGAACTAAAGGCTCTACCAGTATTCTATTTTCACCGCCATATCTTTTTATCTCTTTTAGAATTACTGCTCTCATTTCATTGTATGCTATATCTTTGCAATCACTTATTATGACAACATTTTTTCTTTCGTTTTCCTTTAACATATAATCTTATATATAATCTAAAATCTGATTTAAATTAGAGGATTATTCTCCGCCGTTTTGACGGAGATAAGGATAGATATATATTTTAGAGGGATTGTTATCAACCTTCAACTATTTTTAGAACTATCTCACTCGAATCCAAAACAAGGATGAGAATGTGGTAAGAAGGTAAAGCTAATATGGAAGTCCTTTGAAAACAATAAGGAGGCAAAGGCCCTATACGAGCAGGTCAGGGGATACTCGATAACAAGATGAGCCCTAGTATTTTGCCCAGGCGTTTGCCCTTTCCCTGCATGCCTCATTCCCCTTGGCATAGAGCCTGACGTCCTTTGGGATGCAGATCCTTTCAGACAGGGCCTCTCTTACCGGAGCCAACATGTCCTCAGCCATCTTGATGATCATCTTCCTGTTGCTTGACTGTATGAAACTCACCGCATCATCGCTCTGGGCGATGGCCAACCTCACGTTTAAGTTTGGGTAGCTTGTCAGCCATTCGTAATCCTTTATGGTCAGCTTGCTCCAAATCCTTTTGAAGTGCTTTTGGAAATCCGCAACCTCCTGCTCGTTGAGGTTCTTTCTTATCGAGGCGGTGTTCAGCTGGATTGTGTCCACCAGCTCACGTATCCTATGCGATATATCCTCCTTCTGCGCGATTGCCATGCTAGTAGATGGCAGAGCCCCTTTTTAAGCATTTTTGTATGTTCGTCTAATCGGCTAGCTCACTCCGATCAGCGCGACACCGAGCGCTATCACCAGCACACCCGCCCACCTCAGCAGGGGTATGCCCTCCCCGAGGACTGTCAGCGCGAGGATGGTCGTGAAGATGTAGCTGAGCCCCCCGAAGCTATAGGCCCAGCTAAGGTGCGTCCTGCCCAGTATGTAGAAGTAGAGTATTGTTGAGATCCCGTAAACCACAAATCCGAGCAGAACGTATAGTGCTATCATAATGGGAGTGGCGGATGAGACCCCTATCTTAAAGGAGAGCTGGCCAACTGCGCCAAGCAGCGTGCTCACTACCAGGACGAGCGCAAAGGCGACCTTGGTGTTTTTTGCTATCTCCATTCACATCCCAAACGTAAGTGCGGTGAGCACTATCCCTACAACTATCAATCCGATCCCGAGCATCCTAATAGGGCTGACCAGCTCGCGTAGCATCTGTCTAGAAACGAGCATCACAAAGATGAAGACGCTAGCAAATATCGGATACACAATCGAGAGCTGCCCGATGCTGAGCGCGACAAGATAAATCCCGAGGCTGATAACATAAACAAACCCCCCGAGGAGTATCTCCCTGTTGTGGAGAATCGATTTTATCCCCTTGATGGTCATCTCGAACTTCGGCATCTCCTTCTTGAACTTGTATTGCGCGAACGCTATCATAAGTGCCGAGATCAGTGTCAGAACAATTATATAGAGGAGATCGAGCATGGGATTGCACTGGCTAAATCCTTATGTCTTCGAAGACTATTTAGAGTTTTGTAAGAATATTGTTATCGGTTGGAGCATGCCTCAGTTTTCAGACAAGGAGAAGCTCGCGATCGGTCTCGCAGTTGGGATGGTCGCGCTCAGCGCAATATCAATCGGCACTTTCATCGTGACTGGAGGCAGCACGATCTTCTACATAGTCGCAATAGTCGCGGTCGTGCTCGGATTCTACATCAACTATCATCTCTCCAAGGTGGAGCAGGAGCAGCCTGCAAGGAAGGCAAAAAAGTAGCTGGTTGAATGAACAAGCTGATCATCGCAGAAAAGCCTAGCGTTGCGCTCACAATAGCGATGGCCTTTAGCGAGAGCGGATATCCGGCGCGCAAGACGGTGAACGGCGTTCCGTACTACGAGGTGGCAAGCGATGGCGACACGCTCTACATCGTCGCCGCGGCGGGACACCTCTTCACGATACGGCAGAAGGAAGGTGCGTCAGGATTTCCCGTCTTCAGCATCGAGTGGGTGCCATCGTACAAGCAGAACCCATCTTCCTATTTCACAAAGAAGTACCTTGACACAATCGAGGTGATCGCAAAGAAGTGCACCGCATTCATCAATGCGTGCGACTACGACATCGAGGGCACGGTCATAGGGACAAACATCATAAAGTTCGTCACAAGCGGAAACGTCAACTCATCGGTGAGCAATTCGAACGTGAAGAGGATGCGCTTCTCCACCACGACAAGGCCGGACATACTCGAGGCGTACAAGAACGTCACGGAGTTCGACTTGAACAACTTCAGCGCCGGAGAGGCAAGGCACAGCCTTGACTGGATGTGGGGAATCAACATGAGCCGCGCTCTCATGCATGCGCTGCTCACCACCGGAATAAAAAAGATAATCAGCATCGGAAGGGTGCAGGGCCCGACTCTTGCGATTGTCGCGGAGAGAGAGAACGAGATAAAGAACTTCGTCTCAAAGCCGCTCTGGCAGATCTTCCTGAAGGCGAAGGGAACGGAGTTCTCAAACACGAAAGGAAGCATCTTCGATAAGGAGGTCGCGGAGAAGATTCTCGGCGCAACAAAGCAGGCGGAGATTGTTGTGGAAAAAGTGGACAAGAAGGAAAACCTGATCCGTCCCTACCCTCCGTTCGACCTGACCTCATTGCAGATCGAAGCTAGCAAAGTGTTCAAGCTCGATCCATCAAGGACGCTACAGATTGCTCAGTCCCTCTACGAAAAGGCATACACCTCGTATCCGAGAACCTCTTCGCAGAAGCTTCCCTACACGCTTAACCTTCCAAAGATCATATCGGAGCTTGCAAAGAATGAGAAGTACAGGAAGACCGCAGAGTATCTGACGAATGCAAGGATGTTCAGGCCAAATGAGGGCGCAAAGACCGATGAGGCGCACCCCGCAATCTTCCCGACTGGAGTTATGCCCAAGGGCCTGAGCGCAGAGGAGGAGAACGTTTACGATCTGATCGTGAAGAGGTTCCTATCCTGCTTTGGTAACTACGCAAAGTCGGAGCTAACAACCGTGGTTCTTGACGCAGACGGAGAAAAGTATGCCGCCCAGGGGAAGCTCTACAAGGAGAAGGCATGGATTGACCTCTATGCGCCGTACTTTAGGGCGGAGGACGTCGAGATGCCCGTCTTCGAGGTCGCGGAGAAGGTAAAGGCGGAGAAGATCTCATCAAAGGAGTCGCAGACAAAACCGCCGTCAAGGTACTCCAAGGCGAGCCTCATTGCGCTTCTTGAGAGAAAGGAGCTTGGGACGAAGGCGACAAGGGCGGAGGTCATCGAGACCCTGTTCAAGAGGGGATACGTGAAGGGGGCGTTCATCGAGGTCACGGACTATGGCCTGAGCGTCTACAACGCTCTGCACAGCTACTGCCCGGACATAGTGGAGGAGGACCTCACAAAGCAGCTTGACTCGGACATGGAGAAGATAATGAAGGGCACCATTGCGGAGAGCGATGTGATAAACGAGGGGAAGGAGATAATCCAGAAGCTTATAGCAAAGTTCAAGGCGAACGAGAAGCAGATCGGCACCGCTCTCTCAAAGGGACTCGAGGAGAGCGAGATGGCGGATGTCTTGGGCAAATGCCCGACCGATGGGGGGAACCTCGTAGTAAAGAGGTCAAAGATCGGAAAGCAGTTCGTATCGTGCGCAAACTGGCCAAACTGCAGCACCACATATCCTCTTCCTCAGTACGCGAAGATCGTGCCGACAAAGAAGGTCTGCGAGAAGTGCCACACTCCGTTTGTAAAGGTGTTTCGGAAGGGAAAGAGGCCATTTGAGATGGACCTTGATCCAAACTGCGTAACCAAGGCGGATTGGGGAAAGCCAAAGCCCGCTGAGGAGAAAGAAGTCGTTGCAATAAAGACCGCAGCGCAGGTTAAGTCAGAAAAAACCGTGGCAGAGGCTCCGAAAGCAAAGAAGCCGAGGGCTCCGCGAAAGAGCGCCGCAAAGGAAAAGCCTAAAACATCCAAAGCCAAAAAGACAAAGTGAGAATATGTCGATGTTCATCTATCCAAAAATGTACAGGAAACTAAAGAGGGGGCCGCAGGTGATACTCCCAAAGGACATCGGGATGATAATCGCTTACGCAGGCGTGAACAAGGACAGCATATGCATCGATGCGGGAACCGGGAGCGGATGGCTCGCAGTCTCCCTTGCGAAGATTGCAAAGAAGGTCTACAGCTACGATCTAAGGGAGGACTTCATAGCTATCGCAGAGCGCAACAAGGCGATGCTGGGCCTTGACAACCTTGTGATAAAGAAGGCGGATGTGACGAAGAAGATTCCCGCGAAGAACGCCGATGTCCTAGTTCTAGACTTGCCCGGATCCGAGAAGGCCCTTGTTAATGCGAAGAAGGCCCTAAAGGTCGACGGGATGGTTGTCGGATACTTGCCGAACATGGAGCAGGTGAAGAGCTTTGTAAAGAAGCTAAACACTCTCAAGTTCGTCGAGGTTCACACAATAGAGGTGGTTGTCAGGGAGATGCTGGTTCGAAAGGAGGGAATGCGTCCGACAAACACTGGCCTTTGGCACACCGCCTATCTTGTTTTCGCTAGGAAGAATAGCTAACGTGCAGTATTTGGTAATAATTATTCACGCAGAGTTCCCTTCTCTTACCTCCGAGCAGTTCGGCCATCCCGCGCATCTCATCCGGGGTCCACCACTTGCTCACGTACCCGCTCTTCGTCGCAAATATCCCCCTTTCATAATCCGTCTTTTCCGGGTCGTTTTCCCCCACCACGTCTTGGGCCTTCTTGTAAATAATCGGCACACCCCAAGCTCTCAGGGAGCAGGAGTTGAAAGCTGAAATTATTATTTCCCCCCTTCCTTCTTCAGCCACCTTTTTCATCTCGAGCAATATTTTATTCAAGTCCTTTCCGAATATCCCTACTGTGTTTTGTAGGAGCACTATTGCCGGACTTTCCACATTTCCGACCAAGGACGAAAGCTTTGCCGCATCGCCGTGTATCACAGTGACATTGTTTAGGTTCCTTACATTTTCCTTAAGCGCATCATACATCCGATCCCCAAGCTCCACGCCTATTACTTCCTTTCCGATCCTAGCAAGCCGCTTCACTCCTCGCCCGTATCCCGCCCCAATCTCGATTACTGTTTTTTGCTTGGGATTCTCAATATTCCTTCTTATGTACCTTATCTCCTCTTTCTGGTAATTTTGGAATATGGGATCGTCTATGCGCTCAACCTTCTTCTGATAGATTTTAGGATCGTATGCGTGATATCCCATAGACTCCCGAATTTACAAAATGGCTTTTATTTTCCCATTTAAATAATAGACTTAGGATTTGTTTCAAGCCACTTTGCTAATCTGCCGAGTCCTTTTCTTCTTTGAACCCGTTTCTTGCAAGCTTGAACGCGTCTATGTCCCCCGAAGGCGTCTTCTTATCCTTCCCGTGCGTTATCGCCTCTGCGTGAAGAACATCTGTGTACTTGGATAGTCCTCCGTTCGGAAGCCTCAGAATCCTGGTCACCTCCGTTGTACTATGCGTCTTGAGCAGTTCTCTTACCTTTTCTAGTGTGGGAAGGCCTTCAAGATTATTCTCCCTGTCAATGATTTTGTTCATAAAATCAGGCCTTCTCCTTTTCTAGAAGCGCGAACCTTGCGAGCATCGCCTCCAGCTGTATTCGGTCGTTTGCGCCCTCCACTATCCTGAAGTTGTAGTCGCCGATCGCGCTTATCAGCTTGAGCCTCACCTTGTCCGGAACGTCAAGCGTGAGGGCCTCCCTGTAGCACTGAAGCAGTATGTCCTCGCCGCTCATCCCGTAAGAGAGGACAAGCTGGTTTAACTCGTCTCTCGCCTTCATGAAGTCCCCTGAGAGCGCACACCTTAGCATCACCGCCACCTCCTTTGGCCTTGCGCGCGCCGCGATGTCGTAGATCTCCTTGTCGGTGACCTTCTTTCTGCTGAAGCCCGCGCTCTGAAGTATGTTGGTCAGCTTCCTGAGGTCCCCTTCGCTCACATAAAGCAGCGCCTCAACCGCCTTGTCATCGACCTCTATCTCCTCCCCCTTTGCAACCCTCTTGATGTACTTTCTCATGTCCTCCTCGTTGAGGGGCTTGAACCTCAGCACCACGCACCTGCTCTGTATCGGTTCGATTATCTTGCTTGCGTAGTTTGCGCTGAGTATGAAACGCGTCGTTGCGCTGTACTTCTCCATAGTCCTTCTCAGTGCGTGCTGGGCCTCTGGTGTGAGCGCGTCCGCCTCGTCAAGAAAAATTATCTTTATCATGTCCCCGGATAGTGCAATCGTTCTTGCGAACTCCTTCACCTTTCCGCGAATCACATCTATTCCCCTGGTGTCGGATGCGTTGAGCTCAAGGAACGCCTCGTTTATCTTGTCCTTGTAGAGCTCCTTTGCCATTGCGATCGCGCAGGTAGTCTTTCCGACCCCTGCGGTACCTGAGAAGATCATGTTCGGGAAGCTCTTTGCGCCAACGAATGTCTGAAGCCTCTCGACAATCGCGCCCTGGCCTATCACGTCCGCTAGCTTAGTCGGTCGGTACTTTTCAGTCCATGATAGGTCCAAAACAGCCATAATCAGTCCCCATATGCTATGCCTAGTCAAGATATTTATAGCTACTTAGCTCCGAGAAAATTCGTTACCTTGATGAAACAAATTCTAAGAAAAGTTTATAAATTAGAAATATTTTTGTATAATTATCCGTTGCTGGGGCAAAAAGATGGATCCATTTGTTAGGAAGGTAGCACTGCTTGTGAAGGAGAAGGAGATCACTATAAGCGAGGGCACAAAACTCACCAACGACTACCTGAAGCTGCATGACGAGGTGACCTCCATAAACCGCAAGTTTGAGAAGTTGCACAAGAGGGAGCACAAGGAAGAGCGAAAGGAGCTGCTTGAGAGGCTAGGGGAGACCAAGGAAAAGATGGAGGAGATGGACACCAATCTCCAGAGGCAGATCCCGCAGCTGATAAGGAAGGGCTAGTTCTAAGCCCAACTTCCACAATATACGAAGTTGCAGAGCAACTTTATAAAGTCGGAAACTCAACTAAAACCATGAATTTCGAGAAGAGGGTTGAGAAGCTAAAGCTTGAGCATAAGATCAGCGTGCGCGAGGCGATAGACCTACAAAACATGCACTTGACTGCCACCCAGGCCCTTAGGAAAATAGTCCAAAAGAAGCAGGACATAATAAACGGGCATTCAGTGAAGATCTCACGATCTCCAAAGGAGGAGATAAAGGCTCTGGATAAGGAGGCGGCAACCCACAAGGCCAGCCTAAACGAGCTTCTTAAAATTGTTAAGGAAGCAAGGCGAAGGGTAGTGCCGAACTATTACTGATTTTTGGACTGGGCTATTATCTCTCTGATTATCTTCTTTGTGTCTTCGGGGCCCGACACTGATATCGAATCCACCCCAACATTCTTAACCGGATAATCGTTTCCTCCCTCAAAGAGTGCATCCCCAATGAAGAGCATCTCATCCACCTTGTATCCGAAATAGTCCTCTATCTTTCTTATTCCGTAAGCCTTGTCAATTCCCTTCTTTGTGACGTCTATAGATGTGCTTCCTCCAATCCTAATCTCAAACTCTGGTATTAATTTATCGAGTTGGCTTTTGATTTGCATCCTTTTTTTCTGATCTCTATCCCACTTCTCCTTCAGCACGAGAGGCGCCTCCTGTCCTATTGCGGAGAATGTTATCTGGCTGCCTCTATCTTCAATTAGCTGCCCATACACTTTCTCCGGTTTTTGGTACCCAGCCTCCTTCAGCGCTGTCTCAAACGCCTTGATTATCTTTATCTTCTGATCCTCATCAAGATTCTCTGCGTAAACATTTTTCCACTTCCCACTTTCGAACCTGTAGAAGGATGTGGCACAGGTAGGAAGAAGATATAATCTAGAGAATCTTTCCTGCCCGTACTCAAGACCACTAACAAACTGCTTCTCGAACTGTTCGTAACGTCCGCCGCTAATAACTGCGAAGTCCTTGTACTGCAGAAGCTCGATTATAAGATCTGACATCTCCTTGTCCATCTTGCTCTTGCTTGGCGCAAGAGTGCCGTCAAGGTCTGCTATCACAATCTTCTTTGACCTAAAATCAACCATCCAATCACTACGCCGTGCTCTCGTATATCTCCGCAGCTCCCCTGACCAGGATGTATAGCACCAGGAAGGCGACAAGCAAATTTCCTATCTGGGCGTTCCATCCTGCCAAGTAGACGAGCGTCAGGTATGAGAACACAACTGCCTTCACAACCCCAATCCCACCCCTGAATAGGTCGGATGCGTATATCTGGCGCGCAAATCCCGTCCTCATCTTTGAGGAGGTCCCCTTGCCCGCCATGAACGCATCGACAAAGGAGTGCCTCATAACTATTATGAAGAGCACAAAGAGCGGAACGATGTTTAGAACCACAAAGACTATCCAAAAGACGTACTCCGTGACCCTATCCCCTGCAACGTCGAGCCTCGGGCCGAACTTTGACTTGCCCTTGTCAAAGCGCGCGAGCTTTCCGTCAACCGCGTCAAGAAGGAACATTATCGCGATCACGATTATTGTTGTGAGCGCATCGTACTTGACAAATATCATGTACGCCACAACGAAAACAAGCAACGTCCTAAAGAGCGTAGCCGCGTCTGCTATCCTCATGAAACCATCATTATTATTCCCTACACAATATTTATAAGAGCTTACAGAGAAATTGAAGTTAGCGCACCCTAGCGTTTCCTATCGGGGCACGGATAGAATGTTCGAAACGACCAAGTATGAAGAGGAAGTCCTGTCCTACTGGAAGGCAAACCAGATCCTCCAGAGCATCCGCGCAAAGAACAAGGGCGGCAGGCCATTCTACTTCCTTGACGGCCCTCCATTTGTCACAGGAGATCTGCATCCGGGGCAAATGTGGGTGAAAACCCTAAAGGATGTCATATTAAGGTACAAGAGGTACCGCGGATTCGACGTTCGAGACAAGGCGGGATTTGACGTCCACGGGCTGCCGATCGAGAACAAGGTGGAGAAGTCGCTCAACCTAACCTCAAAGAAGGAGATAGAGCAGAGACCCGAGGGGATATCCGATTTCATAAAGAACTGCCTCGCATACGTCCAGACATACATGGGCAGAATGGACGCGGACTACGAGCGCTTTGCCATGACCCTTGACTTCTCAAACCCGTACCTTCCATACAAGGTCGAGTACATCGAGAGTGCCTGGAACATCTTCAAACTGATCCATTCAAAGAAGTCAGTCTACAGGAGCAACAAGACAACCCCCTACTGCACGCACTGCCAGACCGCGGTCTCGCAGGGAACTATGGAGGTCGAGTACAAGAGCGCAAACGACCCATCCATTTTCGTCGCATTCCCGGTAAATCTCAGGAAGTCCACGCCAAGGGTGGAGCTTCCGGTGGAGAGCTACCTTCTCATTTACACCACAACGCCCTGGACAATCCCTGCGAACGTCGCAATAGCCGTAAATCCCAAGGAGAGGTATGTAATCGCAAAGTTCAAGGACAAGAACCTTGTGATTGCAAAGCCAAGGCTTGAGGAGCTCTCAAAGAAGCTAAACCAAAAGCTCGAGCCGATCCTCGAGTTCTACGGAAGCGAGCTTGAGGGGGTTTACTACAAGAGCCCTCTTGAAAAGAAGATCCCCGCGCAAAAGAGCATGCAAAAATACCACAAAGTGGTATTCGCAGAGGAGCTAGTCTCGATGGAGGAGGGAACGGGACTGGTCCACATTGCCCCTGGGCACGGACTTGAGGACTACCAGATAGGAAAGAAGAACAAGCTCCCAATTTTCTCTCCAGTCGCGCAGAACGCAGAGTACAGCGAGGAGGCGGGCGAGTACAAGGGAGTCGCAGTGCCGCTTGACGCAAACGCCCTGATCCAAAAGGAGCTTGAGTCGCTTGGCGTGCTTCTCTGGAAGGGAAACATCACCCACAGCTACCCGCACTGCTGGAGATGCGACAACAAGATAATCTACATCGCAACCGACCAGTGGTTCTTCAACATACAGAAGATAAAGAAAAGGCTGCTCAAGGAGAACGAGAAGGTCCACTGGCACCCAAGTGCAGCCGCTTCATGGCAGTCGGAGGTGCTGAAGAACTCTCCGGACTGGTGCATCTCAAGGCAGAGGTACTGGGGAATACCGATTCCCGTCTGGGTCTGCGAGAAGTGCCATAGCGAGAAGGTTGTCGGATCGCTTGAGGAGCTTAGGCAGCTTGCGAAGGAGAAGGAGAATGTTCAATCGCTAATCAATCCAAGCAATACGAGCAGGGATGCGCAGATACACAGGCCGTTCCTTGAGGACAAGGTTCACCTCACATGCGTCTGCGGGGGGACGATGAAGAAGATACCAGATGTTTTCGACGTCTGGTTTGACTCAAGCATTGCATTTAGGGCAAGCCTGAGCGAAACCGAGTTCAAGGAGCTCTTCCCGATTGATTATATCCACGAAGGGAAGGACCAGCTGAGGGGATGGTTCTCCGGGCTGCTGAAGATCGGAGTCCTTGCCTACGGCAAGAGGCCGTTTGACAATATCGGAGTGGGCGGAATGCTGCTATCCGAGGACGGAAGGGAGATGCACAAGAAGCTGGGCAACTACATCTCAATGCCAGAGATACTAAAGCTCACGAGCGCAGACTCATTTAGGCTCTGGGCGACAAGCCACACACCATGGCTTGACCTGCAGTTCCTCAGGCCAGAGCTCAAGGATTCGGAGAGAACAGTTATCATACTTCACAACATAGCAAATCTTCTGGAGGAATACCAGAATCTTCTGCAGTATAGGCCAGAGAGGAAGTCAAGGATTTCCGCATCAAGCCTTGAGAACGAGGAGAAGTGGATACTATCAAGGCTTGAGAGCACCGTCCAGAAGGCGACGGAGAGCTACGATGCCTACGAGCCATATGAGGCCGCGGTTGCGATAAAGAACTTCATCAACGAGGACTTCAGCAGATTCTACCTCAAGATCGCAAAGAAGAAGCTCTCGCTCTACGGAAAGGGCAAGTCGAAGAAGATAGTTGACGTAATCAGCTATGTCCTATACAGATCGCTGATTATTCTTTCACCAATAACACCTTTCGTGGCGGAGAGCATCTACCTAAAGCAGTTCAAGATGCAGCAGAGCATCTCACTTGAGAGTTGGCCAAAGGCAAACAAGAAGCTGATTGCAAAGGAGCTCGAGGAGCAGTTTGACGTTGCAACGCAGGCGATCACTGCCATACTTAGCAGCAGGGAGAAAGCCGGCATCAAACTAAGATGGCCTATAATGAGCGCCACAATCGAGGTTAGTTCGGATTCCGCATATAACTCACTTGAGAGACTTGCGAATGTCGTCGAGGACTACGCCAATGCAAAGAAATTGGATCTAAAGAGGGTTGAGGGAACAAGCGATGAGGTAAGGCCAAACTTCGGAAAGCTAGGTCCCTCCTTTAAGCAGAATGCGTCAGTTGTTGCAGAGGCGCTCAGGGGTGCAAAGGCCGATGAGCTTAGGAAGGCGGTGGAACAGCACGGAAGCTACACATTGCATACCTCAAAGGGCCCGTTTGAGATAACTGCCGAGCACTTCAACATTGTCCAAAGGGTCGTCGAGTCTGACGCAATAAGTTTCAAGTACGGACGGGTCACAGTTGACAAATCGGTAAACAAGGAACTAAAGGAAGAGGCTCTGATCAGGGAGTTTGAGCGAAGAGTGCAGATGATGAGAAAGGAGTTCAACCTCAAAAAGCAGGACAGGATACATCTGGGATACCTTGCAGGCGGCGAGATGGCTGAGGCAATCGGCCACAACCTGCAGAAGCTAAAGAAAGAGCTCAATACAATTTCCTTAAAAGATTGTATTCCTATTTCAAAAACAACATCTCCTGATTTCAATAAATCAGACATGCTATTTCTTTACCACATTCCTACCGAAGAACTACCTGAAGGCAATAACAATGTTATACTTAGAACTTTCGAGATAGACGGAGAAACATTAAAAATATCAATAAAAAAAGCAAAGGAGTAAATGATTGACCTAATTATCTCACACATCATTTTGTGGTTAGACTCTCTAATTACCAAATTCTTTCAAAATCCTAAGAAAAGCGTAGTAATGCTATTAATTGCTGTATTATTAGTATATTATTTTTCTCAAGCACTTTACAATTCATTTGGATTACTAACGGTCATCGGTTATATTATTGGTTGTATTTATGGGGCCACAAAAATAATTGATGAACCACGAAGAACCTTAGTTTGGGGAGTAGGTTATGCAATTAGTGCAACTTTGATTAAAATAGTTTCTCAAAGTTTACTCCCTGAATTTACAGGTGGCATAACACCAGTATCAATTTTCTCAGCCATTGTCATTATGTACGTTCTACTAAGGCTATTTCTAATATCCCAAGCCCTAAAGCAACAATAATTAGGCCGTCTCGACGGTCGCGCTCTTGAAGGTCTTTCTCTTTGCCATCTTGCTCCAGTCGTCCTTGCAGATGACTATTCGGTTGGTCTTTGTGACCTTCCTTGAGCTCTTCATGCAGTTGACGCAGATCTTCTTCTTGCAGTAGTTGCACGTGCTGTACTTGAATATGTCCCTTCCGCAGCGCTCACACATCATAAATATCACTTAATAAGCACAATACTTATCTAGAACAAAATATAAAAAGCCCTCTCCACGCGATAATGCTAGGCCTCCAGATGCTCCTTCATCGCCTTCCAGTAGTATTCCTTCCAGCCCTCAGATATGTCCTTGTAGAACTGGACAGGTATGCCCTTTTGCGTGAACTCAAGCTTTGTCCCGTTTCCAGATTTGCTCAACTTGAAGGTCACGGTTGAGTAATGCCCCTCTGGCCAGTCATCCCCCCTCCAGAGCTGCACAATCCTCCTGTCCTTCACAAGTTCCACGTTCTTCCCGTAAGCCCATCCGTCATAGGTCTCGAACTTGCCGCCCACCTTTCGGCTGATCTTTGCGCCCGACCCTGTGAACTGCGCGTGCTTCTCCGCGTCCATAAGCATCTCGTAGATCTCATGCGGCGAGCAGGCAAACTTTGCAGTCTGCTTGAGGTCCTTTGTCCTGACCTTGCCCTCCATCCATCACACCTTGACGATCCTGTACTTCACAAAGTGCAGTATTATCCAGGTGCCAAGGTATGCCAGGAACGCAAGCGGCGTGGACCACCACAGGTTGTAGTAGAAGAGCCCCTGGTGTATCAGCAGCCACTCCCCAAGAGAGCCGAAGAGCGCAAAGACCAGACAGTCGATTGCTGAGTGCCATAAGTTGAACTTCTTTGGCAGATATAGCGCCCATGCCGTCCCTCCAAAGAAGCAGATTCCGATTACCTCAAGAGGCACGACCCCTATGGCGTAAGCACTGACTGTGTGCCAGAGGCCAAGCAGCCATCCTGAGTTCTCAAAGGCAAAGTCGAAGAGGAAGAGGAAGACGCCCACCTCAAGCGCGCGGCTGAGCCTCTTCCTGTCGTTTTGCGCCTCTATCACAAACCAGACTAGAGCGCTCACGATAAGGATCGTCCATGCGAGCTGTCCCACGTGCACGAAATAGAAGAGTGCGCCAAGAGCCGCGAAGAACACTGTCAGCATCATTAGCTTCCTGAACTCCTTTGTGTTGATCGGAAATTTGTCCATGCTTAGCATTCCAATGGAAGATTAAAATGGCTTTCTGTTATTGCCTCCCAATAATCTTATGAATCTTGGCAGAATAATCCTATTGTTTCAATGGATGGGACTGTCGGTTTAAAGCCGATTCTGCTGGCACTTTTGACGCTCTCTCTACTCTTCGGGGCGGCTTCGGCGGCCACCAACATCTCGATCTACACCGATTCGAACGTCACGACGCCATCGCTGACTGAGAACACAGTGCAGATAATGGTCGGCGGGGCGTATGATAATGGCCAGATAGGCCAGATTGCAAACCGATACCCGAACCTCAGCTCCAGCGCAAGCGTGCAAACCTTCGGAAAGAACACGATTCTGGTGGGTTGCGGCCCATGCTATCCCGGAAACGAGATCATAAATGCGGCAAGCAACTTTACATCCTCAATAACAGTGTCAAGCAACAGCGCGCTGCTCTACAACGGCATACAGATCGTTGACCTCAACGGCAACGCGCTAGCGGTGATTGTTGTGGGCAGCTACCCCACAGCAGCAGAGAGGCTCGCCGCACAGAGCATCTCCTCGGCAATCCTCAAGCTCACAGGGCCTACAACGACAACTACCCAAATAACGACGATCGCGACCACGGCATCAACCTCGATACAAGCTACCACCACCGTGCCTGCGTGCCCAAGCTTCTACTACTACAACTCCACGGGCTGCGCCCCACAGACAATCTCTCCCGCCTGCCCTCCAAACTATCCAAATTCCCCCACATACTTCACGTGCTCTGGCACGTCCGTGAATGCGAGCATATGCCCACCAACATATCTCTTCAACAAGGAAAAGTCCCAATGCATTCTGATCTCCTATCGGGGAACCACCATAACCACAACGATGGTCTCCTCCTCCACGACCACAGTCCCTCAACCATCGCAGCCCGGCAGCGACCTTCTCGGCCCATTAATAAATGCGATACTCAATTTCCTCAAGACCCTTGGCTGGCACTAGGCATTCTAGCATCCGAACCCCACAAACCATTTAAATATCATTTCCTTATCCCTAACCATGTACAGCAAGGAGATCGAGTCGCTTCTCAAGTCCCACAAGGCAGAGATTGGCGACTCCATCGAACTCACCTTCGGCAAGGAAAAGTTCTCGGGGACCATAATGCCGCGCCCAGAGATTGGCGACGACTCTATACTTGTGATAAAGCAGCAGAACGGATACAACATAGGCATCCGCGTGGGGAAGGGCGCAAAGATCTCCAAACTTCCCCTAGAAAAAAAGTCCTTCTCATTTGCGAAGGCGGATGTGAAGTACGACAAGGACCTGCCAAAGGTGGGGCTCATCTACACCGGTGGCACAATCGGAAGCAAGATCGATTACGTCAGCGGAGGGGTATACAGCTTCACAAAGCCCGAGGAGCTCATAGCCGACGTTCCGGAGCTCGCAGGAATTGCAAACCTTGAGATCTCAAACCCATTTAGCATACTCAGCGAGGACATGAACTACAAGGACTGGCAGAGGATTGCTCAGGAGGTCGCAAAGTCCCTCAACGGCGGCGCAAGGGGCGTCGTAGTGACCCATGGGACCGATACAATGCACTACTCCTCTGCGGCGCTAAGTTTCATGCTCAGCGGCCTCAACGGCCCCGTTGTTTACACGGGCGCGCAGAGAAGCAGCGACAGGGGATCAAGCGATGCG
This sequence comes from Microcaldota archaeon, assembly GCA_028867335.1. GTDB lineage: Archaea > Micrarchaeota > Micrarchaeia > Micrarchaeales > CABMGC01 > JAGWGI01. The sequence continues at coordinate 14,850 of JAGWGN010000006.1, read as the reverse complement.
TTCATCAATTTAATTAGCGCGACGCAGATTGCCGCGCGAAGCAATGTTGCAGAAGTGGGCATACTGATGCACGGCTCTTCATCTGACAACTTCTGCGACTTCAACCGCGGAACCAAGGTCCGCAAGATGCACACCTCTCGCAGGGACGCATTCAAGTCGATCAACAACCTTCCAATCGCACGGATCACAACGGACAGCAACATCGAGTATCTCTCCGAGCACAGGGAGATCGACAGCGAGGGAAAGCACAAGGTTGTCGCAAACACAGACTTTGAGCCAAAGGTCGCACTCATCAAGGTATATCCTAATTCCGACCCGGAAATAATCGACCACTATGTGGGCAAGGCGTACAAGGGAATAGTCCTTGAGGGCACGGGACTAGGCCATGTGCCGACCTCACCTAGCATCAAGGAGATGTCCTGGATTCCGCATATAGAGCGGGCAAACGAGAAGGGAGTCGTAATCGGGATGACCTCCCAGACCCTGTACGGCCGCGTGAGCAGCAACGTCTACCGAAACCTCAGGGAGGTCGCAAAGGCCGGAGCGATACACTGCGAAGACATGCTTCCGGAGGTTGCATACGTCAAGCTCGGATGGCTGCTTGCAAACCACAAGAAGGAAGAGGATGTCAAGAGGCTGCTTGTCACTAACCTTGCCGGCGAGATAACCGAACGCATCGAGACTGACTGGTATATGTAGCTCTATTTCCCGAAGATTTTGTCGTGGTGGTCATAATCTTCAATTATTACTGTTTTAGCATCATTGTCTATCGAATAGACCAGAACAAAGTGCGTATTCACATGGACTTCCCCATACAAACGCATGTTATTTCTTAAGGGTTTGAATTTGAAGGGATCTTCAAGCACTTTCTCAAGTTTCTTATAAATAATTTCCAGCGTTTTTGGGTCTTTCTTTTGCATCTTAGCAAAGATATTGTCAACATGCTCTCTAATTTCTAATAGGTAAGCCCCCAAGCCATCACTGAATAATCATCTCTTCGAGTATCTTTTTCTAAGTCCTTCGACGCTGCCCACTCTGACAGTTCTCTCCTTTTGCACCTGTTTTAATCTTTTCAAATATGCGGGCTTAAGATTATGGCTGGAAACAAGCTCCTCATATTCTTCTGCAAGCACCTCAATTGCCGCAGACTTGTCTCTTAAACCAAATTGCGCTTTTATTATGTTTAGGAGCCTGTTAGTGCTCTCATCTATATCGATTATGGCTTTTACCATATTAATACCGAATTAATATGAAATTAACAGATATAAATATCTTTTTGTTAAGGAACATCATTTAAAGAATCTAACCAGATAAATAAAAACCCCTAAGAAAAAATTATTATTTTTTCGTAAGATTTAAATTTTGGGCTTTATTCCACAAAGTTGGAGAGCATGGCTAAAAGGCTTGTATGTCCTGTTTATTGTGATGAATCCTAGAATATCCGAAGTTGTCGAGCTTACACGCGATCTGGTTAGCATCAAGTCCTCCAGCCTCGAGGATGGCGAAAAGGAGGTCGCAAAATACATAAGGGATTACCTTTCAGATCTGAAGATAGACTCCGAAATAATAGAGTACCAGAAAGGAAGATGCGACATTGTCGCATCCGTAGGCAAAGGCGATGGCCTGATGCTCAACGGCCACATGGATACGGTTCCGATCGGCGATTCCTCTCGATGGAAAATGGGGACTGAGCCCCTAGTTAAAAACGGAAAGGTGTACGGCAGGGGGACCTCGGACATGAAAGGGGGCATTGCCGCAATCCTTGCCTCCCTGAAGGGAATGGATCTCTCAAAGCCAAAGCGAAGATTGGTCCTGGCCTTTGTTGCCGACGAGGAGGTGGCGCTTAACGGCTCAAAGTTTCTGATAGAGAAGAGGCGCTCTCTGCTAAAGGGGGTGAGGTACGGGATAATCGCAGAGCCCACCAATCTTAGGATACAGATCGCGCAAAAGGGGGCGATGCACATCCAGGTTGAGATATTCGGCAAGTCCGCACACGGTTCACAGCCTTGGGAGGGAGAGAGTGCGATACTCAAGGGGGCGGAGCTGATCGTGGGGCTTGAGGATCTTGCCTCAAACTTCAGGAAAAAGGACAAGCTGATGGGCAGGGGCACGATAAATGTCGGCAAGATAGGCGGAGGGACAGTGACAAACGTCGTTCCGGAGAGATGCTCCGTCTCGATAGACCGCAGGATCGTGCCTGGGGAGAGCATCGCAGAGGCTGAGTTGCAGATAAAAAGGATTCTTGGCTCGATCAAGGCAAAATACAAAATGGAAGTCAGGTTCGCGCACGGGCCCTACAAGCTAGACAAATCCTCGCAGATTGTCAAATTGGTGCAGTCTTCAAGCAAGGCCCCAAGGCTAACCTGGACAACAGGATATACGGAAGCGGAGCTCTACCACTCAGGCGCCGGTATAAGATCCGTGGTCTTCGGCCCTGGTCGAATGGAGGTAATCCACAAGCCCGATGAGTTTGTGGAGGTTGAAAACCTCAAAAAAGCCACAGCCGTCTTCGGCAAAGTTCTTCAAAAGTGGGTCTGAGAAGCTCATCAGTCAAACCTCTTTCTGTACTCCTCCCCCTCCCTTAGCGCAAGCCTCACCGCCTCCTCCGGCGTTTGGGCTAGAAGAACTTTCCTTCTGTTCCTCGCGTCTATGAACTGCCCAGTGAGCCTGTCTGTCCATCCGCCGAATCCCTTCATTCCGATGATCGGGATGTCAGCCTGATAGGCAATGGCCATTTCCGTCAGCGTTCCAGATCCCCCGCTTATGCTGATTATCGAGTCGCAGGCTAGAACCAGCACCATCTCCCTTCCGCCACCACGCGTCAGTCCGGATGGCAGTATCACGTCAGCGTCCTTTTGGTAGACATCCTTTCCTTTTTCATATGTCACGCCGACGGTCAGCCCGTTCCCCCTCTTCGCCCCGCGACAGGCTGCTGTAGATAGCGAGTCGTAGTCCTTCTCCGCCCCAAAGAAGAGCACCGCATTGTTCTTTGCGATGTTATACCCAAGCTCCTCGGCCACCATCTCGGCGTCCTTGGAATACCTAAGGTCAGCTGCAGATCCCATTACCCCTATTTGTAGTCTTCTCATATTTTCACCATTGAGTAGAAATCTTTGGAAAAAGAAGCTCTGCCGGGGAGAATTTTGAGGGCTTTCAAAATAAGCGATTTGCCAAGGTTAGTCCTGGCAGATCTGGCTGGCGCTAGCTGGTTTTGCGATACCCGCAGTATGGTTGTGAAGTGAATCCTCCATCAATGCACCTAATCTGTTTGTGCTTTTTCTGGTTCTTAAGCGTTTTCTACAACTTTTGAAGCCTTTAAACAACTACAACACAAATCTGCCAAGTTTTATAATCCCCAAAAGCAGATTCTATCTGTTTTCATGCAGAAGCAGGAGATAATATTTCTGAATTCGGTTTTCTTCGTCCTCGGGTTTACTGTTGTTTTCTCGGTGGTCGGGATACTGCTCCAGACCTTCCTTGCAAGCTTTGCACTGATGGCAATGAACATATTAAGGGTGATTGGCGGGCTCATAATAATTTTGTTCGGCATAATCCTCATCCTCTCCCTAAAATACATAATCCCGTTCTTCAGCAGTGAGCACAAGATAAAGGTGAAAAGGTTCAGCAGCAGCTTCCTAACCTCATTTGTCTTCGGTATCGCCTTCGCGATAGGCTGGACTCCCTGCGTCGGCGCCATTCTCGGGGCAATCTACACCCTTGCACTGACATCGCCGGGACTTGGATTCCTTCTTTTGCTCACATATTCCCTTGGCATCGGGATACCATTTCTGATTGTTGGGGCTTTCACATCGAAGCTGTCGGACTTTTTGCACAAAATAAAGGGATTCCTAAAATACTTCAACATAATCAGCGGAGTGTTCCTGATTGCGATAGGGCTGCTTGTCGTCTTCAACTACATCGGGCTTCTCTCAGTGTTCCTTCTGGGGACCTCAGGGGCGGTATCTAGCAGCGGACAACTCAATTTTCTGATTGCGCTCATAGCAGGGATCTTAACGTTCCTCTCGCCGTGCATACTGCCGCTGCTTCCTGCGTTCTTTTCATACATGGCGGGAACAACAGCTGAGGAGGTCAGGAGATGAAGGGCGAAAACAAGAAAGGCAAGAAGGCGGTCAGCATATATCAGATAGTATTCGGGATAATAGCAGTGGTTGCGATCCTGGCCTGGATATCTACATTCGCGTTCAACCAAAACCTCTCCCAGAACGTCTCGCTCTCAAATCTCTCAAACTACGGCCCTGCGCCAAACATGCAGGGAATCTCTCATTGGATCAACTCCCCGCCACTAAGCATTTCAAGCCTTAAGGGCAAGGTTGTTCTAGTCGACTTCTGGACGTACTCGTGCATAAACTGCATAAGGACAATACCCTACCTAAACGCGTGGGAGAGCAAGTACGGCGGCAGCGGCCTTGTGATAATCGGTGTCCACACCCCCGAGTTTGAGTTCGAGAAGAACTACAGCAACGTGCTTTCCGCTGTGAACAGATTCAACATAACCTATCCTGTGGCGATGGACAGCAACTACTCCACCTGGAGCGCATATGGAAACCGCTACTGGCCTGCGGACTATCTTATTGACAAGAACGGGAATGTCCGCGCCGCCACCTTTGGGGAGGGAGACTATGCGCAGACAGAGCAGGAGATACAGCTCCTGCTGCGTGACGCGGGATACAGTCCCCAATCAGGACTTGTCAACATAACAAGCTCTGTTAACTTCTCGATGATCAATACCCCCGAGCTGTATCTGGGCGCAGGCGAGGGACGCAATCCGATCGGGAACAAGGAGGGATTCTCCGAGGGGCAGAACGTGAACTATTCGTATCCGAATGTGACTCAGAGCAATGTCCCGTATCTTTCAGGCGAGTGGTTCAATGCACCAGACAGCATGCTCTCGATAAACAACTCCAGGGTCTTTTTGGTCTACAGCGCCAAGAAAGTCAACATAGTGGCATCAGGAAACGCGAAGATAATACTCAAGCTTGATGGCCATGCCTTAAACCAGTCTTACCTAGGCGCGGATGTCCGGGCCCTGAACGGAACTGCGAGCGCAAACATAACTGCATCAAGGCTCTACAACATCGTCTCAGCGCCATCATACGGGCAGCACTACCTTGAGATAGATTCAAGCCCCAACTTCAGGATATACACATTCACATTCGGGTAGGCTTCCGCAAGCGATTTAAACGTTCAATCCCACAACTGCATGTGGTCCAAAGTGATAAGGGGAATAATCTATCTGCTGCTTGTCCTGCTCATAGCCGCTGGCGCATACTCGTATCTTTACCTGCACACCCCTATTGGCAATTTGATAATCGACCAGTTCAGCACGATTCCTTCGACAACCACAATCTACCCGCAGAACCTCACCACAATCACTCAGGCCACGACCACAGTGCCCACGACAATTGCGGGCGGCAACTCCTCGCTCTACGAGTACGCGCTTGGTCTGATAAACAACGACCGCGCAAAGTTTGGTCTTGGCCCGGTAACGCTCTCAAACGAGCCCTCGGGACAGCAGCACTCCGAGAGCATGCTCCAAAACAACTACTTCAGCCACTGGGACCAATACGGCATGAAGCCGTATATGCGATACACCCTGCTGGGCGGCACCCAGAGCGTATCCGAGAACATAGCCTACAAAACGAGCAGCTACTGCACGCTGCTTTTGTGCGGAGGCGATCTTAATCCCAGGAGCGCAATCGAGGGGATGGAGTACAGCATGATGTACAACGATTCGCTCTGCTGCAACAACGGGCACCGCAACAACATCCTAGACCCAAGCCACAACCAGGTGAGCATCGGGATAGCATACAACTCTAGCACTATATACTTCACCGAGGATTTCCTTGACAGCTACATCCTCTGGAACGGCAACTCCCCTGGCTTCTCAAACGGGGCGGTCTACCTTTCAGGCACGCTGAGCGGGGGCTACTCCCTCTCATCGGTTTTTGTAACATATGACCGTCCTGTCTCAAACATGAGCCGTGCGCAGCTGAACTCAACCTTCGAGTATGGCTACGGGCAGAACATAGCGGGCGTCGTCCAAAACTCAAACTACTACTATTCGGGCCTGACAACCATTGTGGCGGACCAGTACACTCAGGCTCCGGGAAGCTTTACGGTCTCATTTAACATGCAGAACCTGATAAGCAAAAACGGCGCCGGCGAGTACACCGTGCTGGTCTGGTTAAACAAGACAAATACAAATATGTCCTTCATCGGCGGATCCTACACGATCTTCATCGGAAATGACGGGAAAGCGTTCGTGCCTTCCTCAGTATGATGGTGCTCTTTTTGTCGTCCCAGCCGCCGAAAAACAAATCCCTAGCCATAGTATTTAAATGGAAAAAATAGAGTCTGCTAGATAGTATGTCAAGCGGCAACGGTGGCTTCTCGGAGGGGCCCTCAAAGATCATAGGCTTTGACCCTGTGAAATTTAGGAAGGCCATATTAGATCATCCTGAAATCAAGAACATGGAGGTCGGAAAGTCCGGCACGATCCCTGCCTCAGGGCTCGTGGTCGTGATAAAGTCGGGCGAACTCTACGTCTGCGGCACAATGCTGCTGAGCTTTTCAGAGGAACACGCAAGGGTCACGATAAAGAGGGTTTCCGGGGAATCGGATGGCTTTGTCTTAGAATGCAGCAAGATGACTGATAGCGACTACAAGCATATCGCAAGGGTCGCAGACCTTGAGGAGGCTTCGGAGATGTTTTACGGCGTGGAGACCAAAGACTTCCTACACATAGGAAGCCTAAGGAAGCTCATGACTCCCCTAAAGAGGCCAGAGGAAGATTTGAGTGATGCTGCGAACACAAGCACGAGCTTGGACTAGCCGCAAGACCAGCAAAGATTTAAATTATTCCTCCTTCATAACTGAGTTATAATTCTGGGGAAATCCGATGATAGACGCGACGCTCACAGTGGCACTCTCCGTGGTCATGGGCTTCGCCATATTCCTCTCCATGCCCATCCTCTTCCATAAGAGGATGAGCCCCAGAAAGATAATCTTCTTCAATGCCATCGCAATAGGGATACTCGTCTTTCTACTTATGGATATCTTTGGGGATGTGGCGGCGCTTTTCGGGGGCGGCCATCTGAATTCGCTTGAGCTGATATTCCTTGTGGGATTTGCCCTGGCATTTCTCTTCTTCATACTCCCAAAGGACAACAGGCACCCACACAAGAACCCAAAGCGCACCTCGATAATAGCGGCGCTTGGGATAGGTTTTCAGAACCTGACCGAGGGACTTGTGTTCGGATCTGCGGGCGCCGCGGGCCTGGTCTCAATCTACCTTATCTCATTCATGGGATTCACCCTACAGAACATCTCGGAAGGATTCCCTATCGCTGCTCCGCTGGTGGGGCTAAAGGAGAAGCTCTCAAAGAAGTTCCTTGCCGGAGCGTTCCTGCTCGGAGGAATCCCCGTGATAATCGGAACTCTAATCGGGCTTGTCTTCTACTCTGATGTCTTCATCACGTTCTTCGATGCGATCGCAAGCGCCGCGATACTCTACGTCATCTTGGTGCTCTTCCACGTCAATTTGCACAAGAGCGCGCAGGCGAAGGCGGACGGAGGGCTTTGGCTCACATACTCTGGAATCCTTTTAGGTTTCGCCTTCGCATTCATAGTAAATTACATCTAGTGGATCACATGACATTTTCGATAAAGAAGATAAACTACGCCAAGCTCGCCTCTGAGGCCAAGGCCCATGGCGCATCAAGCATAGCGGTCTGCGGCATAATTTCGCGGGATGAAAAGTTCCTCCTCATAAAGCGGGCTCCAGAAAAGCACCGCGGCGGACACTGGGAGATACCGGGAGGCAAGGTGGAGAAGGGAGAGTCGCTTAATGCTGCGCTGGCAAGGGAGGTCAGGGAGGAGACAAACCTTAGGCTAAAGGAGGTAAAGAGCTATGTCGGTCATGTGGACTACTCCCCAAATCCGAGGAGGAAGGTGAGGCTGTTCATGTTCGACATAACTGCCGATGATTCCGAGGTGTGCCCAAATCCGACCGAGCACACAGAGTACATGTGGGCCACTGTTGAGGAAGCCAAAAAAGTTCTAAACCCAGATGGCTTCACCTCGATTTTCCTCTCGTACATCAACTCAAGGTGATCTAAATGGAGTTTGTATTCGTAACATCGAACAAGAACAAGCTACGCGAGGCGGAGCAGATATTGGGAAGAAAAATCGTAAACTCCCCGATGGATATCCCAGAGATTCAATCGATCCAGGTGCGTGACATAGTGGTGGATAAGGCGATGAGGGCCTATTCAAAGCTAAAAAAGCCGGTTCTGGTGGAGGACGGCGGGCTCTACATCAAGAGCCTCGGCGGCTTTCCCGGAGCTCTTGTGAAGTGGCTATCAGTAATAGGATATCCGGCGATCTGCGCTATGGTACAAGACAATAAGCGGGAGGCTTACGCGGAGGTCTACCTGTGCCTTTACGACGGGAAGAAGCCGATTACCTTTCAGGGAAGGACCTACGGCACAATCTCGAAAAAGCCCTCGGGCACAAGCAGCTTTGGCTGGGACGTGATATTTATACCTCGTGGACAAAAGCAGACCTATGCGGAGATGAATGTGAAACTAAAAAACAAGATCTCCCAGAGGGGAAAGGCGTTCAGGAAATTAAAGAAGCTGCTCAGTTGATGCTTATTGCTTTGATGTCATACACGTTGGTGCCGCTTGGCCCAGTAATTATCGCTGCATCGGCTCCGTTTAGCAGGGTGTTTGAACTGTTCTGCGTTATGCCCCTATCTATCCCCTCCGATATTCTATCGTATATGACAGAGTTAAATGCGGCCCCCGCAGCATAGCTGTTCCCGTCAATTCCGTCACTACCCAGGTAAACCGCGGATACGTATTTGTTTTCGCCAAGCACCTTCATCGCATATAGCGCCTCCTGTTGATTTCGGCCTCCAAGCCCTGGGTTCTTGCTCAGTATGACCGTTCTCTCTCCCCCTCCGACAAATGCGATTTTCTTTCCCATTTGCTGGAACCTGAGCACCATCCTTGCAAATTTTGTCCCCTCTATTCCAGCATCTCCTACCAGATCGGACCCCAAATAATAAACCCGCCTATCAGGCTCCGAGGCACGAATCGATGCGATTGCAGCGTAGCATGCAAGTTGGTTGTTCCCTATTATAATGTTTGCAACGCGGTTGAAGATAGGATCATCGGGCTTGAGCGTCTCGCTCACCCTGCCCTCAGCCCCCCTTTGCACATGCCTGAGGACGGATCTCGGCACCTCTCCGACTATGTCGTACTTTCTGAAAATTTCGAGCACGTCCTTGAAAGTTGTTTTGTCTGGAGCCGTGAGCCCCGAGCCTATTGATCCTATGTCGTCCCCCACAACATCAGAAACTATCAATGAAACAACAAGCCCTCCCTTTGTCTTTCCGGCAAGCCGGCCTCCGCTTATGGCAGATATGTGCTTTCTGACCGCGTTTATCTCAGAGATCTCTGCCCCCACGCCAAGCATTATGCCATTCATCGCTATGCTATCACGCAGGGGGACATCAGGCTGCGGCAATGTGTTTAGAGACGACGCTCCGCCGCTTATGATCAGGATAAAAAGGGTCCTCTCATCCGCGCGGCTTGCAAGATTCATCAGTCTGCTCCCTGCATAGACGCCCCTTTCTGTCGGTGTCGGATGATCTGACTCGATTACTTCAATGACTGCGGTCCTTGTCTTTTGCTTAACTCCCGGAGGCACTATCGCGATTCCCTCGTTTATCAGACTTCTCTCAGATCCACGTGGAGTCAGTATCCGTTCCACCACCTCTGCCGCTGGTCCGGATGCTTTCCCTGTTATCCCGACAAATATCCTCTCATATCTGTAGAGGTCAATGCACCTTCCCATTATCTTCAGCGTGTCGCGATCCTCAAGGACCATAGAGTTGCGGAGAAGCGTTTCGGGCTTGACGCTCAGTATTGCCTGCTCCGCGGAGTTGAGGAGCGGTTCAAGCTTTCCGTTAAAGTCGTTTGTTAGAACCTTTTGCCTGTTTAGTATTATGTTCTCCATCTGTTCTCCCTACACCAAATCATTATTGTCATACGGCTATGCTTACTATGCATATCCTTGCCTTCTCGGCATGCGTTTCTCCAGTCATTACCAGGGATTTTGCCTGGTGCAGTATAGTGTATGCCTCGTTATTCTCAAGATAGTAGTCCACATTTATCCCTACTGTCGCCTTGAGGAATGTGAGGTCGTCGATTATTGCCCCAGCAGCCTTTGTGTTTCCGTCCTTCCCGTTCGTTTTTCCGAACATCGCAGTCACCCTTGGGTTTCCTCTCAGTTCGAGCATCAGCCTCAGAGCCTGCTCGAGTGTCTTCCCTCCGAATCCGGGCTGCTTTCCAAGGTTAACTCTCATGTCCTTTTGACCAAACACTATGTAGCACGGTGGCCTTATCTCCCCCTTCCCGCTCGAAATATTCAGTATCAGTTCGCAAATCTCCTTCGCTACGGTCTCAACGTCCCCCTCAATTGCGGGGCCAAGATAGTGAACGGTGTTTTTCTTACTCGCCTCAAGGTACTCTATGACCGCCTTGCATGCGGTGTCGTTGCTCTCAACCATGTTGTACTTTCTGGTTTCTCCAACAAGGTCCCTTCGATACGCCTTTAACTCAAGCTCGTTTATCGCATGGCTCCATGCGGCAAGAATCGGCTTCCTCTGGTCAGCATTGTTTTTGAGCAGCTCAGCGGTGTTCTTTATCCTCATAAAAATGACTTAGCTCAATCTCTTTTTGATATATTTATATATCTTGTATTGCTTTGTTTAATGGATTTTAAGGCGGATAAATGCACGATTCTGATTACTATTCAAAGCTCGGATTTAAGTGCGGGCTCGAGATACACCAACGGCTTGCAAGCGCCCACAAGCTCTTTTGCGCCTGCAACCCAAACCTCACAGAAGAGGAGGAGATAGGCAAGATAGAGAGGGTGCAGAGGGCAGTTGCTGGGGAGCTTGGAAAGGTGGATATTTCAACCAGCTTTGAGAGCGCAAAGAAGAGGAGCTTCGTCTACAACTCCTTTAGGGATGCGACCTGCCTTGTGGACGTCGACGAGGAGCCTCCGCACGAATTGAACGCAGAGGCCCTTGATACCGCGCTTCTTGTCGCGGCGACGTTCAACTGCAGCGTGCCAGATGAGATTGAGGTCATGCGGAAGGGGGTGGTGGATGGCAGCGACCCGAGCGGATTCCAAAGGACGATGCAGGTTGGATATGGGGGGAACCTTGAGGTCGGCAAGAAGAAGATCCCGATGCCATCGATATTCCTTGAGGAAGAGTCAAGCGGAATAGTCTCGCAGGATGAGAACAGCGTCCTCTACAACACCGACAGGCTTGGGATCCCGCTCATCGAGATAGACACCGACCCGGTTATCGCAACCCCACAGGAGGCGAAGGAAGTCGCATTCAAGATCGGGATGCTCCTAAGGCTCACCGGAAAGGTGCAAAGGGGAATCGGATCAATCAGGCAGGACGTCAACTTGTCCATCGCCAAAGGCGTGAGAGTCGAACTCAAGGGATTCCAGGAGCTCGACATTGTGGATGCGGTGATAGAAAACGAGGTGGAGAGGCAGCTGAATCTTTTAAAGTTAAGGGATGAGCTGCAGGCAAAGCACGCGGAGGTCGGGGAGGCCATCGATGTAACCGAGATTTTTGCCGAGACGGCCTCCAAGATAATCAAGGAGAACACCCAAAGGGAGGGTGCGGTCTACGGGGTTAGGCTCAAGGGCTTCGCAGGAATAATCGGATTTGAGATAAACCCGAACAGAAGGCTGGGAAGCGAGATAAGCGACTACGCGAAGGTCTCCGGGATAAAGGGCATAATACACAGCGATGAGGACCTTGAGAAGTACGCAATCTCAAACAAGGAGGTGATAGGCCTTGAGAACCGGCTAGGCCTTGTCGAAGGCGATGCGTTCATGCTGGTGAGCGGCAAAAGCGAATCTGCAAGGCTTGCAATCTCAAGGGCGATAATGCGGGCAAGGCTTGCGCTTTCCGAAATTCCTGCGGAGACAAGGGCCGTGGACTCAAAGAACATGACAAGCAGGTTCATGAGGCCAATTCCCGGAGGCGCAAGGCTCTATCCCGAGACTGACACAAGGCCGGTTGAGGTTGACCCGAAGAGGATGGGGGTGCTAAAGGAGTCGGTGCCAAACATCGAGAAAATGACAAAGAGGCTAAAGCGGGAGATAGGCAACGAGCAGCTTGCCGAGCAGATGCTCAAATCTATCCAGCTTCCGCTCTACAACTCAATTGTCGAGAAATCGCAGTCCGATCCGAAGTTCATAGCAGCGTTTCTTCTCGAGAAGATGAAGGACTTCAGGAGGAGTGGGCTCGAGGTCGACGCGATACCCGAGGAAGTTTTGGTCTACCTCTTCACCGGATACGGGCAGGGGAACATAACAAAGAACGCAATAGAGGAGGTGGTGAAGGCGCTTCCGAAGAACCCTGACGATGTCGACAGGATCGTGTCGCAGAAGAAGCTTGAGAAGATATCGGGGGCAAAGCTCGAGAAGCTGATTGCCGGATTCGACGAGAAGAACAAGGGAATGCTGATAAAGAAGATAATGTCCCAGTACAGGCTGAATGTTGACGGCGAGGAGCTCAACTCCCTGCTGAAATGATTATATGGATTACGAGATAATCGGAAGCTCGATGCAGTCCCTTAGGATAAACCTAAAGCAGGGTGAGAAGTTCTATTCCGATTCTGGAAAGATACTGAGCAAGAGTTCAACGGTCTCAATGACCCCGCGAATGGTCGGGGGGATAGTCGGAGCGATAGAGAGGAAGATGACCGGGGCGACAGGAATGCTCACCGAGTTCAAGGCTGACAAGGCCAACGGGTATGCATCGCTTTCAGGAGTCATGCCTGGAAAGGTAGTTGCAATAGAGCTCGGCGCAAATGAGGCATTCGTTGCAGAGCAGTACGCCTTCCTTGCCGCTCAGGACACTGTAACCTTCTCGATGCAGACGCTGGGATTCGGAGCAACATTCTTTGGCGGCGAAGGGATTATTCTACAAAAACTAGTGGGCCCCGGAACAATCTTCATACATGTTGTAGGCGACATAATAGAGCACGATGTTGACGAATCATCAGCAATCGAGGTTGACCCGGGGCACATTGCCGGATACTCCTCCACCCTCCAGTTCAAGGTGCGCTTTGTCGACAACATAAGGACCGCGATGTTCGGCGGGGTGGGACTGTTCCTTGCAAACTTCACCGGGAAGGGAAAGCTGTATCTGCACAGCATCTCAAGATACAAGCTCTCGGCGGAGATATACCATCAGGGCAAGCTGCAAAACCCAAAGGACAACAAGCCGTACCAGCAGTGAGTGCAGCAAACAAATCCCCGCCTAACGTATAAATAACTGTAAACAGGATGTTTTATCCAAAGATAGGAATTTGCTTTCAAGTGATCCAATGAGGGGCTACAAGGAGTTTAGGCGGAAAGTGGAACAGGCTGAGCTTTCCGAGGAGGCGGGTGAGATGATTAAAAAAGTGAGAGATGCCGGGGAAGGCATAGTTGTGCTTAACGGGAATAAGGCTATCTCTTCATTGGCACCGGACAAGATAATCCGCACGGGCAACTGGGGCGCCCCAACCATCTCAAAATTCATGGAATCCTTTTTGGATATCCACGCTCCAATGAACTCATTGGCAATCGGCCCAAGCGAAAAACAGTACCTTGTAATTGTTGGGGAGAAGAAGCGCGCGCAGGCCGAATTCGATTCGATAAAAACACTGTTTGATAAACTGGGCATAAAAATCGATGATCAGCGCGCATATATCTATTCTGTGATCGGGATGTCCCCGCCTGAGCAAAGGGGCTCCAAGCCCTTCTCGTCCTGCCAGCGCACTTAGCTTGAGACGTTATACTTTTTAAGCTCCTTTCTAAGCTCCCTGTACTCTGGGCAGAATCCCGAGACGACCGCCCAGAATTTCTTTGAGTGGTTTAGCTCGATTAGATGCGATACCTCGTGGCTTACGATGTAATCCAGTATCGGGATTGGGAGCATCGAGAGGTATGCGTTGAACTTTATCCTCCTGTCGGATGTGCAGTATCCCCACTTTCGCATCTTCCTGTATTTCACGCTTTTTATCTCCTTGCCAGCAACGCGGAGCTTTTCCGCAAGTATCGGGGCCACTATCCCCTCCGTCTGCCTCTTCATGAAATTGGATACCGCCCTGATTCCAGCTTCGCGCCCTTCCGATTCCACAATAATTCTGTCATTCAGCTTTGTTACCCTAGATCTCCCTATTTTTTCCCGAAACTCCATGGGGTAGTAGGATCCGGCGTAGAGCACCTCGTCTCCGCGCATGAAGTTCCTGGAACTTGCAATTTCTGACGAGTGCTTGATTATCCAGCTCCTGTGCCCCTCGATGAGCCGCTCTATGTTGACAAGCGAGTATCGGGGGATCGATACGATCAAGGTCGAGCTGTCGTGGAACTTGAGGGAGATGCTCTTTCTCTTTTCCCTGACCACCGAGTAGTTTATCTCCCCGAACTCTGTTTTTATCTTCTTATCCATTCTACTGCCTTTCTATCATCTGCCTCTTGAGCTCGGAGATCTTGTCAAGCAGCGCTATCTCCTGCTCGGTGAGCAGGTGCTTGAACTTTTGCCTAAGGAGCATCTCGCTCTGGTCGTCCACAAGCGTGTAGAACTTCATGTTCTCCTTGACGTTCCTTCCCAGGACCGCATCGTCGACCGAGATCGCAAGGCTCTCGCCCATCTTCCCCTCGGGCAGATTGACCCCGTTGTGCTGTATCTCACCGATCCTACCTATCCTCTTACCTGTTTCGTCCATCAGAAGATAAGAT
>JAGWGN010000062.1 GCA_028867335.1 Microcaldota archaeon | reverse complement strand
TCAGGGCCGTCTCCAACTTCATGAAGCATCAAACTGAGGAGATAGTCGCACCGATCCTTGAGGAGAAGCTGAGGATATCTGGCAAGGCGATAAGCAGCGTTAGATATCGCAAGATGAGAAAATGGGGATACTGCACATCGGACAGACGGATAAAGTTCAACGCTTGCCTATCGATGCTTCCCCAGCCAATAATAGAATACATTGTGAGCCACGAGGTCTCGCATCTAATCGAGCTAAACCACTCAAAGAAATTCTGGAAGGTGGTGGGCGGCTTGTGCCCTAACTACAATGAGCTTAGAAAGGAACTGAAAAAGTACAATGTGGAAGCTAGCCAAGGCTAGTATGCCTACCTTATCTTCTTTTTGGAGTTAAGGTGCTTCTCCATTGCCATACATGCGATTTTGCTCTCCCTTATTTTATCTCTTACTGTTTTGGAAGGATCATTGAAGAGTGAGGCAATGAATTCTGTAGGCATTTTCTTTACTGCTTCCTCATTTGATG
>JAGWGN010000061.1 GCA_028867335.1 Microcaldota archaeon | reverse complement strand
ATTGGCAAGTCCGTCTCGGAGTATGCCGTTTCAACAAGCACATTGGCCACTCCCCTAACAACCTTCTCCGGCAATCCTGCATCGAAAATCTCCCCTGCCTTGACCTGGGAGAGCCTTGCAACAACGTACGGAGTGAGCTTGTCGCGGTTGGTCGCCGACACAAAGTGGTCGAACTTCCCCCTTATCCACCTTTCATGCCTGTTTGTTTGGGCCTCCATGTTAACAATCAACCTCTCGTTTTGCGCTTTATAAGCATTTCCCAGCCATCGTTTAAAACGCACATTAAGTCAAGTATTTAAAACGACCGCGCAAAGTTCGCTAGGTATTTGCATGGTAGAAACGATAAAGCCAAACTCGCTCGAGGGCTTCAAGAATGAATTCAAAAAAGAGATGAGAATCGGCGTCGCCAAAACTTCTTTCGCAACGCTTTTCGGAGTTCTGTCTATTAAGGGGATGATGGTCGCAAACCAGCTTGGCCAAAATTTTGACGCAGCGCACGATG
>JAGWGN010000060.1 GCA_028867335.1 Microcaldota archaeon | reverse complement strand
TTCCAACCCTCTCGCTTTGCAGTATGCCTTCTTTCTCATACAGCCCCAGATATATCTGGGCGGTCCTTGGGCTGATGCCCAGTTTCCTGGCCAGCCCTTTGAGGTGGATCTTTGAGTAGTTTGTGAGGAAGAATTCGAGAACCGACCAGCCCTTGAACTTGTCCCACTCCTTTATTAGCATAACTTATAATACGTTAGTATTTTATATAAACCTTTCGTTTACTATATTAATATAGTATAATTGGAACCCGAATCTGGAAGCCTGCCAAGCTAGCCGAACTCCCCCTAAAGTATTATTGCACCATCCTTCGTTATAAGAATATCGTCCTCTATCCTCACCCCGCCAAATCCATCTATATAGATTCCGGGTTCCACAGTTATCACCATTCCTGGCTCAAGTTTTTGCTTAGCCCCAGGCCAGAAGCCTGCGCCGTCATGCACAGTTATTCCTAGTGAATGGCCAAGTGCGTGTATGAACTTGCCCTTGTACTTTCCTCCCTCC
>JAGWGN010000005.1 GCA_028867335.1 Microcaldota archaeon | reverse complement strand
GGGTCTCCCCCTGCGCGGTTGAGATCGCCGATCCCCTCGTGAACGAGCCGTCGCCCCAGTCTATCTCGGAAAACTGGTAATTGACCGTGGCCCCTGCTGCAAGGTGCACCTGCGCGTTTACCGACGAGGTGTATCCGTTTGATTCGGCGAGCTGCAGCGCGACATGCGGGGAGGAGCTTGCGCCAAGGTCCGATGTCACGGTGAAGGACTGCGCATACGAGGGAGGGATTAGCGCTGCGGAGAGGATTAGAACAAATATCGCCAGAAGGTTTGCGCGGCCCATCGTAAACAACGGATTTTATCTTGCCGCCCAAGCAATATATGGCTTGCTACTCCCAGATCCCAAGCTGCTTGTTTAAAAACGCGATTGACTCGGCCGCCCTCTCCTTGTCCGCAGGAATGCCGAGGACCGCCAGCACCGCCTCAAGCTGCTCTATGTTGACCTCCTTTCCCATCGAGAGCAAGAAGTAATACGCATAGACGTAGACGAGGTGGCTCTTCACGTTCGCGCCGAGAATTAGTGAGATGATTGATTCGTCGGGCGCCACACCGAGTATCTTCACGAGCGCGGAGAGGTTCTCCCTTGTAATCTCCCTTCCCGCAAGGCTCAGAAACCCGGCAGTGTATAGGTACGGGCTGATCTTGTCTAGGTGGTCCGCCATGCCCGGATTAGTGAGTGCCCTCTTCAGCTCGCTGAGAAGCAGCGCGGTCGTTATCTTGTTGACCATCCCGACCGTTGCGGAGAACGCCACGTATATCGAGTTCGCCTTGGAATCAAGCTCCTCCATGATAGGTGTTGAAACGCCACTGTTTAAATCGCTTGCCATCTACTCCGCCCCAAGAGCCTCGACCATGTCTATCGCGACGATCTCGGAGATCCCCCTCTGCACAGCCCTTGCAAGCTTTGCGCAGGAGCTCTGCTTTAGGTACAGATCGAATGCTCCGATTATCGTCCCCCTGCTCTGCGGGAACTCGCTAGCATACTCCTTTAGCTGCTCCACAAGCGAGGCGGACTTCTTCTCGACTATCGCGCTCGCAAGCTGGCCGCTTGTGAAGGACCTCTCAAGGCCCTCCCCGAAGAGCCTTGTCTCGATCTCCTCGGCAGAGCTTTCGCTAATAGATTTTTTTGAACTCCCCATTCAACCCCCACTCTTCCCTGTGAATAGCTTTGTGATTTTTCTGATATATAAAGCTGCGCTTAAAGCCATAGAAATGATAACCCTACGCCCTCTTTTCGAGGAAGAACGCCGCGTAGGCGATGCCGATCGCCGTCACCTTGAAGACTCCCGAGGGATCAGCGCCATCGTTCGCGCCTGCGGATGTGCCCAGCTCAGCCTTGGAGATCGAGGAGATGATGCCGCGCTTGGCAAGCAGGTCGACAATCAGGCTTGCGGCGCTAAAGCCGATCCCAAACTCCTCGTCCGCGCTCCTGGTCGCAGATCCGAGCGTGAACTTATCGCCGACCTTGAGGCTGCCCGACTCGTTGATCATGCGCCTTGCGATAAGTGCGAACACCTTATCCTCCCACTCGGTGATCAGTGGCCTTGTCTGTTTTGTTTCCGCTGAGATAGAGACAATTTTGGCGTCTATTATCTTCTGGATGTGAATCCCGTACTGGCTCATGTCCCCTTTTGGCGAATTTGAGAGCTTGATGAGCTTTTCGAGTGCCTCTTGGACAATTATGTTTGAATCTGAGCCGTCTGTCTTTGCGCTCTTCATCTTTTCTTTTGCGCGAGGTTTATTTTCAAGAGGCATTCGTATCACAATTCAATCCGGATTTGGCGTTTAAATAGATTCACTGGCGCTTTGTTTACAACAGCTTCTTGAGATACCTCTTTATTTTTGGTAGATGCGCAGGATCTATACTCTCAACGCTAGATCTAATCTGCTCCCTGAGGGCCTTAATTCTATAAAAATCATCCATGCGCTTCTGCAATTTGTTTTCATCCATTGATTCACCCGCTCGGATACTTTCTGTGCGCGTATGCAACGCAGCGCCCGCGCGCTGTCTTTCCATTCCCAGTTATCATCCATTTCGCCTTGTTCCAAAAGCCCGACCTACAGCTAGTGATTCCCCAGCTCTTTATCTGATTGTGAGTTATCTCTTCATCGCAGATTCCGCAATAATAGCTTAATTTTTCCATATCAACGCCTTAAAACCTGCTCTTGCGGCCTTTCATAACTTTCTCCGCCTCCGTCATTAGCTGTTTCATACGATAATAATCGTCTCTAGGCAAGACCTCGTAAAGGGAATCTACCTCTCTAGAGATAACCAAAATCTGGGCAATAATCGCGTCAATTGAGTTGTTAGGGTCCATTATCTCCACTCTCCTTTTCTGTAAACGTAATGAGCAACAGCGAAACTTGTGCTTATGCACCTAGTTGCCTTCCTTACCAGACTTGCTATTCCCTTTATCCCTCCAGAAGCGTCTGCTTCTACCGTAGCCACAAACCCGTATTGGCCACTGGTCAAAAATACCTCCTTGACGCCCTTGCACATCGCAATCGCATTTGCGACTTTTTTCGAGTCAGAGGGTGTTTTAGGCTTTAGTAACAGAAATCCTTTTTTCTTTTGCATGTCCCCACCAGTTTATCAAAAATTTTAGCAGTACTGTATGTGCCAGAGATAGTCTGCCGGTTCGACATAATTTTTCCCGCACTTCCAGCAAAGGTATGTTTTTTGCGTTTCCACTGACTTGCCATATATCAACGATCTCAAATTCTCCAATCCCATTTTCATACCAACACCTCTAGCTACTCTCATATTTTTTCAGTATCTGCTCCAATTCGCTCATCAGCGACTGCATCCTGTCAAAATCAGAGTAATTCACAAACGCAAAGAGCTTCTGTATCTTGAATCGCAGACCGCTTAGGTCTGCAATACGCCTGCCGATATACGCATAATAGTTCATGGTATTCACTAGCCTAGTTAAATGGGGTAAGCAGTGGGGACAAAGGGATTGGGTTACAATCTTCAGGGAATGAAGAAAAAACAGACAGCCAACAATTTTTTACAATATTAGCCATATGCGTCCCCACGCTTGATATAACATATGACGAAACTTGTATTTATTTATAGCCTGAATAAACGCCGTTTCATTTGGGAGAATTTATCAATAATACATTCAAATCGGGATTTTTTTATCGTTATATATGTGGTATGAATAGTTATTCGAATCAGTTTCAGATAAGTTTAAATATATAAATATCTATGAAATAACTATGTTAGTGCTTCCAGATCGAATAAAAACGGCACTTGAACATCTTAGGACAGAATACAAGTTCTTTGTTTCCCTGAAGAAAATTAACGGAAAGTACTATCTCTACAAGCAGACAAGTGTCTGGAATAAGGAGAAGAAAAAGCTGAAGGTGATCTCAACCTATCTAGGTAGAATAACAGATGAAGGAGTATTCGTAAAAAAAGAAGTAACACATCAAGACGAGCTTGAAAACGCAAAGGCGCTAATACTTGCCCACGGGGGCAAAGTCTTGCTCCCAAAAATTGAGGATGGCGTGCAAATTCCGATAACTGGACTTATGCCTGACGAAGTAGAGAAAAAGATACTTAGTGCATTAAGTATGGATGCAAGAGAAAGTCTTGTATCACTAGGTAAAAAAGTAGAACTAACACCTTCTGCAACTTACAATAAAGTAAAGAAAATGGAGAAAAAATATAATATTCGGTATTTTGCAGAGATTGACGTACAAAAATTAGGTTATTTATGGTATTCTTTTGCAGCGAAATTTGATGAGACCAAACCTTCATTTGATAGTTCTAGAGAGAGCCTTAATAAATTTTCGGAAGTCCAATTGGCCCTTTTTACAAAAGGCAATTATGATTTGATAATATTCTTCCTAGCAGAGAATTACGATGCAGCGGACGCTCTAGCTTATAAAGTAATGACCTGTGAGGCCTTTTCAAGATATTCATCGACTTGGAATATAATACCTATCGAAGAAAATTATGGTGTAATACCATTAAGAGACGTATTTTTTGAGAAATTGAAGGAACGCGTATACGAACGCAAAAAAGAAAATCAGCATAAAAAATATAATGAAATATATAGACGCGATTATGTTGTACTACGCGAATTGAATAATAATGGTACTATTGATTTTTCGGAAATAGACACTAAGTATAATTTTGATAAAGGGAGATCTAGATATACGTATCATGAGCTCATTAAAAGAGGGATAATTGAGAGGGTAACTGTAAATCTGAGAAGCTTTGAAAATAAGAGATTAGATATATTGTTTATCGAACTCAAAAATGCAAAGCAATTTTTTGACACTAGAGCACCTTTCTTAAACACAATAATTGAGGATTCTCCAGCTGCGATAAATAAGTACTCCTTTATCGGAGACATTGGAACACCTGCAGGAATAATGGCAATATTACCGGTCCTCGAAGAAAATGACTCAAAGAATCTTTCAGAGTATTTACTTAAAAAAGTAAAGGGAATGAAAATTAGTGATATTATTGTAAGCGGGATTATAGTGGGTTCTTTTTGCTATAGAAAATTTGACAATAGCTCATCGATACAATATAAAATATTAATGGAAAAATAAGATGGAACCACATAAAACAATATATGAAATATATTAACAAAAATAGAACTAAGTAAAACTAATCACTTAGTTATTTGCAAGTTCAATTGCTTCCCGGTGCCATAACAATTCCTTCTATAATATGAATTATTTCGATAAGATTAAATAACCATCTGTCAGGTTTTTGTGAGCCAAAATATTACGATAAATGACGTATTTATTTGGGACTTCTGCTAGGAAAGCCTCTTCTGCGCTCCAGCCTCCTCAGACTTGGTTTTCAAATCGCCCTTGAGCCTGTTTACGGCCTCTAGCATCTTCTTCTCCCTCTGGCGCGAGACAAGCAGGTAGATCTGGTCCTTTGTCCCGCGCGTGACGAGAAGGTAGACGTCGCCGCTGTAGAGCCTTCCGGTCCTCCCCCTTCGCTGGATGTTCCTTATCTCGCTTGCGATCGGCTCGTAGAACACGACGAGGTCGACGCTCGGGATATCAAGCCCCTCCTCCCCGATCGAGCTTGAGACAAGGACCCTGAACTTCCCGCCCCTGAAATCCGAGATGGTCATCTGCTGCTGGGCCTGGGTTATTCCCTCCTTCTTTCCGACAAACGCGCGCGCGGAGATCCCGTTTGCGTTCAGGAGGTCGGTCAGCATCTTGATGCTCGAGCGGTACTGCGCAAAGACGATCGCGCACTTCGCTCCGCTCTCCTTGAGTATCCCGATCAGCGTGAACGCCTTGGGGTGCTCATCGCCCTGCTTTATCCCCTCGTCCGCGAGCCGCTTTGCGACGATCACGTTCTTGTCGTCGATTATGGACTGCACCGCCTTGCCTATCTTCTCCTTCGCCTTTAGCGTCTCGATGTAGTGCGAAAAAGAGTAGAGCCCCTCTGTCTCAAGCAGGTCGTATGCGTGGATCATGTTCAGCAGCCTCACGTACTGATAGAGCGCACCGAACTTGAAGTTCTGCGCCTGGATCCTTGTTATCATATTGCCAAGCTCAATGAGCCTACCCTTTGGCATCACCTCAAAGTTGTTAAACTGCGTGAGCCCCATGTTCTTTAATTTTCGAAGGCTGTCCTCCGCAATCGGGCGCAGAAGCCCGGTTATCTTTATCATCAGCGGCGATTTGTCCACCTCCATAACGTGCATGTACTTTGGCATAACGTACGGAGCGACGTCAAGGTCCGTGCTGATCCGTATCTCTATCTCCTTGATCTTCATCGCGCTTGCAAGCGCCTTGACCTTCTCCTTGCTGCTTCCCGGCGAGGCGGTGAGGCCGAGCATCTGCACGCCCTTTAGGTCGCACTCATCTGCGATGTATGTGTAGGCGTACTTCCCAACCGCCTTGTGGCACTCGTCAAAGATCACTATCCCAAACTCGGCTATGTCTATGTCTCCCTTTTTCATCTCGTTTGCAACGGTCTGCGGGGTCGCGACTATCACCTTTGCAAACTCCACCATCTCCTTTCTCCTCTTCCGCTCAAGCGCCCCGGTAAGGAGAAGGACCCGCTCCTCCTCTATGCTAAGATACTCCTTTAGCGTCGCGTAGTGCTGCTCGCTTAGCGGCTTTGTCGGTGAGAGGAAGAGCGCCTTCTTTCCTCTCTGTATCGCCCTGCCCATCGCAAGCACTCCTATGAGGGTCTTTCCAAGACCTGTTGGAAGTATTACGAGTGTGTTTTTGCCCTCGAAGATTCTGCGCGCTATGTTGAACTGGTACTCCCTAAAGCCTGCTGACTCAAGGTTTACGAACTCTGTTATCCCCTCAAGGCCGTACCATCGGGTGTCTATGCTCTGCTGCATAAGATGAGTTTGCGCGTGCAAATTATTAAGCCTTCAAGGGGTTTGAGGGCAGGGGACATATTATTAAATTAGTTCGTAGCTATTCTATATCGTCATTGTGCCGCAATAGCTCAGCCTGGGAGAGCGTCCCGCTGAAGACGGGGAGGTCGCATGTTCAAATCCTGCTTGCGGCAGATGTGCGAGTGTAGTCTAGCCTGGTAGGACGCTGCCTTGCCAAGGCAGCAAGCCGGGTTCAAATCCCGGCGCTCGCATCCTATTTTTCCCAAACGAACAGTGGGCAAGCTATTTATAGAGGGAAAATCCAGTAGGAGCGGATATGGGGAGCAAAACAGTCCAGTCGAGTGCCGTCGACCCGAAGGAGGTGATAGAGGCCTACTGGAGGCTCGAGAAGAGCGACGAGCACACGGTAAATAGGATCTACGACTCCCTGACGACCACAAGGAAGACGCCGACAGCAAGAAACGAGGTCGAGGTAAAGATAAAGATAATGAGGATCCTTGAGGAGAACGGCGTGGAGCCTTCCCAGACGATCAACCAGCCCTTCGATGAAGTCGCGCAGCAGATCGCGCTGAGGCTGCGGGAGACTATGGGCTCAAACCGCGTCGGAAATCTGCTCGGCGTCCCGTACCGCAGAATCGACGAGCTTTTTGGGCAGAGACAGATCAGGCTCGACGCAATCAAGTGGGAGAGGCGCCTTAGCGAAAAGGTCAAGGAGACAGAGCAAGCGCTCGCCACCGAGAGACGGGAGGATAGGAAAAGGGAGCTGCTAAGTGAGCTCAACAGGATCAATCTGCAGCTAGAAAATATCAGGGCCAAGAAAGGGGCAAGGAGGATTAAATGATAATGACATACTCGAATGCGACATCGGCAAAGATGGTGACCGACGCCTACTACTCGATACAGAAGCGCAATCAGATTAGAAAGGAGCACGGATTGCCAAAGGAGATCGACCTCACTGTCGAGGGGATATGCAGATATCTCAAGGAGAGGAGAATTGAGATGGAGTTCAAGGTCCCCAAGCTCAGCGGATTCCTCAAGGGGGAGGGCGTATCCGACCCGCAGATTGCCGAGGAGGTGGGCAAGAGGCTCTTTGTGATACACAGCCTCAAGGCAAACGGGCTTGAGGTCGACCAGGGGATAACCTACACGATAAAGCAGATCGATAACCCGGTGATCGACCTTGTGATACGGTTTCTGCACGGCAAAAACAACATGGCCTCAAACCCGATAGCCAGGCTACTAAACATCAGCGACCAGAAGGCGTACACCGCAACGAGCAGATGGGACAGCGAGGTTGCCGGGAAGAAGCAGATAAAGAGGGAGGATGCGGGAAAGCCAAGCGTGTTTGCTCCGATACCCGAGGCTACTAATCTTGAGATAGACCGCCTGATAAGGGAGGGGAGGATGGGCGATAGGGAGATTGCCGAGCTGACCAGAGTGAGCGTCGCATCAGTGCAGAACCGCAGGAGCAGAAAGAACGAGAAGGAGACCGTGAAGATAATGGAGAGGGCCAAGAAGGTAGAGGAGAAAGTGGAGGAAGTCGGGCCTTCCGACGTCTTTGGCATTGCGATGTTCCCGAAAGAGAGGACTGATTCTGCAAAACAGGCACTAAGGGCGTAATGACGAATGAGGCAACGTCATTTAAAAAGCTTGCTTTCTAAGTAATCCCCATGGCGAGCGTTCAAAACCTGCTTGAGATTGCAAGAGACGGATTCGGATCGAATGTGAACATAACTGCGATAACCTGCTCACTTGGAAGGCTGATCATCGATGCCGAGGAGAAGGCGATCACGATAGAGGGGAAGAAAAGCGTAGAGGACGAGATCGCCAAGATGCGCAAGGGCATGGGGATCGAGAGCTCAACTGTCGCCGACTACGGGGAGGACATAATAACCGAGGCGGCACTGGGGGTTGTCAAGTACGCGCTATACTACAACCAGAGGCTTGACGAGGTAAAGAAGGTCGTGCTGGTCACCGAGTCCGGACTTGACCTCTCCAAGAACCCCGCTATAAGCGTCATAAAGCTCGTCAATGAGATCGGAAACAGGCTAAGGGAAAGCGGCCACGAGATAGGCACGCTCTCCCCGAATGTGAGGCTAAGCGGCCAGTCCGCCTGCGTCTCGGGCGTCGCAAACCTCGCTGACATGGCGGTCGGCGGCTCGCTTGGCGCGGGCAAGATGATAATCATCACAACAGACAATGCGCTCTACAAATACGGGGACAAGGCGGACGAGACTGGGGGCTTTGGGGTCACTGTCACAACCCTTGAGGGAAGCGAGGCAGCCAAGGGAAAGGGGCTGTCCGTTTCGGCATCGATGATGGGCTCGCAGAGCAGGGACGTCTGGGACTTCTACAAGCCAATACTTAACATGGTGAAGAAGGAGACGGGGATAGACCTTGTCAGCAAGTTTGCAATCGTGAACGGGGACCACTCAGAGTACGCATACCTCTCGGCTGCGATAGGATCGCTAAAGAAGGCGTTCATTGGCAGGGAGGATGAGCTGCGGGACTTCGATGCGTTCAAAAAGAAGTATGTGCTCGTCCCACATATCCCATACCCGACGATGCCGAGAAAGGACATCGCGTATATGCTCAGGCACTTTAGCAGGCATGATGCGCGGGTCAGAGAGGCCATGGAGGCGCAGGTGGGAGGGAAGGAGCCTTTCCTTGAGGGG
Source organism: Microcaldota archaeon (assembly GCA_028867335.1). GTDB lineage: Archaea > Micrarchaeota > Micrarchaeia > Micrarchaeales > CABMGC01 > JAGWGI01. Next base: position 42,829 of record JAGWGN010000005.1, on the reverse strand, counting down.
TTTGACAACCTTGAGGGGGAGCTCAAGTTCATAGTCGACATCCAGGCGCTCTTCACAATGGCCGACGGAATACTAAAGCTTGTGGAGAGGCTCGATGACAAAGAACTCAAGAAGAAGGTGCTGGACAAGAGCAACACCCACGCAAAGGACATAGCTGAGGGGATGATACAAAAGCTCGAGGAGATAGAGAAGCGATATAGGCTCTGTGAGAAGCTAAAGAGCGCGGTCCACCACGCAAAGGCAAACCTCACCGAGGTGATGGAGGGCAGGGAGATAATGGGGGGCGGGATATACGATGTGGTGTACTCCTTCAACAGGATAAACAAGATAATCAACGCGTTCATAGAGAAAGACAAGGAGTACACAAAGCGGCTCAGGGAGGCGCCGCTCTTCTGCGAGCTTGCCACGGACCTGAAGATAGACGAGGCGATAGCGCTCAGCAAGAGGACCGGTAACATCTACACCGGATCGGCCTTCCTTGCGCTGATGAGCTACATCGCAAACACGGAAAACAACGGCAAGGACATAATATTCTTCGGATACGGGAGCGGATACGAGGGATATGTCTGCGTGCTAAGAGCAAGGGAGATTGAGGGGATGAGGAGCATAATCCAAAGCAACATCAAGCTCGAGTTCAAGAACAAGGAGCCGATAACCGCAGAGCAGTACACGAGAATCAGGGACGGGGTGGAGCTGCACAACGGGAAGGCGATTAAGAGGTACTTCGGCTCATCGACCATAAACAAGGAGATGGTGACAGCGCTTGCAAACGAGATCGCAAGCGTGAAAAAGCCGATGAGGGTACTTGCGGACTGAGAGGGCGATGATGGGAATATAAGCCTTTTCTGCGCTTAAGTATCGATTCTATGACACACACTATACTTCTGGCAGGGTTCGGGCCATACCTTGAATACGAGACAAACCTCAGCGGCATCATCGCAAGGCAGCTGAACGGAAAGAGGATCAGAAACGCGAGGATAATCGGGATCGAGCTCCCCACAAAGCACAAGGTTGCCGCGAAGATGCTGCGCGATGCGGTGATTAGGGAGAATCCTGACATAATAATCGGGACAGGCCTTGCGGTCAAGGGGCACGTCTCGCTAGAGCGTGTTGCGATCAACAACTTCTACACGATCGGAAAGGAGGGGGAGAGCGACGAGACGCTTGAGGCGGACGGCAAGATGGCCTACCACTCAAAGCTTCCGCTAAAGAAGATAAGAAACGCGCTGCAGAAGGGCGGAATCCCGGCCGAGTTCTCCTTCTTTGCGGGCACATACATGTGCAACGAGGCGTTCTATGAGATAATGAAGCTCGCGCAGGAGCTCAAGATCAGAAAGGCGGGATTTATCCACATACCGCTCTCGCACCAGCAGGCGATCTCGATGAGAAACCCGAATCTGCCGAGCATGGACGAGAAGACAATCGAGAAGGCGGTGAGGATGATACTTGCGATAACAGTGCTCGCCCACGAGCCGAAATCCTCGCATTTTAAATAACATTTGAGCCAATAACATTCTACTGCGAGTATAGTCTAGCCTGGTAGGACTTTGGGTTTCCAACCCAATAGCCGGGGTTCAAATCCCCGTGCTCGCATCTTCTACTGATTCCTAAGAAAAGTGGTCTGATGGCGATTGTGATCTTCGTAAGGCACGGGCAGAGCGAGACCAACCTAAACAAGGTGCTAAGCAGCAAAACGGACGGATACCCCCTCACGGAACTTGGAATCTCGCAGGCCCGAGAGGTCGCACAGAAGCTGCAGAAAATCCAAAAGCCTGCGTGCTTCTTCTCAAGCCCGATACAAAGGGCCATCCAGACGGCCCAGATAATATCGGAGGCGATAGCGGTCAGGCCCAAGCTGGAGGAGAGGATACGCGAAAGGGGCTTTGGCAGCTTTGAGGACATGGGATTTGAATCCAAGGAGATCATGAGGCGGTTTGTCGCGGATGAGATACGGTCAGATTACAGCAGGGGGATGGAGGGATGGGAAACGCTGAAGGGGAGGATGAGGGGATTCATGGAAGGCCTTCCTGAGGGCGTCTCGCTTGCAATCTCACACTACGACCCGATACGCGCGGCGGTTGCGGCGATAGACAAAAAATACGATGACGATCTGATGCCAAATGCCCAGGCGCCGATACCCAACTCGTCCATAACTGTGCTGGACATCGCAAACAGAAAGATAATCCAGATGGGAAAGGGGACGATAGACGGAGGTTTGCCGTTTTCGAAGTAAACGATTACTAAGTCATGCTTTTAAAGAGAAAACAATTATCAGGTCTGTTAGGATGATGCAAAAACTAGTCGGGATTGACATAGGTGGCACAAAGACCAGGGTCGCAGTTGTTGCGGTCGACCTGGAGGAGTATACAATCATAAGAAAGACTGTGGAGAACACCGACCTGGGCAAGCTCGCAAAACAGATAAAGAGGACAATCGATGGCGAGAGGGGCATAGAAAACATCAGCATCTGCGCGCCTGGTCCGATGAACGCAAAGGCCGGGATTCTCCTTAATCCCCCAAACCTTGACGTAAAGAATTTCAAGATAGTGAAGGAGGTGGAGAGGGAGTTTGGGGCCAAGGCAAGCCTGATAAACGACTGCGCGGCAGCTGTCGTTGCCGAGAGGTTTTTGGACAACAAGCGCAACCTAAAAAACATCGTCTACGTGACGCTCAGCACAGGCATCGGGGCGGGAGTCATACTTGACGGCAAGCTCGTCTGGGGAAAGGACGGGAATGCGCACGAGGTTGGGCATATGACCGTCGACTTCAACAGCACACTTAGGTGCAACTGCGGCGCTTACGGACACTGGGAGGCGTATGCCGGAGGAAACGGCATCCCGAGATACGCAAAGCAGCTCCTGGAAACCGAGTGGAAAGACGCTCATTCGATTTTAAGGGGGAGGAAGATAACCGCAAAGTACTTGTTTGAGAGCTACAGGCTAGACAGGGTTTCTGCGGAGATCGTGGATAGGATCTCTAGGATAAACGCGATCATGGTGGCAAACATGATTAATGCCTATGATCCCGAGCTCGTGAGGCTGGGAGGATCGATAATGCTAAACAACCGGGAAATCCTAATGGATGGGATAAGAAAGCGCACGGCACTGCACACAATAAACAGGATGCCCAAGATCGAGGTCACAAGGCTTGGAGACGATGCTGGTTTTCTTGGGGCAGCATACTGGAAATACGCAGAAGGGATCGGCGAAGAGATTTGAAGAGGCGATTTGATAAGTAACAAGGCGATAGTTGCAGTTGGAGAGGGTCTTAGCGGCGAGGGAGTGGCCTCAACTTTAACCATTGCCGCTGCCGACACGGCACTCTTTTTGCTAAAGAGAGGAGACGCGGACAAGGTCATATTTGCTGGTGGGTATGGATATCGATTCAAGAAAAGGCCGCCAAAAAGCGAGGCGGAGTCTATGAGAGACAGGCTTATCTCCAAAGGGGTTGACAGCTCGAAGATACGCATCGAGTCGGATTCTATAGACACCACAAGCAACCTCTACTATGCCAAGAATCTTATGCTTCGCGAATTTCCCGAAGTGGATGAGATAACGCTTGTTGCATCATGGCAGCACATGTACAGGACAAGGGTAGTTGCGGAATGGGTCTATGGACCAGGTTACAAAATATCCTGGATACCCTCTCCTGATTCAATCTGGGGCGACGAGATGATATACTCAATGCAGGCAGAGAGGAGTTCGCTTGAGCTGGTTCTTGATATCTGGAAGGAATGGAATGTGGTTAAGGGAGACCATGAGAGGATATGGGAGGTGCACAGGGCAACCCATCCGTTCCACACCAAAGATCCCAAGATATCGGAGAGGCAAAAGGAGATGATGAGGAAGGTTGACGAACTAAGGAAGCACTGCAAGAAGTTTTCCGAGAACCCTGATGGCGTCTCACTACAGGAGGTAGCCCAATTCAGAAGGGAGGGCTAAAACATATATAATCGTTCACTGTGAATGTAGGTATACCCAAATGGCGGGGTAGCTCAGCCTGGTTAGAGCGCTAGACTCATATGCAAAGCACTATGAGTGATGAGCATTATTGCGATGACTGCTAAGAAATCTAGAGGTCGCGGGTCCGAATCCCGCCTCCGCCAAGCACTGTGATTCATTGATAGAAAATGGAACCATTGCAAACGTCTACAGCAGGTTAGAAATCGCGCTTGGGGGAAGCAACATCATAATTGTTGGTGGGGCGGCAGTAAAGCTGATTGCGGATCCTTCCAGAAAGTTAAATGACATAGACATCCTTGTTGCACTTAACTACTCCGAGTTTTTGAGAAGGGAAAAGCAGCTTGGAATATGCGGATTTGAACTAAGAAACGGGAAGATAATAACCCTCTTTGACAAGGAGAACAAAATAGAGATTGATTTAGGATATAAAAAAGACTTTGGTATAAAGGGGCAGATACTTGGGAACCCAAACAAAGAGGTGCACTCAACTGCAGTCACAAAGACGCTCAAGTACCATGGAGGGACGGTGATCTGCAGGATCATGGCACCCGCACAGCTGCTTAGGATGAAGGTTGCGCTCTTGCTCTACAGAAAGAGCAGGGCCAAAAGAAACGCAGACAAGAAAGACATAATTTCCATACTGAAGAAATTTTACTGAAATTTATAGCAGGCAGTAGTTTTATATCGTTTCAGGGTCTAATTGAATTATGCATAAGGCAAAACTGGTGATCGTCCATGGCTGGATGGGAACTCCAACGCGAGACTGGCTCGCATGGGTAAAAGAGGGGCTTCGCGGGGAGGATGTGGAGGTAAAAATTCCAAGAATGCCAAACACGAATCGACCAAAAATCGAGGTGTGGAACAGGCATCTTGCGAAGGTTGTAGGCAAGCCTGACGAAAATCTATTTATGATCGGACACAGCATCGGGGGGAGGCTGCTCCTTAGGTATCTTGAGGGAATCGATGCAAAAATAGGAGGAGCAATAATAGTCGCAAGCTGGCTTGACAAGAGGGTAAAGCCATTCAAGCTCAAGGCAAACGCGAAGATGATGGCACCGTGGCTTGACACTCCAATCGACTGGAAGGCGATAAAGAGGCATTCTAATCAGTTCACCGCAATCTATTCTGACAACGATGCGTATGTTCCGATGAGCGCGGCGCAGATGATAAAGAGAAAGCTTAATGCAAAGGTGATTGTGCTCCACAACAAGGGCCACATAGACCAGACAACTTCTCCCCCAATCCTAAAGGAGATCAAAAGGATGCTCAAGAGCGCAGAAAAGGATTAAAAGGCTGAACTTATCAAGAAGATCGTGACCAGATGAAACCAGAGTGGCTTACGATCAAACCTGCCTCGACAGAGAAGTATGCCGAGATAAAGCAGACCGTCTCCTCACTTAATCTGCACACAGTCTGCACTGAAGCGCAGTGCCCAAACATAACCGAGTGCTGGAGCTCCGGGACCGCAACCTTCATGGTTCTGGGAGAGACTTGTACAAGGGGGTGCACTTTTTGCGCGGTATCGAAGAGCGCAAAAGGGTCAAGCGTAGACATACTTGAGCCATACAAGCTTGCTGAGGTGGTCAAGAAGTGGGGACTATCCTACGTCGTTGTAACATCAGTGTGCCGCGACGACATGGAGGACCAGGGATCCGCGCACTTTGCAAAGTGCGTTGAGGAAATAAAGAAACTGACCCCAAACACGCTTGTAGAGGTCCTTATACCGGATTTCAGGGGCGATTCAGGCTGCCTTGCTAAAGTTGTTGCATCAAAGCCGGATGTGGTCGGACATAACATAGAAACTGTGGAGCGGCTAACTTCAGATGCAAGAGACAGGAGGGCACAGTACAGGCAATCCCTGCAGGTTCTTGCAAATGTCAAACAGATTGACCCCACAAGGTATACAAAGTCGGCAATGATGCTTGGGATAGGGGAAACAGATGAAGAAGTTCTCCAGGCAATGAAGGACCTTAGGGAGGCCAGCGTCGATTTCCTTGCGATGGGGCAGTACCTGAAGCCAAAGGGGCATCATCTTGAGCTCAAGGAATATGTGACACCTGCAAAATTCGAATACTTCAAGCAGAAGGCTCTGGGGATGGGATTCCTATACGTTGCCTCAGGACCATTTGTACGCAGCTCCTACAAGGCGGGAGAGCATTTCATAGCGGCAATAGTCAACAGGAAATAGTCAGCGCATGAAGTTCCATTCCTGCGTCTTGTAGACTGTCTTTACCAGCATGTTTGTCTTCTCGATCTCCTCCGGGGAGAGTTTTCCGAATTCAAACTCCTTGCCCTTTGTAAATCCATTGAGTAGCGCTTCGTAGAGCTTCTCCTCGGAAATCTTTTTGTGGCCCAAAACGCTTGTCACCCTTTCCTCCACGCTCTTTATCATCTTGTCTGAAATCTTCTCGTTTGTTATCTTAAGTATCGAAAACATCCTTTCCACATTCAGATCATAGAGAATCGTCCCATGCTGCAGAAGAGTCCCTCGCCTTCTTGTCTGGGCGTTGCCAGAGATCTTCTTGCCAGAGACAAGGATATCGTTAATCGGAGCGAACTGCGCGCCTATCCCGACCTCGGCGAGCCCATCAACCACCCAACCGCAGATCACCTTGTAGCTCTCTATTATCCCTTTTGGGAACATATCCTCAGGCGCAATCACACTGTAGGTTATCTCGCCGTTCTCCGCATGGTAGACTGCGCCTCCGCCCGTCTTCCTTCGAACGTAGTCTATCCCGAAGGATTTGCACCTCCCGACATTTACCTCGTCGTTCATTGACTGGAAGTGGCCGATTGAGACCGCTCCGGGTTTCCACTGGTAGAACCTGATTGTAGGCGGGGCCTTCTTCTCCGCTATGGCGTCGCTTATCGCCTCGTCGGTGGCCATGTTGTAGAATGCGTCATGCGTCGCAAGGGGCAGTACTCTCCACTTCATCTCTTCACCGCCATCAGTACTGTCTGCGCAATTGATTCTGGTGTTACGCCAATCATCTCGATTGAGTTGCTTTTTACCACATCAAATATTTTTTGTGCAATCTCTTCAGAAGTCGAACTGGCGCTTATGCCTATCAGTGCCTGCTCAATTAGGGAAAGTGAGGATTCGGGATGCAAAAAAAAGTCGCCGAGTATCTGTATCCTCTCTATCTTTTCGGAGTAGCTGACCTTTACGGTTACAAGCTTGCCCCCGCTCACCTTGTGCCTTGCAACTCCCTCCATATCATCAGACCGGTTTCTTCTTCACGCTGCTTCTAATCAGCTCCTCGCTTAGCCCTTCGGGGAGCTTCTTGCCGTTCATGTACTCATAGAGGACAAACCTGAAGACGTTTGACATCACGGTTGTCATCAGTATGCCAAATATAAGGACCAAGAACCCGACCATGAAGACCGGAACTCCAAGAAGCGGCGTTGAGGAGATGGCAATTACCGCGCCAAGCAGCCCAATTAGTATGCCCCCGATTATGAACATCAGGTTGTAGAGGTCGGAGTATATCAATCCGCCAGCCGACTTGCCGAAATTCTTGACAAAGAAGTCAGTGCTCCTTTTCATCGCATCGATTGGGCCTGCCTTCTCATCGATTATCACAGGTATCACAAAGACTGTGGCGACTGCAAGTCCGATGCTCACTGCGGAGCCGAGTATCAGTCCCCCGATTCCCCTCATCCTTGACTCAATGAGCCTTATGATCAAAAGCACCACGGAGTAGAAGAGCGCCCATTCGAGTATGAGCCTTGAGTAAGGGGCGGCTGCTGCGAGCGCCTGCGAGAAGGAGATCCGCTTTCCAGAGGTGTAGCCCCTAAAGCCAAGCAGCATTGCAACCAGTAGGTATGTTGAGGTGAAAGTGGTGATCACATAGAATGCTATTAGCGCGGCGATGTAGCCGGCGCTTGAGAACCCGCTTGCAAGAAGAAACGTCCCGAAGATTGCCACCATCTCGATTATGGCGGCTATCGCAGTTGCCAGGGGATACACTAGGAGCCCCTTGTCGCCGAAAACCAGCTTCCTTATCGCCTTCCCTATCCTCCATCCCGTGGTCAGATTCTCAAACATGAAAGCACGATATTATATTGGGTGAAAGCTATTTAAAGCTCTAAACGCCCGATTAGAAAGAAATATACACCCCTAATTTTCACTATCGTTATGCCAATTATAAATGTCTATGGCTACGGCCGCGACATACAGACAGATAAGATCTACGGGGAGTTCAAGCAGAACCTGCGCAGGAATATGGAGGAGGGAAACGGCTTTGTAACAGGACCGATTTTGCTTGACAAGCCCTACGTAGGCGGCTGGAAGATACACGTTGGGCTTGGGTTCAGGGCGAAGGGCAGCAAGGAGGAAACTGTTGATGGACTGCACGAATTCACTGACATCATACAAAACTACAGCAACAGGGTTATGTTCAAGGTCGGAACCTTCGAGAAGCTTGAGAGACTGTCCAACCCAAATGACGAGCAGGTCGGCAAGGGGATAACGCTCTACATCCCGGGAATTGAGGGTGCTATACTTCCATGGCTTATCATGGAGATGAGAAACTTTGTTGACTGCAACCAGGACAAGCTGAAATTTGTACCATCAGACCAGTGCAGAAACTTCCCCATATACAGAGGAGGGGTGATAAGCATGCGGTGGGCGAGCTTCTTCTCCCCGCAGGGGGCGATACAAAAGCAGATTGATGCGCTTGAGCGCAGCGCTCAGGCGATGTGCATAATCGCGGAGAAGGTGCAGATGGAGACTTTTTGGAGCCTGATGAGACAGGTTCTCTGATACGAATCCTTAGTTAATTATTTAAAGTCCTTGGCGGATGCTACTGCATGGCGATCAAGACGGGATTACAGGGGCTAAAGGACAGGGAATTTAGCATCGCGGACAAGAAGGTTGCAATGACGGTTAGGCAGGGGAACGTGGAGTTCATGATATACAGCGAGCGCACCGAGGCGTACTACAAGATCGCCCTCTCAACCGATGCGACCCTCAGGCTCGTGGGAGGAAGCACGCAAAGGGAGAACGTCCTTGTCGGAAAGATGCATCTGGAGATAAGGGACTACAACCACATCGTGAGCATGAAAGAGCCGAGGGAGGCCTTGGTAAGAACGCTTGTGATGATAAAGGGATTCCTAGAGGACCACCAAAGGAGATTTGATGCGGCGGCAGGCATATGCGAGGGAGATGCGATGGCGATGTTTGCAATCAGAAACGACCTGATAAGGATTGAGGGGTTCATACTCTGCGCCAGGGAATAGGATGCGAAGAAAAAGGAAGGTAAATCGCGAGGGATGGGAGCCGCAGGGCAGGCTCAAGATAGAGGGCATGCTAGTTAATGTGGAGCGAAGAAAGGGGAAGAAGGAATCATATGTCATGGGAGTGGGCGAGTGGGAGCATAGGGTCCCTGAGGGGCTCAAGTTCATAATTCGCGACAGGAAAAAATTTGACGAAGCACACATTTTAGTATCCGAGGGGGGAATAAGCGTCTACGGCTTTCACTCAGCCTCATACGGAAAGGTGAAGATACCGGATAGGGAATCAAGGAAAATATTTGGGGCGAAATCCATCATTGAGGCGTACGGGCTGGCGCTCGCAGCAGCCGAGAACAGCTTTTGGCGAAGGCGAAAAGAGTTGGAGGGGGACAAGAGAGACGCTGTGATGCGCGAGTTTGTCGACATTGACATAAAGAGGGTGTTGGGATTCGCAAGAGACCTCGCGACCTCAAGGGCGAATAGCCTCGACAGGTTCCTGCCCAAGATTAGGAAGTAGAAATAGTGGTGTGCCGTAGCCCTCCTTCTGTTTTAGGTGACATTCGACTAAGCGGCGTTTTGCCTTGCATGCTCACTGCGCATCTCCCCGGCCGTTTCACCTGCACTGCCCGGCTCGTATTCTCATAGCTTGTAGGGCACAGCAGTCTCGTTTCTGCTCCGGGGCAAGGCCTTGGGCCACATGCGCTCTGCATGGGAAGAGCTTCCTCCATCCAAAGATGGTAAGCCACCCGCACACCACTGAAAGATTATTAGATTTGGGGATTTATATTACTTCTTGGTAGAATGTTTCCGATCGCGCTTGGCATACTTGGCTCTGCGGCATCCGAGATAGTGCTTGTCGTCGCGATCTTCCTTGTCCTCTACATAATCTTCAAGCTCGGCAAATCAATCTTTGGCCTTCTGACAAACAGCATACTTGGGTTGATCTCGATATTTGCCCTCAACTCGCTCTTTGGGATTGGGATACCGATCAGCTGGCTCACGATCATTGCAACTGCGCTATTTGGCCTGCCTGCTGTTGCGGTAATGGTAATACTTAGGCTCTTTGGGATAGCATTCTAATTTTCTGACACGTGCAGCCCCTTCGACAGAAGTTAGGAAACGCTCATTAAATCGGCTATTAAAACCCTAAAAATCAAAATAGGTTAGTATTAGATGATGGCCACAACAGAAACAAAGAAACATCAGCCCAGCATGTCCGACAAGCTCAACGCCATAGAGCAGGGGATCGAAGCGGTCAAAAACGCAGTTGAGGCAAATAGCGACTACAGCGAAGGAAAGATAAGTAGGGAAAAGCTGTGGGTGGTTTTTGGGAAAAAAGATATCGCTGACGCAAGGAGAGAAGTAGCAATGGCAAGGGAGATAGTCTGGGATGAATACTCGGGGGATATTGGATACGGTTTAGACAACGTCACTAAGTATATAAATAAAAACGGAGATCTCATTGATAGGTACGGGCCTGGAGCTGCGTCAAATTTTCCAAGAGTGGTTGGCTTTGATCTCGTTGAAAGGGTTGTGGGGGAGGGCGGCTCTTCATCGGGTTATTTTTATGGAACGCACTTTCATGAGTCGTATGTTTCAAAAAGTGGCATAATAATCCTTAGACGCGGAGCCATGGTTTCTGCATACAGCACGCTCGGAAAGAAGTTTGTGGAGGAATGCCACACAATGGAATGGAAGGGAAACAGAATAACCACAACAACTGGGGCTAGCACAACTCAGGTTCTAAAGGCAAGTGAGCGAAACGGGTTGACGTACATTTTTGCGGAGAACGGCAAGGAGATTATGATTCCTAGAAGCAAGGTGAATGAGATAATCGAGGGGCTTGAGTCCGACCTTAGAAAATAGTCACTTGGCAAGGTCAATGTCCGCCTTCTCCACGGTCTTTCTCTTTGCGTGGGCGGCGAGCTTCACAGCCCTCTTTGCGATAGAATAGGCGTATCTGTTCACGATCCTTGCCAGCTCGGTCGCAGCGGATTCGCTCACGCGCTCGGCGCCCTGCTCCTTTAGGATCTTCTTTATCGTCATCTTGCTGATTCTCATGCCAACACTAGTTATTAATAAAGAAAGGTTTAAAGAGCGTTTAGATGGAAATCCGAGAGCTCAAGGCTGAGGACAAGGCACAGCTAAAGGGGCTCATCATAGGCGTTTACAGGGACTCGGCTCTTGCGATGTGGTTTGAATCCGAGCCGAGCGCGGACTCCCTTGAGGCGCTCTTCACATCCAAGATAGACTCAATTCGGGACAAGACCGCGGTGGGGCTTGTTGCAGTTGACCAGGGCAGGATTGTGGGGGAGTGCGAGATAGTGGTCAGCGCAGGTCTGGGAAGCGTCGGGATCATAGTGGAGGAGGGCCATAGGGGAAAGGGGATAGGAGGCGAACTTTTGGCCATTGGGATAGAAAGGGCCAGGCTTCTGGGCGCATCAAGGATAATCGCTGAGGTTGCCGAGGAGAATCTGGGTGGAAGGAGGTTCTTTGAGGGGCACGGCTTTGAGGCCAAGGGGATAAGCGAGAGGGAATTTGTAAGGGAAGGAAAGAGGCACGAGGTCATCGTGATGGAGAGGATCATCCGCTAGGGATCGTGTAGTTTGTTATCAAGTTTCCGCCTGCCTGCGTGAGCGCCACAACGATGGACGATGTCGAGCTTGGCGCGGAGTATGTGACTATCCAGGTGTTGTTGTAGGTTGTCGAGTTGAGTATTGTCTCGTTGTAGAATGAGGCATGAACGTTAACCTTTCCGTAGCCGTATGTGCTCACAAAGTTCCTGACCGATGGAATCGAGAGGTTGTACGACCTTGCGATCGCAAGCGGCGCGGAGGCGAGGATGTAGCTCTTGTTTTGCTGCAGGCCGTAGATTATGCAGTTGCTCGTGTAGTTGTTTTGCACCCTGTAGACGAATCCGTACTGGGGGTAGTCAAATGAGTATGAGACGTATGAGGGGCACGGGCTTGTAGCGTTGAAGTCCACAGAAGTGAGTATGTGCCAGCTTCCCGGATAAGTGGACGGTGTGACGTTTGTCACGTTAACGATCGTGTCCTGGTTCTGGTTTTTTAGATAGTTTGTGACCAGCGAGATGGCCTGCTGCTTTGTCACCTGCTGCCCAAGGTGCAGGCTCTGGACGCCGAAGTATCCTATGACCAGCAGTATGGCTACCGCAACTCCTCCCAGAATCACCTTTTGAAGCAAGTCCATTTAATACACATAGGTTAGGTGATAAAGATTTAAAAGATTATACTCGATTTCAGACGGAAACCACTTTGGATGCCTTCAGCGAGCGCTCCACGATCCTGTCGATTTTCATTTCGGAAAGCAGCTTGCCTATCTTTTCGCGACTTGAGTTTGTGACCGTGTTGGTCGCGTTGATCGAGCAGACGTCCTTGTACTCCATGATCGAGAGATCGTATGTGCCGATCTTCCTTGCCACGGCGATTATCTCCTGCTTGTCAAGGCCGATTAGCGGCCTGAGGATCGGGAGCTCGACGGATTGCTGAGATGCTGCGATGTTCGCCATGGTCTGGGAGGCAACCTGCCCCAGGCTCTCCCCGGTTATTATCGCTCCGGCGCCCTCCTCCCTTGCGATCCTCTCGCTTATCCTAAACATGAGCGCCTTGAGCAGTATCGGCTCGTACTTGTTGTCCATCTTTGAGAGGGCGAGCTGGAAGATGTGCGCAGGGACATAGTACACCTTGTATCTTGGATAGTACCTTGAGAGGACTGATAGGATCTTTGGGATCTTCGACCTCTCCGCCAGCTCGTTTGTCTGGTATCCGTGGAGGTGCACATAGATCGGAGCCGCGCCCCTTCTCATCGCATACCATGATGCGACAGGCGAGTCTATTCCGCCCGAAAGCATGACGACCGCCTTTCCGCTGCTTCCCACAGGAAGTCCGAGCACTCCGTTTGCCCTTCCAAATGAGATGAACGCAATGTCCTTGTACACCTTGACAAACATCCTTGAGTCCTTCGCCTCAATGTCCGGCTCAAGCCCCATCTTTATTACAAGCTTGACAAGCTTGTCAACGATCTGCTTTGAGGTGAACTTGTGGCCCTTGTACGCGCGGCTTGACTCGATCCTTATCGGCTGCGCCTTGCTCTTCCCCTTCTTTATCTCCCTAAGTATCGACTCGGCAAGCTTCTCTATCGACTTGAGATCGGCCTTTGTAGAGTAGGAGATTGCGTAGTTGCTGATTCCTATGACGTACTGGAGCTTGTCCAGCAATTTCTGCATGTCCATCCCCTTCTCGATAGGGATGAGCAGCTTGTCGTACTGGAAATTTATCTGCTTGGGCCTAAGCCCCAGCTGCATCATTATGTTTCTCTTTGTGAGGTCAATGTAGATCCTGCGGTTGTCGCCGCGCAGCCAGAGCTCGCCGAAATGTATAAGTATCGCCTTCTTGTATGTGGATTCCATGGGATTGGGGACCTGAAGTTAGTCGAAGTGGAGCGCGTATGTGTTCCTATAGAGCCTCTGGCCCTTCCTGAGCCCGTAGAGTTCGTAGGACATCGTCGGCTTGAGGCCCCTCTCGGCCATGAAGGCTGAGGCGAGCTTCTTGCTGCTCACGTAGAGGTCTACCCCGTTGTTGACCTTCTCGATCTTGCTGATGAACTCGTCGCGCTCGAAATAGTACTTCTCAAGCCTATGAAGCATCCTCGCGCATTTTTCCGGGTTGCCTCTGAGCTGTATCACCCCCTCGTAGTAGCCGGCAGACTGCCTGTTGCACTTTTGGCACATGAACTTCTTGTAGCGGAACTTTACCTCTTTTCTTATCCCCCTTATGTCCTCGTCGTACTTGTTTATCTCGATTATCGCAGAATCCTGCGTGGTGCTGAGCAGCTTTATCTCGAAGTCCTTGAAGGACTTAGCAAGCAGCTCCTCGAGTGCGGCATCGTCCTTCTCGACAGCCTGGTTGTTTAGCTTGATTCGACCGCATCTCTTGCAGACGGTAACTAGGATCTCGTCGTGCAGCTTGTGGGATAGCCTCTCGAGCGTGCAGTTCTCGCAGAAGTCGCCGTAGAAGTGGACTTCGGAGCTTGATCTATTGCACGTTGGACAGTGGCGCGCCACTTGATTCACCTTTTTGGTAGTGTATGCTGACAATTGCTCCGTATGCCGGCCTTGTTATTAGGATCCCCAAAAGTGCGCCCATTATCGTCGATTCGGAGAACCCGATGATCGAGACAAGCGATGTTGAGAAGAGGAGTGGGAGCATTGCGATGATGATGAGCGCGGCGTCGACCCAGACGATGTAGAAGGCGCTCTTGAGCCTTGACTTCACCTCAGAGCCCTGCGACTTCGAGAGGACCTCGTCGGTTATGATGATCTGCGCGTCTACTCCGGTTCCGACCACTGCGATCATTCCGGCCACGGCAGCAAGGTCGATTGTCCCGAGCAGCCCGATGACCGAGACGATTATGAAGAGCTCAGCGAGGACCGTGAGCACGATCGGAAGTATCAAGAAGAGCTTTCTGTACCTCACAACTATCGTTGCGACCACCGCGATAACAGCGAGTATCGCCGCGATGCCGCTTATCCCAAGGAACTTTGTTCCAAGGGTGGCAGGTATTGTTGTAGGAGTGCCGACAATCACCTTTACGGGCAGAGATCCCCCGGAGAGGATGCTTGCGATTGTCTTCGACTCTTGGGTTGCGAAGTTTATCTTTGAGTTGAGCGAGAGGTTAGCAGGCGATGCTCCTGAAATCACGTATGAGACTCCGGATGTTCCGTTTGTCACACCGGGGTCGAGCCTTGGGGCTGAAAGAAGACCGATTGCAGGCCAGGTCTGGACCGCATTTATCACTGCTGTTGTGCCAGTAGGAATTGATTCGAACTGCGGAGTCATGTTCTGCGCAGTTAGGTATGTTAGTGAGTAGTTTAAGTTCTGCAGCGAATTTACAATGTATGCGGGTGTGCTTGAGGCAAGAATCACTCTTGCATATGTCTTGTTGTGTGATGCGAAGTATGGCCTTAGCAGGTTCCAGTTTGTGGCGTTGCCGTTTAGAATCTCAACAGGTATCGAGCTGTTGCCGAAGGTTGCTGCAGTCTGTATCGTGGTTATTGCCTGGCTTTGCGTTAGCCCAAGAGACGCGCCGCTGTTTAGATAAGTTGAATTGAGAAGTATGATTGTCTTTGTCGGCCTGTCAAGGAAGAGGTAAAGTGGCTGGTATGCCTGTCCGAAGACGATCTTTGCGAACTTTGTTGCGCCCTTTGGAGTGAGATAGAAGTTAACCGACCATGATACATTGCTCCCGATTGTACTTGGAGGCGCGCTACCGATGCTCCCTGGAAGTATTGAAGTGCCGTTTAGCGCCTCACGACCGCTTACTATTCCCTGGAAGACTCCCTGGCTGTTGATGATCGCAATGGTCGCGTTTATCTCGCTTGCCGAGACGCTAGGTATTGTGACGTACAGGCCGGTGTTTCCTATTCCCTCAACCGTTACCTGCTTGAGTCCGAATGTTGAGACTCTCTGCTGCAGGATCGAGATGAGGTTGCTCATTTGGTCCGGGGTAACGGCGTTTCCAAGAGTGATTGGGATCTGCGTTCCACCGATGAACTCGATTCCGAAGTGAAGTAGGTGAGGCCCTCCGTATGTGACATCAAGTGCGCCTAGCGCGAGCACTATGAGTAGCAAGAAGAGGATTCTCCGGTCCTTTACATAGTCGAATGTTGCCATCTAATTACGCTCGTGCCTCTTTTTGTAGAGAAGTATCATTGGCGCGTTGCCTAGCCATGTTGTTATCAAGTCTCCGATCAGTCCGAAGAGCACCACCCCAGAGATCTCGTAGTAGGTTGGGACGTATGCGACCAGCGAGACCGCAAAGAGCACCGCAAAGGATGCGATTGCAGCAGCAGTCATTGTCATTCCTGTCTTCATTGCGCCGTACGCTCTCTCCTCAGGCGTTCCCTCCCTTCTCTTTAGAATCCTAACCGCGGTTATGATCTCTGTGTCGATTGCGTATCCGATGAGCATGAGGAGTCCACCTAGGCTTGCAAGACCAAGAGGGATGTTGAGCAAGACCATTGCACCAAGAGCGATTATCATGTCGTTTCCTGCACCGAAGATTATCGCGAGGGATGGCGCCCATGCCCTGAAGATGACCAGCACAGCAATCGAGATGAGAACGAATGCTGCGATTATTATTCCCCAGACCTGGCCAAGGAAGAACCTGCTAAGTGTAGGGGTTACCTCCTGGTATGTGAATGAGCTGAATGGAATAAGTGAATGAAGAGCCGCAACAATCTTTTGCTTGTAGACAAAGCTTGCGTTTACATAAGAGTTCTGCGCGATGTTTGTCATGTTGTTTATGTCCGTTGGATTGTATGTGACTGTTCCGACAAATGGCTTAAGCGATGCAAGCTCCAGATTTAGCTGGCTTGTCATTCCCGAAAGGGAGGAGTTGATTCCGGAATTTGCCACAGCAAGCTGGCTTAGCAGGGTCTGGTTTGCAGGGTTTGTCCTAAGCGCGTTCTGAAGCGTTGTCGCATTGAAGTTGAAGGCTGTGTAGTTTGAAAGATAGGAGTAAAAGTTTAGCTGGTAGTTCTCCGCATTAACCAGGCTCTGGTTGTTTGCTATTGTTATCTGGACCTGGCCAGGACTTGTGAATACAGTGGGATTTGCGACTGAGAGCGCGGAGCCGAGTTGCGAGGACACCTGCGGGGCGCTGATTGTTGCGTTTGTCTGGAGTATCACGCTCACACCGCCACTAAGGGAGGTGTCAAGCGTTATGTGGGTCGCAAGTATCGCGCCTATGATCATCAGAATCACAGGGATCGCAATGTAGAACTTCATGTTCTTGTTAGTGTATATATTAGGTATCGTAAACACTGAAATCAGCCGTGAGTAATTAGCAATAAATAAGGGGCGAAAAAGTATTTAAAGGTAGGATAAAGGCTGGGTGGCTACAGATTTAAGATAGTGTAGCCCCCTAACTCACTTTAACATTTTCTTTAGGCTTTTGTACTCTTTTAGTATGAGTTCTACCATAGGCCTGACATCGCCTACCACCTCATAGACCTGAAGTGCTCTATAGTATACCTTTTGATTTTTCAACTCTATATTGACTGGGGGTAGACCATGCTTCAGCAGAATATTATTCAAAAGTAGCCTTCCGACACGCCCGTTTCCATCTTGAAATGGGTGGATCATCTCAAATTGATTGTGTACTACTGCAGCAAGAACTATTGGAGGATAAACAGCTTTATTTTTTGAGTACCATTTAACCAATTCAATAAGGAGCGAAACCACTTTTTTAGAATTCGCACCTCTGTGAATCACCGCGCCAGAGGAACTTATTACTGCGACTTCTACGCCCCTTCCTCTAAATTTTCCCGCATAGCCCTTTGAATTTTTGAATACGGTATGGTGTAATTTCTTCAGCAGGCCCAAAGATATGTGCTCCTTAGTCTTGCGGATATAGCTTACAGCTTCAGAAACGCCAGAAGTTTCTGAGATCTCTTCTTTTGACCTATCTGGCCACTTATTTTCTTCCAATATTTTTCTAACTTCGCCTTTGGTTACTGTGGATCCCTCAATTGCGTTAGTGTTGTAGGTAAATACTTCAACAAATTTTTTCCAATCCGCTTCACTAAGATGCACCAACTCGATTTTTCCTCTGCTTTCTAAGGTCTTCAACCCATCTAGTTCAGAATCAGACAAAACTGTTTTGTAAGGGTCCCCAACACTCTTCAATTCGCTTACTTTTTTTTCAAGAAGAAATTCGACATCACTTATTTTTTTAGATAGCGCGGATTTGGAGAGATTAGTTCCCAAAAAGATCCTTGCATTTTTTACTTTGCCTAAAAGTCGGTAAGGACGAGTAAGATAATACTTCTTTTTCTCATTTACGGTTCTTATCTCAATGCCCATAAAGATATTAGGGGGCTACACATTTAAATATTTATCTTTTAGGTGGCTACATTATCTAATTAATCTGGCTTTTTTATGCCGTTTGTCTTTATAGATTTGAGCCATTTTATGTACTCATCCGGAAGCCCGCAGAGCTCTGCGCCCTTGACTATTGCGGCAAGATAGTAATCGGAAGGGTCAAATTCGCCCATTTTGTTTGCAATGTAGGTTGTTACCTTCACTTTTTCGCCGTTGTCCTTGACTGCAACCGCCTGAATTCGATCGTAATCGTTTTCCTTGTTCTTTCCGTAGTATCCCTCGTACTCGTCAAGGAGCAGAAATTCCCTCTCGTGCAGCTCAAAGACCGCTCCCCAGAGCTTCTCGCCCTTTGCCTCCTCGAATCCCGCGACCCCTCCCCTCCAGTCGCTATGAGAGATCCTTGGAAAGATCAGCCTTGTGTCTGGAAGGTACGCCCTAACGAGGGGATCAATCGAGTCCCGATTGAGCCTTCGCCTAAGCTGGGAGAGGTTCATGTTGCTTCCGTAGGCAAAGTAGAGCATTTGTTCACTATCATGCGGAGGTAGGGATTTGAACCCTAGCATTCACTAAAGAAAACAGGCCCTGAACCTGTCGCATTTGGCCAAGCTCTGCCACCTCCGCGCATTATTTCTATTGGGATAAGAATTTAAGTATTGCTCGGGTGGGGAGTCTCCGATTGGGCAAAGAGCAGCGCGGCCAGGATGTCTAGGTCATCGCAGAAGGCGGAGACGCTTTCCTCGCTTTCCTGGGGATCCTCGACCTCGCTTTGGGCGCTCGACATGGCGTTGTTCTTGTATAGGTAGAGCCCGCCCACCACGGTCTCGATCTCCTCATTTGTGAACTCGACCTTTTTGCCGGTTGTGATCTTCTGCTCAAGCTTTTGCATCCCCTCCTTGAAGCGCCTGTCATCATCGAATATGCGGTTCGCGTACAGGTTGTCCGCCTTGATCTTGTCCTCGGTAAAGACCCTCAGGGTCTTTAGTAGCTCGATGAACTTGGGGTTGGGCCTTCCGTCATAGCGGATCAGATTCAGGCTGCCCAGTATTGCGACCTTGAAGAACATCAGGTTGTATGCGACCGCGTGCATCGTATTCTTGATCTCTGCGTTCTCGAGGTCCTGGGAGTTTGCCTGGTAGGTCCTCTCCATCTTGTTTAAAATCGCGATCATTACCTCAAGCTCCCTCCAGCCCGCGCGGAACTCCCTCTTTAGCAGTATGTCATCGGCGAGCTTTAGCATCTTCCGTATCTCGCCGTTTGTCACGTCTGGATATAGGCTTTGGCCCGAGGCCTGTTCTAGTGCGGCGCTCAGCATCTGCGCGGCGTGCTCAAACGACTCGGTTATCGTCTGGTACCTCGTGGGGTCGATTCCAAGCGACAGGGGCCCTGTGAACTGTTTTTGCTGGATTTCCTTTTCACCCTCTGACCTGAGCTCCATCACCATCTCCGGGGTGTTGAACACCGTTGAGAGGTATCCAAGAAACTTCATGAACTCGGCTGCGATCGAGATGTCCTTGTAGTATCTTTCCTTGTTCCCCTCACCGTTCGCCTTTAGGGCGTAGGTCTTTTCAAGCGTGTCGACGCACCTGAGCACCGCAAGCTGGTCCTTTATCGTGACCTCGACTTTTTTCCCGGAGAGGATGTCATCTATGAGATGGAAGTACCTTGACCCGTTTGCCGCAAGATCCGAGTTTTCGGAAAGCTTCTTGGAGAGCGGCTCGAACACCTTCTCAAGGTACTCCCTGCTCGCCTCCATGAGCTGGCCGCGGTCTATGTTCTTCGGGAGAGACGTGGCTACCTTGAATCTAATTTCATTCGCCTTTTCCTCTGCTGTTTTGTCCTTCGCCTTAATCTCCATTGATTTTAGACTCTTGGCCGGGCATATTTATATTCAACCCATGGCTTTGTACGGCCGGGGGAAAGAAGGTTTATATCGCTTTTAGCACAATGATTAGAGCATGGCAAAAATCGGGCTCGCAGGAGCCACGGCAATAGGGCTGGGGGCGATAATAGGGGCAGGGATCTTCGTGCTCAGCGGCACGACGATCAACCTCGCAGGATCAGGGGCGCTGATTGCATTCATCATAACCGGATTCGTCGCCGTCATCCTCGCGCTTGAGCTAGGGGAGCTCTCAAGCGAGATGCCAAGGGAGAGGGGCGCGACGTACTCATTCACATACAATGCGTTTGGAAGCGAGCTGGGTTTCATAGGGGGGATACTGCTCTACCTCGGATACGTCGCCGCGGTCGCGACGATCGCCCTTGGTTTCGGTACGTACCTCTCATCGGCCATCGGGGAGTCGAGCCAGCTCTACACCTACGGGTTCTCGATTTTGCTGATGATCGCACTCATGCTGATAAATTATAGGGGGATAAAGAACACGGCAAACACGGACCTTGTGCTCGTGGTGTTTAAGATCCTTGTACTTGTGCTGTTCATACTCTTCGCAGTCTTCTTCGGCACCTGGACCGAGCACCAGATAACAGGATTCTTCAATGGAGGGATGGGAGGAATATTCGCGGCAAGCGTGATAGCGCTGTTTGCCTATGCGGGATTCCAGTCCATCGCCTCGCTAACACCAGACATAGAGGGGGGCGGGAGGACCGCGGCTAAGGCGATAATAATCTCGGTTGTCATCAGCATGATCCTCTATGTTGGCGTCACCGTATCGCTTCTTGCACTCATCCCCGGAAACCAGTTCGGGCTGGTCGCAAACCCGCTCAGCTATGCGCTCAGCACGGTTCACGCGCCATCATGGCTCTTTGTCCTGATAACAATAGGGGCGCTTGTGGCAACCACCTCGGCAACCCTCTCGATGATGGTCGGCGGATCAAGAACGCTCTACCAGATGTCGGTTGACGGGCTGCTCCCAAAGAGCTTTGACAGGCTAAATGGCAAGAAGGCTCCGGCGAATGCGCTGCTGCTGACCACGATTCTTGGAATCGCGTTCCTCTTTGCGGGAAACATCTACATAATAGCCGCAATCAGCAACTTCGGGATACTCTTCAGCTTCCTGCTAACCGGCCTTGCGCTTATAAAGATCAGGAGGATAAGAAACCACTACAAGGAAAAGCGCGGAATCCTCGGGGATGGAAGCACTGTGAAGTTCAAGAACGTCTTCCAGATGCCGCTCTATCCGTACCTTCCGATAATATCGATAATCGCGATCCTGATCTTCTTCTACGCATTCCCCAACGTCGTGATAAGCACGGGCCTTGCTCTAACCCTTGCCACCATGATAGTATACTACGTCTTAAGGGAGATAAAGGACAGGCCTGTGATAAAGGTCAGGTTCTTCGACAAGTGATCTGATGCTGGTTGGTATAATAGGCGCGCCGAACAAGGGGAAGAGCACGCTCTTCTCGGCACTTACGATGGCAAGCGCGGAGATAGCGGACTACCCGTTCACGACGATAAAGCCAAACCATGGGGTCGCGTATGTCGCAAGGGAGTGCGTTGAGGCAGAGCTGAAAGTAAAGTGCACGCCAAAAAACGGGATCTGCAAGGGCGGGATAAGGTATATCCCGATCCAGATCGTGGACGTCGCGGGGCTTGTTCCTGGCGCGCACCTTGGGAAGGGGATGGGAAACCAGTTCCTGACAGATGCGATCTGCGCAGACGTGCTGATCCAGGTCGTAGACCTTTCGGGAAAGACGGATCTTAGCGGCAACGGCTCGGAGAATTCCAATCCTGCAGAGGATGTGAAGATGATTGCGGACGAGCTCGCCCGCTGGGTATCAGGGATAATCAAAAAGCACATCTCGGGAATTGCAAAACGAAAGGACGGTGCAAAGGCGCTCCATGAGATGCTTGCGGGGCTTAGGGTAAGCGAATCGCAAATAGAAAGCGCGATAAGCAGCTCCAGTCTCACCTCATCGAACATCGGATGGGGGGATTTGGACATCGAGGCTTTCTCAAGGGCGCTTCTCAAGATCAGCAAGCCGCTGGTCGTGGCCGCAAACAAGATGGACATCGCCCCTGCGGGCGCGCTGGAAAAACTAAGAAAGGAGCTGGAGGGCTACAAGGTTGTAGAGTGCTCTGCCGCAATCGAGCTCGCGCTTAAGAAGGCAGCAAAGGCAGGCGCCATAGACTACAATCCTGGGGAGAAAAGCTTCAAAATACTCGGAAACCTAAATCCGGATCAGGTCAAGGCGCTTGAGTACATGAGGAGATTTACAGGTAAGAGCGGAACCGGAGTGCAGCAGCTTTTAAACAGCGTAGTGTTTGAGGTGCTGAAGATGATCGTTGTGTATCCCGTGGAGGATGAGGGCAAGTACACAAACCACTTCGGGGAGGTCCTGCCAGATGCCCTGCTAATTGAGCGCGGAAAGAACGTGCATGACCTTGCAGCAAAGATCCACAGCGACCTTGCAAAGAATCTGCTCTACGCAATCGACGCGAAGAAGAGGATGAGATTAAACAAGGAATATCTGCTGAAGGACAACGATGTCATCAAGATCGTCAGCGCAGCGAAATAGGCTCAGATTATTTTCCTGAGGTAGGAGAGCGAGGCGAATATTATTGATGTCGCGATCAAGAGCCCTGCCGGAATTGCTATCCAGAACTGCAGCAGAAAACTGTTGTCCGGCTGCGAACCGGCGAGGCTGTAGAACATGACAAGGTAGATCACCGCGATTACGACCAGATAGACAAAGCAGCAGTAGATCCCGTTTAGAAGCCCTGCGCGTGCAGCCTTCTTTGCGCCGTTTGCGCTCTTTCCGACAAGTGTGCCGATTATCGCACCCATTATTATCGGCAGTATAAGGATTCCCGGCTGGTTCAATATGAAATTTGAGATCCCTCCGAGAATTGTGAATGTGAGCCCGGATGTCGTCGCGGTCAATGCGAGAATCGCCTTGAAGAGCAGAGCGATTGCAAGGAGAGCAATCCAGATCGCCATCGGGACCGCTATGCTGACGTGTCCCGACGCCTTCTTTGCGCCCTTTCCAAGGTCTGCGCCTATCTCGTCCTCCTCTGACATGAAAATCATTCCCCAATTAAGATTTATTAAGCTGTTGCTATCCGATGTTCCTGAAGATCGTTGAGAGTATCACGTACCCGTCGCGGAACGTGTTGAGCTTCCCCTCCCCTGCCGCGCGCCTCTTCTCCATGCTCGGCACCTCAAGGACCCGCAGGCCCCTCTTTATCGCCTTGATGTTTATCTCGGTCTCGATCCCAAAGCCCCTCTCGCGTAGCGAAAGCTTCTGCAGCGCTCCGCGCCTGAAGCTGCGGTAGCCGTAGCAGAGGTCGGTGTAGTTTGCGCCAAAGAGGACATTGACCAGGAGGATGAAGACCTTGTTGCCGAACCTCCTCAGCGCCGGCATGTCGTCGCTCCCCCCGCCGATTATGAATCGTGACCCCATGCAGAGGTCGTATCCCGTCTCGATGCCTGCAATCAGAAGCCTAAGCTCCCTAGGCTCGTTTGAGAGGTCCGCGTCCATCGAGATCAGTATCTTTCCCCTCGCCGCTGCAAGACCCCTGAGCAGGGCGGATCCCTTTCCGATGTCATCGTATATGACCCTTGCTCCAAGCCCCTTCGCAATCTGCGCCGTGCCGTCCTTTGAGTGGCGGTCGACCACAATTATCTCGTGGGTGTTCTTTGAGAGCACGCGTCTTATCGCTGGGATGACGCGGCCGATGTTCCCCCTCTCGTTCCAGGTCGGTATCACGACTGAGACATATGGGTTTGGCATTAAACTACCTTGAGATTGTTACGATTGGATTATATAAAAATGTGCACCTAGCACACAGTCTGGAAGATTATGTTCTGCGTGTAGGTGTTTGATGCCTGGCCCGCAGGTATGTTCACCCCGAAGTAGAGGGTGTTTGAGGTTATGGCAGGGATCAGGACGGCGGTGTTGGAAGCGCTAAGGGTCAGTGCGTTCGCAAGGTAGCCCGCCGCGTTCTGGTTGGGCGCGTTTGAGAAGATTGTGTTTGTAACGAAGAAGTTTATGGCTGAGTTGGCGCTTGTGGCCCAGCTGGTTCCCGAGATCCAGATGTATCCCTCTACGTTCCCGTTGTTGGTCGCCGAGACCGTGTTTGCAAGCGGTGCGTTGTTTCCCGCAGCGGTTGAGGGGAAGGCGATTGCGGTGTTTGAAACCTGCAGGGTGCAAGAGCTAGACACGCTCACCGCTGCCGAAACGCTAGCCTGGGAGTTGGCAAGCAGATCGAATCCGATTAAATAGAACGCATAGAAAAAGGCAGAGGTTGCGATAAGGGATGCTAGAAGAAAGTTGACGGATAGAGTATTAGCAGGCGCCGTAACCTCACTTCTTCCTGGCGCTCCTTCCCCTCGAGGTCCTGCCCCCCTTTGCCTTTGATTTGGACTTCTTCACCCCTGTCTTTCTCTGCGAGGCGGTTGTGCCCCTTGAGCCCTTTATGGCGCGAGCCTGCGCAAGTAACTTGGACCTCTCCACCTTCAGCTTCGCCTCCATCTTGGAGAGCTTCTCCTTCGCCTTCTCCTTTGCTGCCTTGGCCCTCGCCGCCTTGGATTCCTTGCTGTTGTACTTTGGCAGGAACTTGAACTTGTAGTAGTATATGGCTCCGCCTATCACGGCCACGGCTGCAATTACCACGGCGGCTAGCTCAAGCGGTGGTATCGTAGGAGGCTGCGCCCTTATTACGATCTCCTTGCCCACCCCTCCCTGTATCTGCGCGCCGCCTGTCCCTTGGGTGAAATTCAATGGCTGCGCAACCGAGCCGATCACGCTGTCCCACCTTATTCCGGCCTTGTTGTTTAAGTACGGCAGATTGATTATTACCTTGATGGTCACGCTTGTGTGCGCGGGAATGGTCCCGTTCATCGGAACCGCAGTCACTATAGGGGCAGTCGCATTGGGCACAGGGGTGAATTCAGGGAGGATTATCTTGTACCCAAGGGGCACATCGCCTGTGTTGACAAGGGACCAGTTCCTCTCAGCAGTGCTGCCGATGCTCATGTTGATTATGAATGCCCCAGCAGCCTGTCCAAGCTGGGCATGGTAGATTCCGGAGGTTAAAATAAGGGATAGTAGAAAAACAAAGAACGAAGCCTTACTAATCGCCATCTAAACACTTCAGCAGACGTTGTTTATCACAATGTTCTGTGTGTACGCGTTTGCCGTCTGGCCCACCGGAATGTTTACCCCGAAGAACAGGTTGTTTGTCCCTGCAGTAGATACCAGTATTCCAGTGTTACCTGTGGCGAGTCCCACGGAGTTGAACAGGAATCCTGCCCCCTCGGAGCTGAGCGCGTTGGAGTAGATCGTGTTTGTTACAAAGAAGTTAATTGCGATGTTTGCCCCAATCCAGTTGCTTCCCGAGATCCAGATGTATGCGCCAACGTTTCCGTTGTTTGTGTCTGCGACTGCATTGACGACTCCCGTGCTTGCCCCGGGATTGACTGTGAGGAAGTTCACAGCTGTGTTTGAGACTGCCAGAACGCATGTGGTCTGGACGTTTACCGTAGCGACAACGTTTGTCGAACCGGAGTTAGCAGAAAAGGAAAGCCCCGTTATTGAGAATGTGACACTTAGCATCATTGCAGCAATGACTGCGATAATACCCGCATTAACTATGGTCGTTTTGAAATTCATGTTGTCGCCAAGATATATTATAAAGATATTATTTATAAACCTTTCTACGAACTGCAATGGACTCAGCAGACGTTGAAGATCACGATATTCTGGGAGTAGGAGTCCGATATCTGACCGGAAGGAACCTTTGCGCCGAAGTAGATCCCGTTAGATCCTGCTGCCGGAAGAAGAAGCAGCGTGTTTGCCCCTGCCGAGGAGAGCGTCAGGGCATTGCCGACATCTGGACCAGATGAAACAGGGTTCCAGATCGTGTTTGCGACGAAGAAGTTTGTCGTTATGGAGGATCCGACCCAGTTGCTGCCGTAGACGTAGAGGTATGCGGATGCGCTGCCCGAATTCGTGTCGGTAACCACGTTGCTCACGGCTGTGGAGACCGAGGGGTTCTGGTTCCCGAAGTCGATCAGCGTGTTGCTAAGCGAGATGGAGCATGCGGAGGACCCTATGGTTATGGTGCCGCTGTAGACGGAGTTTGAGGACTCTTGTGTCGTTGCCGAATCTGTGATCAAAACGTTTGCATGCTCGGTCTGGCCGAGGTCTCCGGACACAAAAGTGTAGGTGAAGCTGTTTGACGTCGATGACACGCCGGCGTAGAGCTGGTTTGCAATCTGGGCGCCGGTGATCGTATTTGTGAGTATGAAGTTGTAGGTGTACGGGCCCGTCCCGATCCCGCCGCCCGGCAGGGTCGCGATAAATGCAACCTTATCCCCGACCACGTTCGCCTGCGCCGAGGCAGGGGCGATCGTCGGAGTGCCGAGTGCGGTGTTTGCACCGTAGGTGTTGCTCAGGCTGGAGACCACCACAGGAGTTGTCGCCGAGTCGGTGACGAAAAGATTGTATGTGAACGGCCCGCTCCCCCATGAACTTGACTGCGTGAGCGCAAAGGTGTTTGAGGAGATGTCCCCGAATGCGGCATCCCCTATTGTCTGGTAACTATCCGAGGTAAGGGTCCAGTCGTACTCCGCGTTTGCCTGCGTGGCGCTGACGACCTTGTACCCAAGATAGAGCAGGTTTCCGGTGGTCGCGGCACTTATCGTGCTGAAACCTGCAGGCAGGGTAATCGCGTCGGTGATATGGTTCACCAAAAGCATCGAGAGCAAAAAGTCATAGGAGTGGGTAGTGGTCACAAACGACTTTCCGGCGGTGCTTGAGATCCCGGTGACGTGTGAGGGGATGTTAATGTTCGAATCGAATGGGGTAAGCGGGCTTGGGCTGCTGATGCCTAAAGCGATCGCATCGTGCTGCGTTGTCGAGCAGGCGCCGTAGCTTACTGTGATCGTGTCGCCGCTGAGCTGGGAGGGGGAATAGGCGTAGAAGCTGAAGAGCTGGTTTGCGCCGTTGTCGAATCGCTTGAACCATGTGAGCCCTGCGGTGTCGGTTATCGTTGGCGCAGGGCATCCGCTGGAGTAGATGTAGAGGACAATCAGATCGTTTGCGCTGGCAGTGCTGAGGGTCGAGACGGTGAAGGAGGTCCCTGCTGTCCCAATGTAGCCGGTGTCCTTGGACCCGTCAAGGCCAAGGCCGCTGCCTGTGGAGACGGTGTACAGGGAGTTTGTCACCAATCCGGCAGAGTTGTAGACAAGGTAGTTGAAGGAGTACGGGTCCGTCCCCCCGGAGATTTTCGCGGAGAGGAGCTGAGTCTGGCCCTGGTCTATTAGTAAGTTGGAGACCGCAAAGCTGTTTAGCGCGAAGGCGGGGTTTATCGTGAAGGTGGAATTTGAAAGTGGGTAGAGGAAGTTGCTTATGGAGTCAACATAGTTGCCGCTGAAGTTCCACACCCCGTAGATCGAGTTGGCCCCTAAAGATGAGAGGGCGTACTGCACGGAGTTAAAGGTTAATATCGCATTCTGCGGAGAAAACGCATTTATGCTCAAAAGCGAGTTTATCAGGCCTCCGCTAAGTATGTTGGCGGTGACCGTGTTGAATGGGGAGGACGATGTGAGCGACATAGGAGGATCCCATATCCAGTTCCCTTGGTACGGGGCGATGCCGTTGCTTATGAGCGTATTGAACGCGCTGTACTGGCCCACATCGATTACGGAGTTGCTCATGAATGGGGGGTTGGGAGTTGCAATCAGCGAATTGAGCGGCTTCGGCAAGACGACTATCGGAGCACTGCTTGCAAAGTTGAATGTGTACGCACTGTTGCCGCCGGTGGTTCCGCTTCCGCCGTTGCCGCCCGTGCCACTACAGCTTGTTGTTGCCGAGCCACCTGTTGTAGAGTATGTGCCCGCAGTATAGCCCCCAATCCCATACGCTATCATTATCGCTCCGCCGCCGCCTCCGCCGCCGCTTGCCGACTTCTTGCCTCCGCCGCCGGTTGCTCCGGCCCCACCCGATGCGATTGTGGCGCCGCCCGAGCCGCCCGCGGCGTTTGTGGAGGAGGTGGAGCTGCAGCTGCTTGCCGATCCCTGCGCGTCTATGGTGCCGGCAGTTACTTTATTGGCCTGTATGTACACCCCATAGCTCCCCGAAGCGCCGGCATTGGTCCCGCTTCCTCCGCCGCCGTTGCCGGCAAGAATGGTGTTAAACCCGCTCGCATACCAGGACTGGATGTTTGATGCGCTCATTGTCGGGGCCGCAGGGGTGCTGCCGGTTCCGGCATTGGCGTGGGTAGACCCTCCCCCTCCGCCCGAGCCGCCGTACGAAGATGAAAGGGCCGCAGGGATACCGCTGGGAACAGTACCCCCATTGTTTGCTGCGCCCGCCAAAATTGTGCCGCTGTTTGTTATTGTGCCATTGCACAGTATACTAAAACCGTTGGTTGTCAATGTCTGGCCAGCATTTATGGTCAGGCTGCCGCATACAAGATCGCTCGCCATGGTCGTGGCTGTGGATATTGTCACTGCGGCGTTCGCCACGGTGTAGAACACAGTTGGGTCAACAGGGGTATAATTGGCGTTTCCGGTGGTCTCGAAGACAATCTTTGTGACCGTGCCGGCCGGGATGCCCTGCTGATTGAAGGGAATGCCAAACTGGCCGAGCGTCACGTTTGTTGACGAAACAAGCTTATTTCCGATGTAGAGCTTGTAGGTGTATGGAAGTAGGTTGTTGTAAAGAACGCGGCTGTCCACCCTTCCGTTCAGCGCGTATACTGGGAGCATATGGATTGTGCTGCCATTTACTACGTACGAAGAACCAAGCAGGTTTATGGTATTTGTGGAGGAATTTATTACATATCCTCCAATGCTCACCCGAAGGTCTGGCACCGCCTTTGTGATCGTTATGTTGTAGATGGTTGCATTGCTACCGTTTACATTGAAGTAGTGGAGCCTGCTGCCCGCCCCTACTGGAACCAACTTCTGCGATATTTTTCCATATGTCATGTTGAGCTGCACCGCATGCATTGTGGCACCATGGGCCTTGAGCGAGGTGATCAGGGCCATCGCATGGTGGTCGTCTGACGCCTGAGTTGCGTTCAACTGATTGCTTGAGAAAGCGGATAACTGCGATGTCCCATTGCCAGAAAACAATGAGTTGACAAGGCTCGCGTTAAGCTGCTGCGATATTGTGGTTGTCTGTGTTGTGGGTGGCGTGGACGTTGAAATTGATGTTGTGGAGGTGGATGTTGATGAGGTGGATGATGATGAGGTGGATGATGAGGAGGTGGTTGTCGATGGAATTGATGTGGTGGTTGTGGAGGAGGTGGATGTTGAGGAGGTGGTTGTCGATGGAATTGATGTGGTGGTTGTGGAGGTTGTGTTTAGTGTTGTCAGGGGCCAATCGAGATGAAAGGTTTGCAGGGGGTTTGATTGGAGAAGCACCGCGGAAAAGATAAGCAGGGCTAGCGAAAAACTGTAGAAGCGGCTTTCTGAGTTCATAGAATACCAGGCTGTCCTTATATTGTATGAAAAAGCTATATTTATACCTTACAGACAACGTACGAGGGAAATGACCTAGTATCCGATGACCCTTCTGAGCCATCCTATTATGCCGCTTCCGGGCGGATTTGGCCGCACCTCTGTCCTAAGCGAGTAGCCCCTTGAGAACCTCTCCATCCCCTTTGAGAACGGCGCTCTTCTGTTGAAGAGAAATGCGGGAATGTGGGCGGCGATGCTCATGGGAACTGTGTCGTCTTCCGGGAAGATTGCGGAGACCTTGCTCCCGTAGGTCTCCTCTATCTCGCCAACATTCAGCTCCCATCTTCTGCTCCTCACCCGGTTTAGGACTATGTTGTGCTTTAGGTGAAGCCTATCAAAGATCTGGGATAGGCGCATAGCGCTTGCCGTGGCCTGAAGGTCCGGGGTGATTATTATGGCCGCCTCGTTAGAGTAGCCAAAGAAGTTCTGCGTCGAGAATCCGGGAGGGGTGTCGATTATTATGAAGTCGTATGCGGTACCCTTCAGCATGTTGTCGAATCTTCTTATCTGCGCCTGGTTTGGCTCGAACATCTTCTGCGTCATCTCCCCGCCCAGCACATGAAGGCCGGTTGGAGAGTGTATCGAAACCGAGTTTGTAAGCTTTGCCTTCCCAAGCATCACCGACCTAAAGCCCCTGTTTATCTCCTCGAGCCCGAGGTGGAAGCCGACGACCGGATTGACATAGTCGGCATCGACTATCAGCACCTTGTGCCCGATTCTCTTTAGCGCGACTGCAAGGTTTACCGAGATGGTGGTCTTGCCGACGCCGCCCTTCTGGGAGGAGATCCTTACGGTGTAGGGCTGCGCCATCTAATTGCCTCTCTTGAAGAGCCCCACTATTCGGGCGATTATTCTTGAGAAGAAGCCAGAGTCCGGATCCTTTTTTAGGTCGTACTCGAACCCGAACTTTGTCGTGTACTTGTTGGCCAGCTCCTTGATGCCCCTTGAGAACTCGGACTTAGGATCCACAATGTATGCCGGAATGTGCTCGGCGACGCTTGTGGGTATCACCTCGTCCTCAGGTAGGACCGCAAGTATGTTCCCGTCGTACATCTCCTCGATCTCCTTTATGTGCAGCTCGTACTTCTTGTTCTTCCTGCGGTTCATTACGAGCCCGTGCTTTAGGTGAATCCGGTCGTAGTGGTTAGCGAGCCTTGTGGCTGCGGTCGCGGAGGACATTTCCGGCGTCGTGACTATTATCGCCTCGCCGAAAGCCTTGAGGTCGTCCTCAGGGAAGAAGCCCGGAGGGGTGTCGACCAGCACAAAGTTGTATGTCGTCTTGTTTATCTCGCTAAAGAGCCTATCGAGCTGCGACTTTGTGGGGGTGTGGGTCTTCGCGTGGATCTCGCCTGCAAGCACCCTGATTCCCGTAGGCGCATGCGTGAGCGCGGCATTCTCAAGTGTCGACTTGCCCATCAGAACCGACCTGATTCCGGTGTTGGTGTTCTCCACCCCCATGTGGAATCCGATGCTGGGGTTTATGAAATCGGAGTCGATAAGCAGCACCTTGTTGCCGATGAAGCTGAGCGCTGTCGCCAGATTTACCGCGACTGTCGTCTTGCCGACGCCGCCCTTCTGGGAGGAGATCCTGATTATATAGGGTTTACTGCTCATCCTCACTCCTCTTTATCTGCTCCCTGAGGCGCACGAGCTGCTCCGAGGTCTCCCTCCTGTACTTTGGCTTTGAGAGGTGCTTGCTTAGGAAGTAGACCGCAACCCCCATGACGATTATTATTATGCCGACCCCTCCGAACGGCAGGGTTATCCCTGCAATCTTTACGGTAGGGAATGGGCTGATCGTGGTTGTGAATGTCGTCATTGGGGAAGATGTGCCGCCGCCTTCAGAGTTGATCGGCTTGTTTAGCACTATGAGGGGCAAGGTGTAGCTCGCGTTGAACCCCTGCGTGTTGATGTAGAGATTTAGAAGGTAGGTTCCCTGGTTTGAGTTGGTCGTTATGTTGAAGAGAGGGCTTAGCAGCTGGTTGGGGGAGGCCTCGATATTCTGGGATGAGTTTGTGATCTTTATTCCGGAAGGTGCGGTCAGCGTGAAGGAGACCGGCTTTGGAATTGTCCCCGTGTAGAGGGCAAACACCTCTATGTTGCCGCTTGAGTTTGTGTAGAATGTCGGGAAGGCGATGTTGACGACCTTTAGTATGCTTGATTGTCCCGGAACAGATGGGGTTGCTATTATGTTCTGTATTGCCTGCAAAAGCTTCTGGCTTCTCGGCTTGCTTATGGTGTAGTAGCCATAAACTGCAGTCCCCGGGCTGATGCTTGCTATGTCCCAAGTTATGGTGTAGAATCCCGGCGGGTCGACGACGCTCGCGGGAAGCCCGGTGGTTGTTATGTCGGAGACGCTGTCTGCCGCGGCGAGCGGAATTAGGGTCTGCAGGGTTATGTTTGTCGCAGTCTTTGAGGTCGGGTTGTGTATCTGGACTATTCCCCTGGCGCTGTCTGTGTTATTTACCAGAGCAACCTGATTGATCACCTGAATGCTGTCGTTTGTGGGGACGTAGAGGTTGAATGCGAAGTACTCCACCTGCACTGTGTGAGTTCCGCTGGAGTTTAGATTCACGGTGAGCGGCACGATGTACGTCCCTGACTCCACTGAGGAGTTGGGGTTTGCAAATAGCTGGGCCGTCAGCTGCTGCCCGGGAAGAATGTATAGGGACGACGTGGAGAGGTTTATGAGGTTGTTGAATACTGCAGGTACGCTCAGCTTGACTATCTCCGGCTGGGTCCCTGTGTTCTTGAAGCCCAATTGGGAAAGGACGGGAGTGCCGGATGAGACTGGAGTGTATAGAGGAGCCGTGGTGAACTGGAGCGAGGGGATCGGGGTTATTGGATTGGTGTTTGGAGGATTGCCCCCACCGCCGCCGGGCGAGGGGGAGGGAACAACGGCGAATGAAGCCGTGCGGCTATTGGACATGTTGAGGTTGTTGCCCACAGTGTATGTTGCAAACGTATTGATGGTGTAGCTGCCCGTTACGCCCGTCGCATCAGGTATTGTTATCGAGTATACTGAACTCTGGCCTGGCGAGAGAGAAGGTTCGTTGTAGGTGTAAGAGAAAGAGCCCGGTCCGATGATGTTGACGTAAAGCGTTATCGCGCCTGATGCGAGCTGCCCGAAGTTGAGCGTGTTGACGTTTATCGTTATCGGGGATCCGACAGTGACCGAGGACGGGGCGCTTAGGCTCACTATGCTGAGGTTCTGCGGATTGAGCAAAACGAAGTTGTTTGAGATGCTGTTTGTGAATCCGTTCACCGTGAAGCTAACGGTCGCCGTGTAGGTTGTGTTGGTGAGCGTGTTCGTCTTGAATATCACGTTGTTTGTCTGCGGAGTAGGGTTTACGTTGTTTGCTGAGAGGCTCTGGGTTATAACGGTGTTGCTGTTGCTAACCTGGGTTATCGTAAAAGATCCGAGAAGCGGATCCAGAGTGCATGTAGGGGGAACTGTGTATACGCTGTAGCTCATCGTCAGGCTTCCTATCCTTGTGTACGAAGCAAGGGAGTTGAGCGATAGGGCGAAGCTGCAGCTTGGAAGGACGGTTACGCTTGCCAGCACATTAGCTGCGGTCTGTGCAAAAATCGGCGCTGGAGCAACGGTAAAAAAAAGAAAAAGTAGTGCTAACGGCATTGAGGGGCGCATTTTATACCACATCTGATGGGAAAGCAACTATTTTATCTGTATTTACTCTAGCTTCCCGCCTTCCCTTGTATAGATTATCAGCTCCGGGTGCTTCTTTGGCATCGGGTTTGCCTTGAGGCCGTATATTGCGCGCACGTTCTTCAATAGCGCGAGCTCTACTAGCCTCTGGGTTATCACCCCGTCAAGGACGACGCCGTAGATGTTGTCGTTTGCGTCCTGGAGGTATGTTATGAGCTCCCTTATCGGAAGCTCCTTTATCATCGTGCCGTCTGGAGCGTACGCCCTGCTTCTAAGGGTCCCGTTTAGCTCCTCAAGCCCGCCGCCAAGCTGCGAGAGCACCACGCTCTCCATCGCCGGCTTTGAGGCCGCAGGCCTCATCTCGACCTGTGTTGTGAACATCGTCTTTGGCTGCGATCTGTTCATCGGCTGGCTCTCAATCTTAGGGATTGTGGAGGGATTTTCTCCTCCGACATCAGAAAGGTCGCCTCCCCTAAATGAGGACTGTGACCTAGGCTCGATTCGCTCGATTCTTGGCTGCGGTCTTGATTGCTGCTGAGGCTGGGAGTAGCCGCTGCCATGCGACTGAGGCGGAAGCGGGTTCTGCGTGTGCATCGCCGGCCTTTGCTGGGAAGCCATGTTCTGCGGCCTTGCGGTCTTGTTCATGGAGAGGTACTGGTCGACCGGGACCTTTGTCCTCAGCGCCTTGATCACCTCCTTTCTCTGAAGCTCCTCCACCTCCTTGCCCTCAGGCGCCTTTGCGACGTAGGCGATCGGCGCGACGCTAAGAAGCGTCCTTAGGATCATGTCCCCTCCCTTGTCTCCGTCAAGGAAGACCGTCACCTCCTTCTCGTTGCACAGCCTCACAAGAGTCTTTGCAATCGATGTCGCCCCGCCGATTGCTATCGCGTTTGTTATGTCGTTTCGAAGCAGGGTGAGAACGTCGGCTCGACCCTCGACAAGGATTATCTCCTTGTTGCTGTCTATGTCAGGTCCTGCCGGAAGCTGCTCTGGCCCGTATGTGGTTATCTCCGCAAGCTTGACGTCAGCCTGCACGAGCTCCGCGAGCTCCTTGCTGTCTGGCATTCCGCTTGAGAGCAGAGTGCGAACGAGCTCCTTTGCCCTGTCGAGCAGCTTTCTTCTCTTCTCCGTTCTTGTGTCCTCTACCTTTTCTACCCTGAATTTAGCGTCATATGGTCCGACCCTGTCGACCGACTCGACAGCTGCTGCAAGTATGCAGGTCTCGATCCTGTCAAGCGATGCTGGAAGGTGGAGCTTTCCATAGGTCTTGTTTCCCGATTGGGACATGTCGATCTCGATCCTTCCGATCTTCCCGTTCTTCTGCAGCTCCCTTAGGTCAAGCTCGTCGCCGAGCAGTCCCTCGGTCTGCCCGAACACCGCGCCGATTATGTCAGGCTTGTCAACAAGCCCGTCGATCGTGAAGTCAGCTGCAACCATGTATTTTACTATGTCAAGATATGTCTTTGCCATGAAATTCATCTATTCTAGGTACTCGTGGGCAAAGTGCAGAATTAGTCAAAAGGCTGTTGCTTGCGCTGATGTTATTTCGTCTGTAATTTATCTGTAACTGTTACAGAAAATGAAATTTTAATATCGAACGCCATCTTACGAACCTTGCTATTTTTGACCAATACGCGCACCTATTCCATGCGGTATCCTATACTAAACATGGGAATAGCAATATTAATATAGGTTTCATGGAGCGCCCAAAAAGACGTAACAGGTTCAAACGCCGCTCGGATCGAGTATTTTGAGGCCGCCCTTCACAATCGAATTGATTTTATCGAAGTCCTTGTCGAGCGTGACTATCGCAAGGCTTTTTCTAAGAGCCTGCGCGTATATTAGTATGTCGGACTCGTTTACCCCCTTACCTGACTTGCTTAGCATCCTTGAGATCTTGGCTGCAAGCTGTGAATCCGCAAAGGTGAAGGGTATAGGGGTCATTGTGGCAAGAAACTTTGTGTCATGCTGAATTGCACTATTAGAGCCAGTCAGGTATTCGTAGGCGCAGATGGAACTTGTGAGAAACTCGTCCAGTTCCTCAATTATCTGCGCAACCTTTGCAGAACCGCGTTTGTATTCTATTATTGCTGAGGTGTCTAGTATTGCCTTCAGAAGATCACCCGAATTGTCTGGACTTGAAGCCCTGCCTTATTTTTTTCACTCTTACCTGCATCTTTGCCGCCTCTCCGGAAGACATCGTACCGAAGAACTTAGCGAGCTTGGCTTTTCTTGCTGACCTCGACTCTGAGAGTATCCTATCTATAGTCTCACTGAAGCTGTCTCCGCCCTTTATCTCTGCAAGCCTCTTGTAAACGGTGTCCTTTATCATTATTGTGCGCATAAATATCTGTATACTATATACAGCATACAGATTATTAAGCTTTTTGATAGTATGGTGAGATATAGAAGTGGCGATTGGGTGAACAGGTACGTCAAAGGGGCACACGGGGAGAGGGAACTTCTCCACAGGTTCTACGACCTGGGATACTCAGCCATTCGAAGCGCAGGCTCTGGTGTCAACTCAATAAGCCCTGACCTTGTGGTCATAAAGGGCGGAAAGGGTTTCTCCTTTGAGTGCAAGGCATGGGACTCCTCAACGATCAGCATAGAGCACGAGAAGTACGAGGCGCTTAGGATCTGGGAGGAGAACACCAATATGCCCACATTCATGGCCTGGAGGATGAGCAAGATAGGTTGGTTTTTCATAAGGCTGCAGGAGATGCACAAGAACGAGAAGTCCTGGAGCATAACAAAGAAGAGGACAATCGAGATAGGGAGGGTTTTTGACAATCTAAAGCTCGAGCAGGGGCTTGAGCCGATAGTGGTTAAGGCATGAATGGGTAAATTTCACAAATTACCCATTTTATATGATTTTTACCCATATATTTATATACATTTATACTAGATTACAATTATGGAATTCACGGTTGTTGATGAAAGAGGAAGGGTTACTATAGGCAATAAGCTTGTTGCGAAATACGGCAAACAGTTTATAGTAGTCCCGACTCCCGAAGAAATACTATTGGTTCCAACTGCTGAAGACCCTTTAGCAAAATTAAAGGAACTCGGAAAGAAGCTTAAAATAAGAAATATCTCTGCAACTGAGATAACTAGACTGGCCGAAGAAGAGGCTTACTCTGAGATATCAGCCAAAATAAAAAGAAGGACAAAAAAATAGGGGTGGAGATATGCCATACGCGGATTCCGATTTTTTCCTTGCGTTGATAAAACCAGAGGATAGGTTGGGGAAGGAAGCGGTTGAGATTTACCACAGATTCAAAGGCCGCATATACACATCTATCGCGACTATAATTGAGTTGTCACTTGTTGCAGTAAAACAATCTATACCTGTAGAGGAACTTATTGTCAATGTACTCAGAATCGCTAAGGTAGAGGAAGTTGAAACTTCAAAGATACTTTTTGCGGTGCATCTGATAACTTACGAAAAATTCAGCGTATTTGATGCATTTCACGCATCACTTTGCGAGGGCGAGATAATAAGTTCGAATCATATATATGATGGGATAAACTTGAAAAGGATAAAATTATGAAAAGTGATAAGAATGAAAAATCATCTCAAAGTGTATATCATGGGACCAAAGCAGCTGGCGAGCAAGGGCGCGATTCCCTTCTACGAGAACATCGTCGCGTTCACGAAGAACTACTTCGGGAAGGTGGTGTGCACGTATCCGGACTTCTGGGACTCGAAGAGAAGCCCAAGATCCCACTACAACTTCATGAAGAGCGTGATAAAGAGCTGCGACTACCTGATCGCAGAGGTCTCGACTCCAGCCACAGGGCTTGGGATAGAGCTTGAGATGGCCGTCACATACAAGATTCCGGTGATTGCGCTGGTTAGGGAAGGGCAGAAGGCCTCGCACCTCGCACTTGGGGTGCCGGTGCTTCGCAGGATAATCACATACAAGGACCAAAAGGACCTAAACCCAAAGCTCGCCAGGGCTTTTGCAGCTCTGTAGCGTCCTACTCGGAATGGGTTTTGGCTCTCTCGACAAGGTTGTACTACCACTATTCGATGCGACCCCATCTCTTTTTTAAGGCTTGCATACGCATCCAATCTTACAATTTTAATTCGGGGGAATTAATGGGTAAGCGGGGGTTCAGTCTCTACGACGTGGAGCAATTTATGAGGGAAGCGGGTGCGCAGCAGGTGACCGAGGATGCGGTTGTCGACCTTGAGAAGGAGCTCGAGAGGCTCACGGAGAAGCTCGCGGACCATGCGCTTAGGTACGCAAAGCACGCCGGGAGAAAGAAGCTGATCAAGAAGTCGGATATAATGCTGACAAGGCACGGGCTTGTCTAAAGAAGTCCAGCAAAATAAAGGGCAAAGGCAACAACCACGAAGAATGCCTCGAATCCTATAAGATAGTTTGCCACCTGGTACTCCTTCATCTTGCCAATGTTCATCACAAGGTGGGTGAGGCTGTAGACCTTCCTCCCGTACTTTGACTTGAATGTGCCGTCCTTCTGCCGAATGCCCAGGTCTGTAACCTTGAATCTTCCCTTCAGGTGCAGGAAGAACTCGATCATCCAGGGTATGAATATTATAAGCCCAAACGCCTCGGCATTTCCAACAGCCATTATCGCGACGAGCACGCCACCGATGCAGTATGTGAAGCTATCCCCAGGTATTATCTTTGCAATATACTTGTTGAAAGGCCAGAATGCAAGCAGCGTCGCAAAGAGAAGGGCCGATAAAAGCGCGCCGATATACGACCCGAAGAATGTCGTGTAGAGCAGAAGGCCAAAGCTTGCGACTATCGCCATTCCCGGCTGAAGCCCATCGAATCCTCCCAGAAGGTTGAACGCATTTGAGACAAAGATCACCGCAAGCGGCAGAATCAACAGTGGATAGATCAGTCCGAGATTCACAACCCCGAGGAACGGAAGGGAAACCGTGCTTATTCCTGCATTTATTGCCATAAGAGGTATTGCCCCAATTACTGTGAGCAGGGGCTTTTGCCACTGCTTGAGGCCCACCTTCAGTCTCTTCAGGTCGGTGCCAACAACTCCCTTTGTACCGACGTTTATGTCATCAAGAAATCCGACGAATGTGATCAGCATGATCGAGAGCGCAACTGCCATGAGCTGCGAGACGCTTAGCAGCGGAATGAATGCGAATGTCCCTCCGAAGATGTAGGTCATTATGCCGATTATGAGCCCGAATGCTACCGCCACTCCGCCCGCGCTTGGGAGCTTGAGCACCTTTGCCTTGTTGTGGTCCTCGTCAATTATCCCTGCGCCGTAAAAGTAATTGATCAGAAATTTTGTCGCATAGAATGTGGTTAGGAAGGAAATTATCGCTGGGATCAGGACCGTCAGATACGAGTGATACGGAAACGGTAGCATGGTTTAGGATAGCCAGCTTAGTAATAAAAAACTATCATTGGGAGAATTACACATAATGTTTATAATGTTTTAAGGCATTAGTTAAACGCTCTAATTGCTAAAGTGAAGTTGGTTGGTGCGCGCATGATTGATTACGCTAGGATAGATAAGAAGTGGCAGGAGGAATGGGCCAACGCAAAGATATTCGAGTCAGAGCCGGACGGGAGAAAGTCCTACATGGTGACGGCCGCATTTCCTTACGTAAATACTCCGCTTCACATAGGGCACATAAGGACTTATGGGACCGCGGACATACTTGCAAGATACAAGCGGATGCAGGGATATAACGTGCTCTTCCCCATGGGATTCCACGCGACGGGAACGCCAATACTCGCATTCTCAAAGAGGATCGCAAAGAAGGACGAGAGCCTAATTCACGAGCTGGAGACGTTCCATATCCCCCAGGAAGAGATAGCAAAGATGACGGATCCGGAGTACATAGCAAGCTACTTTGTAAAGCACGTGGAGGAGGGAATGAGAAAGGGAGGGCTCAGCATCGACTGGAGAAGAAAGTTCGTATCGATAGAGCCGTTCTTCAGCAAGTTCGTGGAGTGGCAGTTTGGGATACTTAACAAAAAGGGATACCTTGTGAAAGGAAAGCATCCTGTCGGATGGTGCCCTAACGAGAAGGGGGCTGTCGGGATGCACGACACAAAGCATGACGTTGAGCCCGAGATCGAGGAGGAAGTCGCAATCAAGTTCAAGGTTGACGGGGAGGATGCAAGCCTTATCTGCAGCACATACAGGCCGGAGACGGTTGACGGAGTCACAAACATATTTGTGAAGCCTGAGGCGAGATACGTGATGTGCAAAATCGAGGGGCAGAGCTATTACATTGCAAGAGCGGCGGCAAGCGTGCTCAATTACCAGACCAACATCGAGATAATAAGCGAGATCGAAGGCAACGAACTCCTGAAGAAGAGATGCATAAACCCGTTCAACGGCGAGAAGGTTCCGATCTTCCCAGGGTACTTTGTGAAGGAGGCACTAGGAACTGGGGTCGTGATGAGCGTTCCTGCGCATGCGCCGTTTGACTATGCGGCGCTAGAGAGGCTCAAGGCAAGCGGATACGACATGCAGGGAATAAAGTACAAGAAGATAATCGATGTCCAGATAGGAAGGTCTCTAAGCGATGTCTCCGTCGGCGAATCTACGCCGATACATCTTGACATTCCTGCGCTTGCGTACCTTGAGGTCCTCCATACTGACGTGAATGCGATAAATGACATGCTCGAGTTCGCGACAAAGCTGCAGTATCGGGAGGAGTCGCACTGGGGAAAGATGCTTGTGAAGGGATACGAGGGGATGAGCGAGCCTGAGGCGAGAGACAGGATAAAGAAGAAGCTTCTTGACGAGAAGAACGCGATGATGATTTACATCATCCAGAACGCGCCCGTGCACTGCAGGTGCGGATACGATGTCGTCGTGAAGGTGATGGACGACCAGTGGTTTTTAAACTACGGCGACGAGAAATGGAAGGCCCAGGTGAAGGACTGGTTCAAGGACATGCGGATACTCCCGGACAAGGTTAACAACGGCTTCAACGCGGCAATTGACTGGATAAACCTGAGGGCGGTGGCGAGGTCGCAGGGACTTGGGACAAAGTTCCCTCTTGACAAGAACTTCATAATCGAATCGCTCTCGGATTCGACGATATACATGTCATTTTACACGATACTACACCTGATAAGGGGCGTCCCCGTGGAGAAGCTCACCCCGGAGTTCTTCGACTTTGTCTACCTCGGGAAGGGGGAGACGGAGGCGGTCGCTAAGTCGACGGGAATAGACTTTGAGATAGTCAAGAAGTGCAGGGACTCCTTCGCGTACTGG
This sequence comes from Microcaldota archaeon, assembly GCA_028867335.1. GTDB lineage: Archaea > Micrarchaeota > Micrarchaeia > Micrarchaeales > CABMGC01 > JAGWGI01. The sequence goes on along the minus strand of JAGWGN010000005.1, from coordinate 2,394 downwards.
TACCAGTACACCTCGAGGCACTCGGGGCCAGACCTGATCTTCAATCACTTAACAATGCAGATCTTCAACCACGTCGCAATCTTCGACCACGAGTACTGGCCAAAGCAGGTCGTCGTCAACGGGATGGTGATGTATGAGGGTGAGAAGATGAGCAAGAGCCTAGGGAACATAATCCCGCTCTCCGATGCCATTGATAAGGTCGGGGTGGATCCGCTCAGAATAGTCGAACTGACGAGCGCGGACCTCTTCAGCGACTCGGAGTACAGCGAGAGCGCCATAAACGGAATCAGGGAGAGGCTAGATTACCTAAACGACATAGTAGAGAAGATTGAGGAGTACGAATCAGGGGAGCTAACGCATATCGACTACTGGCTCTACTCAAAACTGAACAGAAAGATCGAGGCAGTCACAGCGGCAATGGAGTCGCTCGAGCTAAGGGAGTACTCGACACAGGCGCTCTACAACTCGATAATCGAGCTCAGGAAGTATTTCGAAAGGGGAGGAAAGAACGGGATGGTGATAAAGGAGTACCTGCAGAACCTTGTTCTGCTGCTCCAGCCCGTCGCACCACATATCTCAGAGGAGTTCTGGCACAGGCTCGGGAACGAGACGTTCGTCTCGAAGGAGAAGTGGCCGAACGCGGAGAAGGAGATGATCAACGACACGATCGAGGAGGGAGAGGAGCTTGTCGCGCTGCTGCTTGAGGATGTCAAGAAAGCGGCGGAACTCGTCGGAAAGAAAAACGAGAGCAAGAAAATAAGGAGCATCACCCTGGTCGTGGCGGACGAGTGGAAGAGAGGCGCAATCAACCAGCTGGCCCAGACAAAGAACACGGGAACTGTGATCGCAAAGCTCAGGGATGAGGGGGTGAGCGCCGAGATTGCGGCAAAGTACGTAGGCAAACTCGCAAAGGAGATGAACAGGCTCTCGCAAGTCAAGATAAGCGAGGATGAGGAGTACAAGCTGCTAACCGAGTCAAAGGACTACTTCGGCAACGCGCTTGGCGCACAAATAATCGTCGAAAGAGAAAAGGAGTCCAAGTCCGCAAGGGCGGACAGAGCCGCGCCGCTCAAGCCGAGCATAGAAATAATGTTTTGAGTAGTCTAGAAGTTACCTATGTCTTAGTTCTTTTTCTAGTCGTTTAAGATCTTTAAGAGTATTAATTGAAAAACGATCTTCCCAAGAATCGGATCTCGATTTTAAGTGCATATCAGAATTTATTTCCACGGGACTGCAAAAAGGAATGTGTACAGACCCAACATATATGAAGCCCGATATTTTTGTGTTTCCAAATACTTTTGCGCCGCCTTCTATTCGCGTATGCCCTAAGATTTTAGCATTTCCATAAACCTCTGCACTACCAGAGACGGATGCGTTTCCCGAGATTTTTGCTTGTCCATATACTTTAGCATAATCAGATAACCACGCGTTTCCTGCAATCATTGCCTCTCCGCTAACTTGCGCATCCCTATAAATTCTAGCATTGCCTAAAATTTTAGCGTTGTCTAAAATTTGGGATTTATGAAACACTATTGCCTTGGAAGCGACATGAGCAGTTGGGGAAACAAACGCTGTGCTTTCTACAAAACCGCCAACTTCCCCATTTTTATTTTTGTGCCTCCTGAAGCAATCACTAACATGCACATCGCCCATCTGTATCGTCATCTGTCCGGCAGGAGAAGTGATGTAGGAAATCCGATACTGAATATACTCATAAGCAGCAGCCTTTATTTCGGAATCCAATCGGACTAGTTCTTTTAAGGAGTGAACTCTAGTGCGCGGTGTTGTAAACATAATCTCTTAACCTATTCCCCCCCTCCGGCTTTAAATAGATTACTAGATATACGTTTTTCTCTCGAAGCGGATATTGAAAGAGGATATTTTTAGTAGCTAGTGGCAAATGCAAGCAGATTAATTGAATCGGCTTATTTGTTTTTTCCCATTACAAATGCCCCAGCCTTGGCGTCGCCAAAGAGCCAGACGAGTGTGCCGATAACTATCAAAGCTACCCCTCCCCAGATGTATGTTGGGCTTATCCCAAGGAGGTAGTCCCCGTAGAGCCAGATCGCAGTCCCGATGAGTGAGAGGGCGACTCCCGCCATGACAATCATGCCCACCGCCTTGCTTGAAAGTAGCTTTAGGTCCGCATATAGCCAGATCAGCCATCCGACAACAACTGCGGCCGCTCCGTACATTATGTAGCTAGGCCCTGCCGCGTAGTCCCCGAGCAGCCATGCGACTGTCCCGATGAGAATCAGGGCAACTCCGATTATCGTGAGCCTTGTTTGCATCGCCTTCATCACCGCGAGCAGGATTATGGCGATTACCGCAATGAGGCCCATTAGGCCGTATGCATACATTCCTATGCCTGCACCGTATGAGGAGGAAGCTGCT
>JAGWGN010000059.1 GCA_028867335.1 Microcaldota archaeon | reverse complement strand
GTTCTCCGAGATTGTGTCGTAGATGTACGATGCCGCATTGCCGCTGCCGTCCGTTGTTGAGACTGACGGGGACACCACCGCGCTTCCCGTTGTGGTGAAGTTGACAGTGGCGCCGGAGATCGGAGTCCCAAGTAGCCTCACGTTTGCGGTGAGTTTGTCCTTAATCGATGAGAGCGCGAGCTGCGTTAAGTTCTGCGCGCTAAGCGATACGCTCAGCGTTATTGGGGAGAGAAGCGGAGAGGAGTGGGTGTTGAAGGATCCAGGGAAGAACTGCCTCGGGTTCGATGCGCAGAGGGTGACGTTTCCCCCAGGGCAGGGTATGTAGCTGATGGTGAATGTGCCTGAGGCGAGGGCGGCCTGCGAGATTGCAGGGGAGATTGTGGCGTTGCAGATTATCGCGCCTCCCGGAAGCACGAAGTTGGGGACGCACGTCCCCTGTATTGTGCCGCTGCCGCTTATGTTCACGCTTATCCTCGGGCTGATCACCGGGTACGGATTGGTGT
>JAGWGN010000058.1 GCA_028867335.1 Microcaldota archaeon | reverse complement strand
CTGGGAATAGGAGAAGGCGTGGCCTAGATGCAGTTCTCCAGAGATCGTAGGTGGTGGCGTGTCAATCGAGTAGACCTCCTTTTCGCTCTTTTCGTCAAACTTGTAAGTGCCATTGTCCTCCCAAAACTTCGCTATCTTCTCCTCAACTAATGTTGGTTCGTATCGGCTTTCCATCAATCAGACCTGTTCAAGCAGTAATCTTTAGTTATGAACGATATAATTAATATCTCTTTTTAAACGAAGTAGCACAGAACGTATAAATACGCTGAGAGATTTATCCATATTATGAGCGACTCAACGGCAACGACTTTCAAGCCTACAGAAAAACCACTCAGCCATGCTGAAAGGTACGGCCCTGCAATTAAGCTAGGGCGACTGGGCTATGACGCGGAGTTGGCAAAAAAAGAAGCCGCGAAGAACATAAGGGATGCCCTTCCAAAGCCTCCCTCCATGAAAGAACTGGAGGAGCGTCTAGAATCCGGCGACCATACCCCGCAGGCTGATGCAAAT
>JAGWGN010000057.1 GCA_028867335.1 Microcaldota archaeon | reverse complement strand
ACCCTCCGGATACGGATAGCTGGTGGTATCACCGATTCGAGGAGCTTAGACCGGACAATTCGGCTATCTTCAAGCAGCCTGGCGGTCGAATGCCTGGTGCTGAGAACATCAAACATCTTCCGCTGGATTATTACACTAATCTGGCAAAGGGCAAAGACCCCGATTTCATCAAGGTTTATATTGATGGTCAGTACGGCTATGTGAAGGATGGCAAGCCCGTCTATTCCGAATACAACGATGCCATCCACTGCAAGGAGTGTGAGCCGATAGCGGGTAAGCCGATTCGTCGCGGATGGGATTTTGGGCTGACGCCGGCCTGCAGTTTCAGCCAGTTATTGCCAAGCGGGCAATGGATCGTATTCGACGAGCTGACCTCCGATTCAATGGGCATTGAGCGATTCAGCGAGCATGTGCTGATGCATACGCGGGAACGCTGGGGAGGGTTTCAGTTTACCGACTTTGGCGACCCCGCCGGCCAGCAGCGGGCTCAGACGGACGAACGGACATGCTTTGAGA
>JAGWGN010000056.1 GCA_028867335.1 Microcaldota archaeon | reverse complement strand
TCAACTCCATAATAGGTAGGGGAAAGAAGGCGGTGTACATTGCTCCGATGCGCGCTCTTGCATCAGAAAAATTCAACGATTTCAGGGCAGCATATCCGTATCTGAAGACAGCGATGTCAATCGGTGATCTCGATTCCAATGACCCCTGGCTCTCAAGCTACGACATGCTCTTCTTCTCAACAGAGAAGTTCGACAGCCTGATGCGTCACGGAATAAACTGGCTAGCTAACATTGGCTGCATAGTCTTCGACGAGGTGCACATGATAGGCGACCAGTCGCGAGGCCCTACGCTTGAGCTGCTGATAACAAAACTTGCGAACATATGCAACGCGCAGATAGTCGCGCTCAGCGCAACGATAGGGAATGCGAAGGAGATAGCGAAATGGCTTGGTGCCGAACTTGTCCAGAGCGAATACCGGCCTGTCAAGCTTACGAAAGGAATAATGTTTGATGGCAAGGTGTACGCGAACACAGAGAATTCTGATGAGCCTGAGGTCTCAGAGCTTTTGGGCAGGAAT
>JAGWGN010000055.1 GCA_028867335.1 Microcaldota archaeon | reverse complement strand
CTCCTTGAGCAAGTTGGGATTGACTGCTGAGTTGACTGAGATAGGATCAATTCGCAACATGTCATCTCCGACCCTGATCCCCCCGTCGAGAATCTCCGCCCGACTGAGCCATTTGTACTCTGTAATTTCCGCGATTTCCCTGGATTCGATTCCTTTGCTGCTCATCTGTATTGAAATATCAAGTGAGCTTAGCGCCTGAGGATCAACACTCATGGGGCGAACAAGTAGCCTCTTTATCAGGGACATTTCGGAATCGTTGCTGTGCATTGTTGTGAAAAAAGGGATTCCCAGGTTCGCCCCGGAAAAGAGCTCCTTTGCTTCCTCGCCCCTCATCTCTCCAACTATCAAGAGCTCTGGCCGCATTCGCAGCGCATTTATTACCTGCTCCTTTGTAGAGACGGAGTTTTTCTGCTTTGAGCCGTAAAGTGAGACCATGCTTGAGAGATTGGAATAGAACTTCAGCTCATTTACATCCTCTTCGATTGCTATTCCTCTGATATACCTAGGGACAAATGACAG
>JAGWGN010000054.1 GCA_028867335.1 Microcaldota archaeon | reverse complement strand
GAAGGCACGTGCGGGCGCAGTTTGCCTTCAGCGCTCTCTTCCAGCTTTTGCTAATAGCGATAATAGGCGCGATGATCTTATGGAACGGGAGCTACACGGTGCTTGGGCTCATCGCAGTATCCCAATTCTCGCTTTACTTCGCGCTCATCTTCACCATAGGCACCCTGCTTGTCAACATCCTTGGATACAGCAGGGATGCGCACTACTCAAGCTTCGCGGTCCTCTCAAGCTTTGCGCTGATGGGCATGTACCTTGTCGCCTTCTCGAACTCGCTCGTCTCGATCTTCATTGGCCTAGAGCTAATGAGCATACCCACGATCTTTGCGATACTGCTCAGCAAGAAATTTGCGATAGAGTCTGGCGTGAAGCTGTTCATACTGGCCAGCCTTGCAATCGCGCTCTTTGCGTTTGCAATGGTGCTCGTCTACGGCGCTGCTGGAAGCGTTGCGCTCTCAAACCCGGCGGTTGTGGGCAGCCTTATGCTAATAGCGCTTGCGCTGATGATTGCGGCGCTGGGCTT
>JAGWGN010000053.1 GCA_028867335.1 Microcaldota archaeon | reverse complement strand
GTAAATCCTATGAGGTCGCCGACGCCTCAACAGATGAAAACAGACAATGCGCCAATGGCATCAATCTCGCCACGCTGCCGTGGTGCATGCACAATTGGGAGCCCGGCTACCGAATATTGATAGCCGAGTTCACGGCTGAGGATATTGCGGCCATTCCTCTCGGTAACGATGGCAAGTTCCGGGTATTCAGATGCAAAATCGTTGGTGAAAAGGATTTGGTTGAGATTTGCTTGGTGGATAAACCAGTGGAGGATTTGAGATGAAATACGAAATTAAGCATCGTTTAACAGGCACGCTACTGTTTTCTCTCGAAACAGAGAGTATGAAGCTATGCGTAGAAGTGGCAATTAAATCCGGCACCAACTTGTCCGGCGCCGACCTGTCCTTCGCCAACCTGCACGGCGCCGACCTGTCCTTCGCCAACCTGCACGGCGCCGACCTGTCCAGCGCCGACCTGCGCGGCGCAGACCTGTGCTACGCCAACCTGTCCGGCGCCAACCTGTCCCGCGCCTACCTGCGCGGCGCAGACCTG
>JAGWGN010000052.1 GCA_028867335.1 Microcaldota archaeon | reverse complement strand
ATCCGGCGCGATGGCAAAAAGCAGATGCTGAAATTGATTCACACGTTGATGTCGGAGGCTGACGCGATTGTGCATTACAACGGTAACAAGTTCGATGTACCAACCCTCAACCAGGAATGCCTTGCGATCGGACTGACGCCACCCACACCAACGCACCAGATCGACCTCTACCAAACAGCCAAACGCCGTTTCCGGTTCGCGAGCAACAAGCTCGACTATGTGGCTGGAGAATTAGGGCTCGGCCACAAAACACCCCACAAGGGCATGGAATTATGGCGCGGCTGCATGGCTGGAAACCCTGACGACTGGGCACTCATGGAGCGCTACAACAAACAAGACGTGAGACTGCTGGAGCGTGTCTATACCAAAATGTTGCCGTGGATTCCAAATCATCCCAATCACGGCAATTTTGCGAACCGCGCAGATACATGCCCGAATTGCGGCGGTCATCGCTTGAAAAGTTATGGCATCCGATACGCGCAAACAAGGGCATATCAACGGCTGCTCTGCTTGGATTGCGGGGCTTGGGCGCGTTCTCCG
>JAGWGN010000051.1 GCA_028867335.1 Microcaldota archaeon | reverse complement strand
ATCCTCTCCGTCTCGCTTCCGCACTTGCCGCATCGCAGCTTTATCCTGTCAATGTATGGCCTGTGCAGGTCGTTCAGCAGATCAACTTCGCCGGGGTTGACTGCAGCCGCCTTAAGTTCGCCCAGGGAGCCTATCACTGTCCTTTCACCGCATTTGCAGAGCCATATCGGCATGGGTATGCCCCAGTACCTCTGCCTTGAGATGCACCAGTCTGGGGAGTTCGTAAGTATGTCCTTCTCCCACTTCTGCGTCTCTTCAGGATACCACCTTATCTTCTGGTTCTGGTTGAGAAGGCGCTTCTTCATCTTCTGAACGTTCATGAACCACTGAGTAGTTGCAAGGAATATCAGCTTGTTGTTGCATCTCCAGCAGTGCGGGTAGCTGTGCCTTACGCTGCCCTTGTTTAGGACCACACCTGCGCTTGCGAGATCGGCCAGCACCTGCTTGTTCGCATCTGCAGGAACCTTTATCCCTGCATAGCGTCCTGCCTCTGATGTGTAAATTGCATCGCTGCCTACCGGTGAGAATATTGGGAGCCTTGCCTTCTGCGCGAGCGTATAGTCCTCGAT
>JAGWGN010000050.1 GCA_028867335.1 Microcaldota archaeon | reverse complement strand
AACGGGTTGTGGGAGTGGCTTGCCGCTTTGCTTACCGTCCCCTTTGCGGGGTTGCATCGGAGCGAGGCGTGACACCCGGCGCGATCCTTGGTGCCCCAGCTCTGGAGCAGCGCCCTGGGCATGGGGCGCAATGGACGGATCGCGGCTGTCGCCCACAGGATGCACGCCGCTGGCCCGATGAAGCCCGGACGGCCGCGAGGTCGCAACCCACCGCAGCGGGCATCCTGTAAGCGAAAAAGGCCCGGAACCTTGCGATTCAGGGGCCTGTGAGTGCCGGTTTCACGGAACGACGGGCAGCATTTCACCGTACATCTAGCTGCGCTTTCTACTCAATCCCCACTCGCGTTTCCGCGTTACGGCGGGTTTGCCAAGCAATCGTCGCTCGCAGTTTCCTGCGTGTTCACTCACACATCAGCGGGCCGGACGCTACCCCGGCAATGTGTTCGAAGTCTGGCCGAGTACACGGCTTTCAGGTCTTACAGGCCACCTACCTGCCTTTGCGTGCGGGCTCATTTTCTCGGTGCCGCACCACCTAGCGCGCCTTCGATTCTCCGCGCTGCCGCTGGTGTGTGAGGCCGCGCCGGATGGGTCCGGAACG
>JAGWGN010000004.1 GCA_028867335.1 Microcaldota archaeon | reverse complement strand
GCTCCCCCTTTGCGAGCTTCTTTGCCTCGAATACCCCGTACTTTCCTACGGTTATCAGGTAGCTCTCGTCGTTTGGTATGAGCTTGACGATGTCCCCGAATCCGATTGGGTACTTCTGTGACTTTCTGACCCTTCCGTTTATCTCGATCTTTCCGTTGACTATGACGTTCTTTGCCTCTGCCGCTGTTCCTGCGACCCCGATCATCTCTCTTAGGAATGTCGCGAGCGCCACGCTGCTCTCAAGCGTGTGCCTTCCTGGAACTGGCTTGAGTATGTACTTTGACTCTTTCCTCTTCAGCCCCATGTAGTTTGGCGCTGCGAGCCTCTTGAGATGTTTGCTTCCTCCTTTTCCTGCCATATTATCACTTTGTAGTCGCCGCCTTTGCGGAAACCTTTGACTCATCGATCTTTGCGACCCTGAGCTTGTCCGTTAGGTCGAGCTCGATGAGGTAAATGTTAGATGAGCTGATCGGTATGAACCTTTCCTTGCCCTTCATGTTCTTTCTTGCAATTCCCTCGATCGTAATCCTTCCCTTGAGCATGTCCACGCTCTGCACCTTTCCACTCTTGCCCTTCTGCGCACCTGCCATGACCTTCACTGTGTCCCCCTTTCGGACCGCGATCGTCCTCCTCTTTATCCCGAGCTTTGTCGCAAGCTCCTTGGAGATGTGTGCGTGGACGAACCTCTGCCTGAAGTGGTGCGGCGCAGTGAACCTGAACTTGCGCTGCTTCCTTGGCTTGCTGCTTTGTACGAACATAACATCACTTAAACGATTCTGGATGCGATTCCCGCAACCTTCACGAATCTCTCGACTACTTCCCTTGCCATGGCCCCCTTGACCTCTGTGCCTATCGGCAGGTTTTCCTCGTTGATCATAATTCCGGCGTTGTCCTCGAACTTAACGCGCATATTGCCGCTTCTCCTTATCTCGTCTCGCTGCCTTATGACTACCACCCGGACCGGCTTCTTGAGGTATGTTGCGTTTCCCTTCCTAACGCTTGCCGAGATGACATCGCCTACTCCTGCGCTTGCCATTCTCCCGTGCTTTCCCCCCTTTCCGATGATGTGGATCATCCTGAACTCGAGCGCCCCGCTGTTGTCAGCGCAGGTGAGCACAGCTCCTGGAACGAGTGTTTTTGATATTCTTGATGATAAGCCCTTCATTCACTAACCTTCTTTCTTGACAATCGCAGTTATCACAAATGCCTTCGTCTTGCTGAGCTTCCTGGACTCAGCGATCTTGACCAGATCCCCCGTCTTTGCGGATATGCACTCCGGGTTGTGCGCAGGTATCCTCGACCTCTTTCTGAGGTACCTCTCGTACTTGTACATGTATCTAGTGTAATCCCTCTCGACGATCGCGGTCTTCTTCGCCTTGTCGCTCACAACCTTCCCTGTGAACTCGGCTCCGCGGGTCTTTAGTCCTCCGTGTATTGCGCACTTAGGGTCGTTGCATTCCAATTAATCACTTCAGCTCTCTTCTTTTGTAATACTTCAGGCTCTTTTCCAGCCTATCTTCGGGTCGGAAGTTTACCTCCTCTCCCTTTACAACATACGATTTGTTCCCAGCGTATAGCCGGAATGTTGCTGACTTCTTAACAACCTTCTTAGTTCCATGTTTTGTCTCGAGGAAAAACATGTTTTTTGTTTCATCAATGATTAAGCCCTGCAAGCCTACCTGCTTTTTGTCCAGGCACCTTGTCACTTTTGCTTTGAGGCCGATGAGTTCGCTAAGAACGATGTTCTTGTTGTTATACTGCATGCATGTATTGCTGTATAGACATTTTTATAGTTACTCAAGTATTTAAAGCTTGCTCTAAAATCCTCCGCAAAGCAAACTCCGCCTGTTTTTCAGGTTGGTTATATAATCAAATGTTTCTACAAAATTATTAATATGGCGATTTAATGGCAGACCAAAAGACAAGCAAGCAGTCCGCGAAGAAGGCGAAGGGGATGACAAAGGAGGAGGTAGCAGCTATGAAAGAGTATCTCAAAGAGCTTAATTCCGATAGTGCAGACGGGGAAAAAGACGTATTGGGTAAAATCGCCCAGATGTCCGAACCTGATCGCACCATCGCAAAGCGAATTCATACCATAATAAGATCCAACGCACCAACCCTCTCACCAAAAACCTGGTATGGGATGCCTGCATACGCAAAGGGCGATAAGATAGTCTGTTTCTTTCAGACTGGCGATAAGTTCAAAGCAAGATACGGCACCTTGGGTTTCAGCGACAAGGCGAACCTAGACGATGGCTTGATGTGGCCAACCAGCTTTGCGATCAAGAAGCTAACCGCAGTCGAAGAGGCCAAGATCGTAGCATTAATCAAGAAGGCGGTAGGCTGAGCGGGCTAAAACGAAACAATCGCCAAAATATTTAAACATCCCAAGAGAACCCAGATTGTGTTAGTATGGTTGTAAAATTAAACGAGCTCGATGGAAAACACTACCTGATGCTTAAGTCCTTGGAGTCGAGGCAGTGCATGAAGGCCCTTGCGAGGCCTTTTAAGAGAGCTGTTGCGGATTTGCAGTCCCACGGTTTAGTGGAGCAGGCTCCGGGATACATAAAGGGAATCAACCATCTAAGCAAGGACGGGCGAGAGGTGCTTTCTATAATAAGAGATTCGCCAGCAATAAAGCAGAGGCTTGAGGGTGCAGCCAAGGAAATAGTTGCGGCTAGCGAACCCAAGATAAACGCAATGATGTTAAGGTTAACCCCAAAATTGACCGAACAAAAACTTAGATCACAAGGATTTGTTGCAGCCGATGAGATTACGGATAATTTCTTTGACGGTATGATCTGACAACTATTTTCTTTTCCCCAGTACCACTACTGTGTCTCTTCCCGTTTTTTCCTCACTCCAAGCCGCGAAAAAGTCTTCTTTTCCAGCTGATTTATTGGCCTGAGCATTCTTCTCAAAATTCTCATGATAGTAGAAGTTTTTCTGGTCAAATCCTGTAAGAATAACAAAATGCCCGGTATATCCCACATCCTTTTTCATTAGCACTGCGTGGTCTATTAGCACCATCACAGCAAATCCCTTTTCCATGTATTCTTCTAGGTCCTTGATCTCTAGTTTCTTGTTTTCAAACAGGTTATATCTCATGCATTTCTGCGTAGATTCCACTACGGAATCAATATCTACGAGATCCAAGTATTTCTTCCAGTTCTCTTTGTGCACATCCTTAAAGAATTGAATAAGTGCTTCCCTACTTTCAGTAGTGGAAAGCGAATCAATTGAGTAGTACTTTATTTCCAGCCCAAGTTCGTATAACGCTGCTGCCAACTGGGTTGTGAATGTCCACTTATTTTTGGATCTCTTTAGTGTTTTGTCTAGGAACTCAAGCGTATACTCTTTATCTGGACAAAAATATGCGAGTGCGCTCTGCATCGCAGCCGGATAGCATGCGTTGCTATCCCCGTATGCAATCTTGAAAGGAATTGGCAGAATAGGCATAGACTGGCCTTACTTTATCACTACCTTGTTCGAGACGTCAACTATCCTGTCAACGCTGTATCGAACAGGGTTTCCAAAGCTCGTGTTGATTATAAGCGATCCCCTCTTTATGTCGATTCCTGAGACCTTTCCGATCATGGCTCCCAGCTCGTTGACCACCACCTTGTCCTTCATCCTCTTTGTCCTTATCGCCTTTATCCTAAGGAAGTGGGTCGTTAGGCTCATTGCGATCCCTATTATTATTGCGACTCCCGCATATCCGAGCAGCTGCCCGAAGTATATCTGCCCTATGACCCAGGCCACGAATGCGTAGCTGAGCACCCAGAGTATTATCGCCGAAGCGACATATGTGCCGTACTTGAAGTTCCTGAAGATGTATCTGGAGTTCTTTGCCTCAAACATCCTGCCGAGCAGGTATAGTATGAGCATCACCGGGAAGAGTATGAGGAATCCCTCTACCGTGTAAGCGGCTGTTGTTATGGCGTCCGAGCCAAGCGCAACCTGCGTGGTGTAGTTCCCGAAGGCGATCAGTATGTTCGCCAGGAAGAAGATTATGGAGCTGAGGTAGAAGACGAAGCTGATCCTCTCTATGCTAAAGCCGAAGCCCCTGAACGAGTTTATCAGCATGTCCTCAAGTCCGAATCCCTTCATGACCAGGTAGATTCCGATAAGTGCAATTGGAAGCAGCCATCCAAGCCCTAACGTTAGGCTGGTTGCAAAGAGAAGCAGAAGAAGCGCAGGTATTCCGAAGACTATCCTTGCGTAGTGGGGCTCCTTGAGCTTCTCGAGGATCACAAAGTACGTGTTCTCTAGCTGCTCTGCCTGCTTGATCTTTACCATCTTTACGCTGTTTATCTTGATTCTGGACTCTATTATCGGGAGAACCCTGTTGTCGCTTGCCCCGTCAGTCACAAAGACGCACGCATCCACCTTGTAGTTTGTCAGTACGAGCTCAAGCTGCCTTGAGATCTCCCTGTCCGCGTCGTACCCTTCCGTCTCTGTCCCGGTGATCGTGGCCAGATTGACCGAGTATCCATCCTTCTTTAGATCATCATAGAGCTTGACCGCCTGGAACATCGTGTTCCCGTCAGTGTCCTCGGGATCTGCGAGCATGAGCTGGTTTGCGGCGTTTAAATTCTGCACCCTTCCGAGCACAGGTCCGCTTATCTTCGTCTTTCGAAAGAGGTCGTTGTCGATGTCTATGGCGAGGACTAGCAAGCGCTCATTTTTGTCCCTCAAAGAAGCCTTCCCCCTAGCCATCGTACCAATGATGATTTACCAAAAGGAATATTTAAAACTATCTCGACTGCTCCCCTGGCACTTTCAGCCCCTTCTCTTCCTGTACTTTATGGTTATCCCGCTCTTTGCGAAGTGGTAGATTATCTTGTCGTATTGGGAGAGGAACACCACAGTCAGGAAGAGTATTACGGTGAGCACTATCACTCCGCTTAGCGCGACGTTCAAAAACTGCTGGATACTGGCCAAACTCGCCTCGTGCGTGTTTATCGACACAAGGGTCACTATGCTTATTGCGAAATCCAGGATAAGCGAGCCGTAGGCTACAAATTCTATGATCTTCTTTACCTGTGATATCTTGTAGAGATTGGAAGGTCGCATCCTAATCGCTCAATAATGAATAAAATAGGTATATTAAATCTTTCGTGCGGTCGGGCACTTCCTCTCCCTGCCATTTTCGCGCAGAAATGGGCAAAACGAACACTAGTTAAGCTATTTAAAATCCCCAAATGGATTCAAACCATGGAAGTCGCACAAGCCGAAGTCCCTCGGACAAAGACAAAACACGTGCTTTCCTATTTTGAATCAGTGCTCGGGGATGGAGGGGTGAATTTGGATATATATTTCCAGAGAAGAGGGGAGAAAGAAGAGCAAGAGGAAAAGTTGATAGGGTTCAATGCTACTCCCCCTGAAACTACAATGATAAACGGAAAGCCTACGCCTGACAGGCGCCGGAATCTGGAGCTAGTTGATGGATTTCTAAGCCTCTGTGATAAAAATCAGGTGCCTGTAGAGATCCTAGTCGCAAGGTTCGGCCTGGCCCGAGAGGAATCAAAAATAGTGCAAGTCAGCGATGATGATTTACCCCGGGATAGGCTAACCATCCACCGCTTCGAAGATCAGATACAGCGTTCCTCTGAGTTGGTATTCTTTGGCAAATATAAGGACTACGCCGGCAGTCACGAATACATAGTCCACATACAGGCCGCAGTCGTAATTCCGGACGTCATAGAGCAGATAAAGGCGCTCGAAAGACCCTGAATTAATTATTTTGTAATACGAAAAGTAACAATAAGTTTTTATTCTTAGCATCAATATGTATTTCGTCAAAATGTCAAGCGAAATTGCTTCTGGTAGTGCCTAATGTCGGAAATCTCGTCAAATTTAAAACTAGTAGAGGACGCCATCAAGCGCGGCGACCTCGGCCATATCAGTTCATTTCTAGCGTCGGTAAAAGGAGAGAGCGCCGAACAAAAAGCAGCCTCATTAAAAACAATGGCGAATCTGGCCTACAAGGCAATACTATACGACCATCCCACTCGCCCATCCATTTTTGATCTATTCTACGAACATGACAAGGCGATACTCACAACCCCAATAAACGGGAACGGTAATTCGCTCTTGCAGAATCTCGCAAAGATTGAGACTGCAGACGGCTTCAAAAAAGTTCTCGGATACATGAAGAAGGATGGCGTGAGCCTCTCGCACCTCAATAACTACGACTGGAATGTAATGCACACCCTAGTCAATATCGACGTGGTGACTCAGGGAATTACCCGGGAGGCCGTGGACGATGCAAGGAACAAGATAAACGAGATGATAAGCCTCGTGTTCTCCGCAGATCCTGAAGCTTTTATTAGGATGTGCGAAAAGGCAAACAAGGCCGAGAAGAGGCCTATGGACGTGTGCAAGGAAGAGACAACATACTCCCACATAATAAACATCGCAAAGGGCGCTTCCGAGAAGATACAAGTCGGGGCAATCCTAACGGAGGAGGTCAGGAAGTTTGACGAGAAGCAAAACAGGGAATTGAGCAAGATGCTTCAGTCTACATTCAGAACGGAGGACCAAAACTCAAAAACTGGCAACAAAACCCAAATAAGGTTCAGATGAGTCCGCTTTCTTTTAGGATGGGCATTACGGTGTCCCCAAGATTCTCCAATTCCGGCACCTCGCTGGGAAGCACCCATTTGATTTCGTCTATATCGCTTGTCAGTTCAATCTCCCCGCCAATGAGCTCCGCAAGGTAGAAAAATATTATCCTGTGGGTGTTTATTTTAGGTAGTATCATCTCGAAGACCTTGATCAGTCTTACGGGCTTTATCTCAATCCCTATCTCCTCCCGTATCTCCCTCACCACCGTCTGCTCCGAGCTCTCCCCATACTCTATTCCCCCTCCGGGAAACACCCATATCCCCTTTGGGAAGACGCCCCTCCGTCCAAGGAGTATTTTGCCATCCTCTTTCTGTATGATCGCAGCCGCGCCAGCCCTTACAACGTTTTGCTCCCCTCCCAAAAATATCACGTCTGATTGATGAAGTCAAGTATTATCTTTGCAAACCTCTCCGCGTCAGTGTAGTGCGGGTCGTGCCCAGCCCCCTCTATTATCTCAAGCCTGCTGTTCTTAATCTTCTCCTTGAATATCCCTGCATATTTCGGATCTACCGTGTCGTCCTTATCCCCCCAGATTATAAGTGTCGGCCTCCTTATCATTGAGAGCCTCTCGTCCGTAAGCTCCTCCATGCGCGAGGACTCGAGAATCTTTCTTATTACCTGCTCATTGTTGTTGTAGAGGAGCATTGTCTGTATGAACTTCTCCTTGTGGTGGTCCCCATCATCCTTCTTCGCAAGCGCCTCCTCCTCTTCCTCAAGTCCCGCACTGTCCTCGAGCACAAAGCTGAGCGCCGGATAGGGGTAGGAGGCGTAGTATGCAGCAATCCATCCTCCGTAGGAATGGCCGATTATGCAGCTGCTTCCGTTGTTTTGGTCCGAGACGAACTCAAGCAGAACCTGCACCTGCTCGCTTATCGTGTAGCTTGCATTCTCGGGTGCCGCGGATTTTCCGTGGCCCAAAAGGTCGATGAGCGAGATGTCGAGCGTGTCGGGCATGAATCTCATCAACCTTGCCCACGCCTTGGTCGTGCCGCCTATCCCATGAAGGAATATTAGCTTCTTCCCGTTTGCATGGTGCCTTCTGTAGTAAATCTTCCCAAGCGACGAATCCGTGTAGCCCTCCTCAAAATCCTTCTCGTAGTCCATCCACTCACTTCTTCTTCGGGTAGAAGAAATGCAGCGGCCTGCCGAGCGCCGCCTCTGCCGCCTCCTGGATCGCCTCGCTGTATGTCGGGTGCGGGTGTATCGTAGATGCGATGTCCTCAAGCGTGGCCCCCATCTCTATTGCGAGCGCCGCCTCTGAGATCATGGAGCTTGCCTCATCCGATACTATCTCAACTCCCTTCACCATCTGGTGCTCATCAGATGCAATCTTTACAAAGCCCCGCGTGGTGTCAAGGGCGACGGACCTCCCAAGCGCGCTGAGCGGGAACTTTGTCACCGTTATCCCCTTTCCTTCCTCAACAGTCCCTGCTATTGCAATCTCAGGGTCTGAAAATATCACTGCAGGCACAACGATGTTGTCGTAGGATGAGTTCTGCCCTGCTGCAACCTCCCCTGCGATGACGCCCTGCCTCATTGCCTTGTGCGCGAGCATCGGCTCCCCCACAACGTCTCCAATCGCAAAAATATTCTGGTCTGCAGTCCTCATTTGGTTGTCTACCTGGACGAATCCCTTGCCGTCAATCTTCACCTTCGTGTTCTCAAGACCGAGCCCCATCGTGTAAGGCCTCAGTCCGACTGCAACAACTATGAGGTCCGCCTCCAGTTTCTCCCCGCTTCCAAGCGTTACCGAGTTGTGGTCGTGCGATGTCGGAGTCGCATTGAGGTATATCTTTACCCCAAGCTCCTGCATTCTCGCCTTCACAAGCGAGACCGCGTCCCTGTCAAAGCGGGAGAGCACATCGGTCCTCGCGACTATCGAGACCTTAGTCCCGAACTTGGCGTAGAGCGTTCCGATTTCAACCGCCACGTATCCTGCCCCGACTATCACCATGCTCTTCGGTATGAATTCTAGGCTCAGCGCCTGCTTGTAATCAATCACATTTCCTGCAAACTCGAATCCGGGAATCGTTGTCGGCTCGGATCCTGTTGCGATGAGCGCCTTCTTGAAGTCAAGCGATGTGCCGTTTGTAAGTTGCAAGGTCGTTGAGTTTAGGAACGTCCCTGTCCCCTTCACGATCTCGATCTGATTAAGGCTGCATAGCGAATTGACTCCATTCTCAAGCTTTGCCGAGACATCGGTCCTCCACTTGAGCATCACCTTTGGGTCGATAGTCGCCCCCTGCACGCTTATCCCGAATTTCTGGGAGTGCTGCGCATCGTAGAATGTGTTTGCGATCTTTATCAGCGTCTTCGAAGGAATGCACGCATAGTTTAGGCAGTGCCCTCCCATCTTGTTCTTCTCCACAAGGGCGACGTTGAGGCCAAGCTGCGAGGCGCGGATTGCGGCGACGTATCCCCCGACCCCGCCCCCTATGACTGCCAAATCAACCTGCTCTGGCAGGGAACCCATAACCATCCAATCATCAACTAACCCTAGGCAATAAACTTATATAAAATCAGCTAGAGCGACTTTAACTTGATGAGGCGCGGACAAAAGCCTCAAAGCACTCCTCCGGATATCCCGGCCTGCTGCTGAACTCAGGGTGGAACTGGATTCCCAGGTAGAATTTGTGGGAGGGGATCTCAAGCGCCTCCATCCTCTTCTTGCCATCGCTGTGGCCTGTGAACACAAGCCCCTTTAAAGCAAACATCTCCAGATACTTCTGGTTGAACTCGTATCTGTGCCGATGCCTCCTTGAGATCTTGCTGCTTTTGTATAATTTGGATGCCATCGTATTTTCCACGATATTTACCTCATGGGACCCGAGTCTGAGCGATCCCCCCTTGTTCTTAACATCCTTTTGCTCAGGGAGCAGATCGATTATCGGGTTCTGGGTCGAAGGGTCTATCTCGCTTGAGTTCGCCCCCTCAAGCCCGCATACGTACCTTCCGAATGCTACCGCCGCAAGCTGGAAACCAAAGCATATTCCAAGATACGGTATGTTCCTCTCCCTTGCAAAGTTTGCGGTCTTTATCATCCCCTCGGTGCCCCTCTCCCCGAATCCGCCAGGCACAATTATCCCGTCATAACTAGACAAGGAGTCCACATTGCCGTTGAGTTCCTCCGCGTCTATCCAGTCTATCTTGACGTTTTTGCCTAGCTTTGCGCCTGCATGCTTGAGCGCCTGATTCACGCTCACATAGCTGTCTGGCAGCTTCACGTACTTTCCGACCATTGCAATCTTCACTTCCTCCCCATTCTTTCTAAACGAGTCGACAATCAAGTCCCATTCCTTCCAGTTTGCGCCGCCCTCCTGTGGCGCCTCCATTGACAACTTCCTGAATATCTCGGTGACTATTCCCTGATCGTAGATTACCTTCGGGACTGCGAGAATGGATTCGACATCGTGGCAGGAGAAGACGTCCCTTGCGGTTATGTTTGAGAAGTGTGATATCTTCTCTCTCACCGAATCCTCAAGCGGCCTTGTGCACCTGACCATCAGCATGTCGGGCTGGATCCCTATCCTTCTTAGCTCCTGAACGCTGTGCTGCGTCGGCTTTGTCTTCTGCTCGCCCACAACATCAAGCGATGGCGCGAGCGTCACGTGCACAAACATCACATTCTCGGCCCCGTCCTCGAGCCTGATCTGCCTGAGCGCCTCAAGGAACGGAAGACTCTCAATGTCCCCCACCGTGCCGCCGCATTCGACTACAAGGATCTCGAGATTCTCCTCCTGCCCGATCTTTCGAATCCTTCCCTTTATCGCATCAGTCACATGCGGGATTATCTGCACGCATGCCCCGAGGTACTCCCCCCTCCTCTCAGCCTCAATCACCTGGGAGTAAACCTGGGCAGTGGTTATATTGTGGCTCTTTGTAACGTTCTGGTTGAGGAATCGCTCATAGTTCCCTATGTCCATGTCGCACTCTCCGCCGTCCTCTGTGACAAACACCTCGCCGTGCGCCACGGGATTCATGGTCCCCGCATCGTAGTTTAGGTACGGGTCGATCTTTACGCAGGATACTCTTTTGTTGTGGATCTGCAGAAGCTTTGCGATGGAAGACGAGGTCACCCCCTTGCCGAGCCCAGACATGACTCCCCCGGTGACAAAAATATACTTGGTCTGCTGTTGCATACCCTTTCTTGATTGCTTTAGTTTTTATTTCTTTTTGCGAAAAGCGGCTCTCAGATTATACATTATTGATCTGCCTACTAGACAATATCAAGAAAGTCCGGATCCTCTAGGTATTTTATCAGCGCGTTGCCGAAGTGCACCGCCTCCGCCCCATCGACCACCCTGTGGTCGAATGAGAGCGAGAACGGCAGCTGCTTTCCGACGACCACCTTTCCGTCCTTCACCATTGCGGCATCCCTCACCATGTGGATTCCAAGTATCGCGACCTCGGGATAGTTTATCATCGGAACAGAGAGGTATCCCCCGCCCAGGCTCCCTATGTTTGTTATCGTGAATGTGCTGTCCTTCATCTCCTCAAGCGATATAGTGCCGTTTCTGACCTTATCCCCCAGCTCGTGAGTCTCCTTTGCGAGCTCGAGTATGCTCTTCTTGTCGGCATCCTTTATCGAGATCACCCTGAGCCCGTCAGGCGCCTCCGCCGCCAGACCGATGTTGTAGTATCTCTTTAGGACAATCTCGAACTTTTCGTGGTCAAAGCTCGCATTGAACCGCTCGTTCTCCTTTTCCTTGAGGGCCGCAACAACCGCCTTTATTATGTACGGCAGGAAGGTGAGCTTTGTCCCGAACTCCTTGAGCACCTTTGGCTTTTCCCTCTGCACGATCTCAAAGAGCGCTGTAGCGTCTATTATGTCCATGTGGACCGCCCTTGGGATTGTCCAGGAGGCCTCCATGTTCTTTGCGATAGCCTTTCTCGTATAGCTCATCGGTATCCTTTCGACGCTTTCCGAGTGCTGCGCCTCAAGGACCTCCGAGTACTTTGGAACGGGCCTTGTCTGTATCGAGGTCTCGTGTGCAATGTTCCGTATGTCATTTTCTACGATCCTTCCCTCAGGTCCGGTGCCAACAATCTCCTTCAGATCGATTTTCATGTCCCGCGCAAGTTTTCTGACAGCTGGAGTCGCAATTATCTCTCTTGGCTTTGCCGCCTGCGCCGCAACTGGCTGGGCAACAGCCTTTGCTGGTGCCGCCTGCGCTTCGGCCTTAGGCGATGTAGTCGCCCCAGTTCCCTTGAGCTCCTCTTCAGTACCCACTCTTGCAATTGTATCTCCGACATGGACCGTTGAATCCTCATTCACCATTATCCTCACCCGTCCGGAAATCGGTGAGGGTATGTTCACCACCGCCTTGTCGGTCTCGATCTGGAAGAGGGGCTGATCCTCCTTAACCGCATCGCCGTCCTTGACCAGCCATTTCTGCAAATGGCCCTCGGTTATCCCCTCCCCGACATCAACAAATTTAATCTCTTTCATAAAAATCACGTGGAAAGCAGCTTGTCAACCGCCTTCGATACCTTAAGCGCATTTGGTATGTAATAATTCTCGTATCCTGGGAACGGGTATGGGAAGCTGTTTGATCCCACCCTCATTATCGGGGCGTCGAGCTCGAAGATCGCCTTCTCCGCGATCCTTGCCGCAATCTCCGCTCCAGGCCCGAATCCTAGCGGGGCCTCATGGACAATGAGAACCTTGCCCGTCTTCTTTACGCTATCTAGTATGGACTTCTCGTCAAGAGGGTTTATGGTCCTCAGGTCAAGAACGTCCGCGGAGAGGTTTTTCTTTTCAACAACCTCGTTCACAACGCTAAGCATCGTCCCGTAGGTCACGATCGTCAGATCATTTCCCTCCTTTACAAGGTTCGCCTTCCCTATCTCAACCTCATACATCTCATCCGGTATCTCCTGCTTGAAGAGCCTGTAGAGCTTTGTCGGCTCAAGGAAGATGACCGGATCGCGCATGTGCAGCGCCTTTATCATAAGCCCCTTTGCATCGTACGGGGTGGCCGGAATTACAACCGTGAGCCCGCCCAGGTGGGAGTAGAGCGCTTCAGGGCTGTCTGAGTGGTGCTCAAGGGTCCTGACCCCTCCGCTTATCGGAGTCCTCACCACCATCGGCACCTCGAACTTTGATCTTGTCCTACTCCTGTATCTTGCCGCGTGGTTTGCGAGCTGCCCGAACCCCATCAGCATGAATCCCGCGAACTGTATCTCAGGAACCGGGTGCAGCCCGGACATTGCCATCCCAATTGAGGCCCCGAGTATCACCGACTCTGCAAGGGGCGTGTCCATCACCCTCCCCTCTCCGTACTTTGCCTGGAGCCCGTCGGTTGCCCTGAAGACTCCGCCGTCCTTTCCGATGTCCTCCCCCAATAGGACGACCTCCTCCTTCTCCGCCATGGCTAGGTCGAGTGCATTGTTTATCGCGCTAACCATGTTTACCTTCATAATCATCCCTGCCAGAAATTATTTGCAACAGAATCATCAAGCTCGTCCTGCAAGACCTGTGGCATGTAGCCATACACGTTCTCGAACATGCTTTTTGGATCAGGCTTGAACGCCTCCGCCTTTGCGACCGCCTCATCAATTATCTTGAGCTGCTCCTCCCCCATTGCTTTCTCGAGCTCGAGGCTCCAGAGGGCCTTCTTGCTGAGGTATTTCCTCACCCTGTCTATGGGGTCCCTCGCCTTCCAGATCTCCACCTCTGCCGGATCCCTGTACTTTGTCGGGTCGTCTGCGGTTGTGTGCATGCTCATCCTGTATGTGACGCACTCAATTAGGGTTGGCCCGTCCTTCGCATTTGCGATCGCCTCGCTGATGACCTTGTAGACAGCAATAACGTCGTTCCCGTCCACCTGCACGCACCTTATCCCTGCCGCAAATCCCTTCTGCGCGAGAGTCTCTGCGGCGCTCTGCTTTGACCTCGGGACCGATATCGCCCACTGGTTGTTCTCTATTATCGCGACCATCGGCAATTTGAATACGCCTGCGAAGTTGAGAGCCTCATAGAAATCACCCTCTGATGTGCCACCGTCTCCAACATATGCGAGGACTGCCACATCCTTCTTGTTGTACTTTTGAGCAAATGCAATCCCTGCGGCGTGCGGCATCTGGCTCGACACAGGAACGATGTATGGGAACCCACCAACCTCCTTTGGTATTGCGGCTCCCTCCTCAAAGCCACGCCAGTACAGAAACATTATCTCGAGTGGAAGTCCCCTGACGAGGTAGACTGCATGTTGCCTGAAGTTTGGGACAAAAAGATCTCCTGCCCGCATCGCCATCGCGCTTCCGACCTGTGTCGCCTCCTCCCCTATCAGTGGCGCATAGGTGACTGCGCGCCCCTGTCTCTGCAGGCTAAGGCACTTGGCGTCAAGCGCCCTTGCAAACGACATGTACCTATACATCTCAAGGATCTTCTTGTCATCGAGCCCGCTTGGAAAAAGAGAGGCGTCTATATCGCCGTTCTCATCGAGTATCTGGATGTTGTCCACAGCACCCTGGAAAACTCGTTTGATCAAAAAAGCACCATACCATATCGGTAGTATCAATTATTCGTTGCACCATAAAGGTATTTATTAGATGTGTGAAAATCCTCCAAGAAAGCGATAAATACCTTGACTTTCAATTTTTAATTCCCTGTTTTTAGGTAGTTTGATGGCAGACAAGGAAAAAGTACTAGAGTTACATAAGAGGCACAAGGGAAAGATCGAGACTGCAAGCAAGGTCCCTCTCCAGACCCAGGAGGACCTCTCAACCTACTACACCCCTGGCGTCGCCTACCCGTGCCTTGAGATAAAGGAGGACTGGCTCAAGGCCTACGACTACACCTCAAAGGCGAACACAATAGCGATAGTCACCGATGGCACCAGGATTCTTGGACTTGGAAACATAGGTCCCGAGGCAGGACTCCCAGTGATGGAGGGGAAGGCTGTGCTATTCAAGAGGTTCGGAGGAGTAGATGCAGTACCGCTTTCGATAAGGACGACAAACGAGGACGAGATCGTGAAGTTCGTCCAGCAGATTGAGCCAACTTTCGGGGGGATAAACATCGAGGACATAGAGTCCCCTAAGAGCTTCTACGTGGTTGACAGGCTTGCGGCATCGCTAAACATCCCGGTTTTTCACGATGACCAGCAGGGAACCGCAACCGTGATACTTGCAGGGCTTCTGAACGCGCTAAAGCTTGCCGGAAAGAACATCAAGAATGTGAAGATTGTAATAAACGGAACAGGCTCCGCAGGCGTCGGCGCGGTTAGGCTTCTTAGCAGCATCGGAGTAAAGAGGATCTACTCATTTGATTCGAAGGGTGTGATCTACGAGGGCAGAGATGATCTGACCGACATAAAGGCGGAGATAGCCGCACTCACAAACGCTGAAAAGTTTAAGGGAACCCTTGAGGAAGTTGTAGTTGGCGCAGACGTTCTGATTGGGCTTTCAGGAAAGGGCCACTTTGGCAAGGAACTAATATCAAAAATGAATGAGAAGCCGATAATCTTTGCGCTCACAAATCCGGTTCCGGAGGTGGGATACGAGGAGGGCAAGTCCTACGGGGCGTTCATAATCGGGACGGGCAGCAGCGAGCTTCCAAACCAGATAAACAACCTTCTCGCATTCCCAGGAATAATGAGGGGACTTCTAGAGACTCACGCAAGAAAGGTAAACTACGAGATACTTGTGGCCGCCGCAAGGGCGATAGCAAAGGGGGTCGGCAAGAAGCTATCTCCGGACTACATCGTTCCATCTATGCTCGACCAGAAGCTTGCGACAAAGGTTACCGCAAGCGTAGCGGCGGCTGTGGCCAAGGCAGCAATCGACACCGGGGTGGCGAGAGTCAAGGTTGATCCTGCGGACGTAAAGGCCGAGACGGTCAGTGCGATAAAGAAGGTCATAAAGGCGGAGAGGAAGCTTAGGGATTAGTTTGAAATATCTGTTCTGGAAAGGTTAGATCATGAAAGCTGTAATACTTGCTGGCGGATTCGGAAAGAGGCTCAGGCCGCTCACCGACACGGTCCCAAAGCCGCTCGTCCAGGTCGGTGGGAAGCCGATAATGGAGTGGCAGATAAACTGGCTCAAAAGATACGGGTATGACTCCTTCATCATCACCGCTTCATATCTGCCCGATAAGATAGTCAAGTTCTTCGAGAGCAATAAGCTCGGCGTCGAATCGGAGATCGTGATAGAGCAGGAGGCGCTGGGAACAGGCGGAGCGCTAAAGAACGTGGAGCACCTGCTAAAAGGGGAGAAGGAGTTCGTGATGGTTAACGGGGACAACATAACAAACCTCAATGTGGGGGAGATGAGGCTTGGAAAGAACGCAGCCTCCCTAGCACTCACGCAGCTTCGAAGCCCATACGGCATAATAAACACGGACGGCGAAGAGATAACAAGTTTTGTCGAGAAGCCGCTTCTAAAGGATTGCTGGATAAACTCGGGGGTGTACAAGATGACCCCGAAGGTATTCGGGTACCTTCCAAAGAACGGCTCGATAGAGACCGAGACCTTCCCAGAACTCGCAAAGCAGAGGCTGCTCGGAGGAATAAAGTTCCACGAGTGTTATTGGCACGGCACGGACACCATCAAGGATGTGGAGGAGGTAACAAAGGACCTTTCAGCAAAGAAGATATTCTGATTCAGTTCACGAACCTAAGATTCCCCTGGTCCTTCCCTTTCTTTCCGAACATAGCGAAGAGTTTTGCGTAGCTTAGATTCCCCACCTCCTTTCCTCCTATCGCAAGTTCCTTTATTGTCCTTTTTACTGCCGCTATGGATCTGCCTTCGACCTCAACGAATTTTGGGATTAGGGGCCACCTCGCTATTGTGACCTCAGTTCCCTTGTAGGCCCATATCTCAACCATGTTCTCCTGCCTGTAGCTGCCAGACCATGTGCCGAGCTTTGACATTATCTGCGCGGCCTTCTCAAAGTCACCTATATGGGTCTCGAGCTCCTCGGTGTTGTCGATGCCCTTTCCCTTCCTGAACTTGTATGTGAGAGTGGAGACCTTGCCGTCAGTCCTTATCCTCACAAACTCGTCGTAGTTGCCGCGGTTTCCCTTTTCGACCATGTCAAAAACGTATCTTTTGAAGTGCCTCTTTGCGATGTATTTTGCCCTCTTCTTGAGCGTAGCGCGAAGCTTCTTCTCGTCAAATCCGACTATCTTGGTCTCTATCTCCTTCATGCAATTAGCCGGTTCTCTTTATTATGTGGTAGCCGAACTGGGTCTTGACAATCTCGGATATGCCCCCCTTCTCGAGCTTGAATGCGGCATCCTCAAACGGCTTGACCATCATCCCTCTACCGAACTCTCCGAGGTCCCCTCCTCGCCTCCTTGAGCCGTCAATCGAGTACTGCTCCGCTAGCGCAGAGAAGTTGCCACCCTCCTTTAGCTTCTTTAGTATCTCCTCAGCGAGCGAGAGCTTTTCCACCAGTATGTGCGAGCATCGTATCTTGTTTCCCATGAAAACCATCCTTTCTTTCTAGGTCCATTCAAATTATTTAAAGGTTCCCCAGCGAAAAGCCTTTTTAAGCTTGGAGCGGATAATAGCTTTATGCAGGATTCGGAATTCGACAGGCTTCTCGCCGTATGCAGGCTCAAGCTAGGCGATTCGGAGAAGGCGCAGATAAAGAAGGACATCGACTCCATACTCTCCTACTTTGGCACAATTGAGTCTGTGGATACCTCAAAATTGGAGCCATCCTACCATCCGATCGAGGTTGAGGAAAGATTAAGGGAGGACAAGGTCGAGCCCTTTGAGAATCCCGACGCGCTCTTGAAGGGAACCAAGACCTATCGATTCTATGTGGTGGGCCCTGAAATATGATCGTGGTTTGATGGGAGGCGCAAAAGATTCAAAAAAGCAAAAGATAGAGAAGGTAAACTATCCAAAGCTGCTTCGGGAGCTCTCAAAGCTAAACGATGAGCTCCGCTTTTTCACCGTCATCAACGAGAATGTCTCAGAAGGCGTGCCGTTTAGCGTAAAGGACAACCTCTGCGTCAAGGGTTTCGAGTCAAGGGCGGGTTCAAAGATACTCAAGGGGTATCTGCCACCGTTTAGTGCGACTTCAGTCGAGAGGATGATGAATAAGGGCTTCGGATTTCTTGGCAAGACCGCGATGGACGAGTTTGGTTTCGGGAGTTTTGGCGTAAATACGGATGTTGTTGCGAAAAATCCATTTGACGATAAGTGCGTCGCAGGCGGATCGAGCAGCGGCGCGGCAGTCGCAGCCTCTGTGATGAAGAACCATGTTGCCATCGCGGAATCGACCGGCGGTTCGATCTCAAATCCAGCCTCTTTCTGCGGGGTCGTTGGATTCACGCCAACCTACGGGCTGGTTTCAAGGTACGGCCTGATAGACTATGCAAACTCTCTTGATAAGATTGGGATAATGGCACGAAGCAGCTCCATGGTCCGCGAGACCTTCGAGATAATAAAGGGCAGGGACGGATACGACTCCACCTGCGTTGACAAAAAGGTCAGCGCCCTGAAGAAGAAAAAGATCGTGGTGATAGACCAGCTGATGAACGGCGTATCAGAGGAAATAAAATCCACATTCCAGGTTCTTCTGGCAAGGCTCGAGAACCAGGGATACGCAATCAACCATGTGAGTTTCGACTTCATAGACAAGGCAATACCTGCATATTACATAATCTCAATGTCCGAGGCGTCTACAAACCTGGCAAAGTATGATGGATACAAGTACGGCATGCAATACGGGGACTTCACAAAGAAGTACAACGAGTTCTTCACAAATGCAAGGGAAAGTTTCGGCACCGAGGCAAAGAGAAGGATAGTCCTCGGCACGTTTGTTAGGGGCGCAAGCGTCAAGGACAAGTACTACACAAAGGCGCTCAAGGTTAGAACAGCCCTCACAAACAAGCTCGCTGGCCTGATGAAAGACTCATTTATCCTAAGCCCGACGATGCCGATAACTGCGCCGAAGATAGAGGAGGCCAGGAAGCTATCGCCCCTGCAGACATACGCGATGGATGCCCTCACCATCCCGCCAAACCTCTCGGGATTTCCGCACGTCTCATTTCCATACGCCTACATAAAGGGCATGCCGGTTGGGGCACAGCTTGTCACGTCCCATTTCAACGATTACGCACTTCTTGATTTTGTTTCCGAATGGGAGAAATCATTCGAATACCAGTTCAAGCACAACCTGTGATGATTATGAAGATTGGATTAGAAGTTCATGTTGCACTTCCGACAAAGTCAAAATTGTTTTGCGCATGCAGCACGACTTCTGAGGAGCCAAACTCCTCAATCTGCCCCATATGCCTCGGATTTCCTGGCTCAAAGCCGATGCTCAACAAGGCCGCACTCGAATACTCTCTTGATGTGGCAAGCGCGCTGAAATGCGTCTCAAAAAACAGAACCTCCTTCGTCAGAAAGGTCTACTTCTATCCGGATCTGCCAAAATCCTACCAGATAACACAGCTGCACGACGCAATCGGTGTTGACGGCCATCTCGACCTGGAGAAGAAGAGGGTCAGAATAAGGCGAATACAGCTCGAGGAGGACCCCGCGAAGATAATCCGAGAGGACAACTACACCCTTGTCGATTTCAACAGGTCGGGCCTCCCGCTCCTTGAGATAGTCACAGAGCCCGACATCGCATCCGAGGATGAGCT
Organism: Microcaldota archaeon; assembly: GCA_028867335.1. Taxonomy (GTDB): domain Archaea; phylum Micrarchaeota; class Micrarchaeia; order Micrarchaeales; family CABMGC01; genus JAGWGI01. Next base: position 33,884 of record JAGWGN010000004.1, on the reverse strand, counting down.
CAGGGAGTTTCTAAACGAACTAAGGAGCATACTCTACTACCTGGGCGTGGACATAGAGAAGGAGCTCAAGGTGGACCTAAACATCTCGGTATCGGACGCAAGGGTTGAGGTAAAGAACGTGACCGGGATAAGAAACCTCGTCGACGCCGCAAGATACGAGATAAAGAGGCAGGAGGAGCTCGTCTCCAAAAAGCAGAAGATAGTCGCAGAGACAAGGTCCTACAATGAGAAGAGCCTCAAGACTGATGCCTCAAGGGAGAAGGAGAGCGACGAGGAGTACGGATTCATCTACGAGCCAGACCTTACCTTTTACAAAATAGAGGAAAAGGAGAGGGAAGAGCCGATAATCGCAAGCAGAATCGCAGAGGCGATATCAAAGAAGTACGGATGCAGCAAGAAGACGCTGCTCGAGCTTGTGCAGTTCGATTCCAAGGCGCTTGAGCTCCTGCAGCACTCCCAGGGCAAGTGGCCGATACAGTCCATAATAAACGTCATCGAGGTGCTAAAGCGCTACGAGAGCATAAAGCTGAGCAACGAGAAGTTCACCGAGCTTCTTGAGATCTCAAAGAGTGGCCATCAGATAACCGACCAGATAATAAAGAACGTCACATCGGGGTCTCATGTGAAGGTCACGGTCTCTGATGTATCATCGGAGGAGATTGACGAGGAGATAGGCAAGATGATCGCCGCTAACCCTAAGATTATGCTTGAGCACGAGAAGAACCCCAAGGCGCTAAACTTCATAGTTGGCGCAGTTGCAAAGAAGCTAAATGCAAGCCCAAGGCTCGTCTCCGAGCGGCTTGGTCTAGTCCTGAAGAAAGGGTTTAAAAATTAGCTAAGACAAACCAGATTAATTCGTGAAGTAGATGGAACTTAGCTGTGGAGAGATCAGGGAGGCGCATATCGGCAAGGAGGTCACACTTCACGGCTGGTGCAGATACATCCGCGACCATGGGGGCAAGCTGTTCATCGACATCGCAGACAAGCACGGCGCTACGCAGCTGGTCTTCGAGGGGGACGTGAAGTCGGAGGCGGAGAAGCTGGGCAAGGAGTACGTCATTGAGATAACCGGAAAGGTAAACAAGAGAAATGAGGAGACGGTGGACACGAAGAACCCGACCGGAAAGACAGAGGTGCTGGTCAGCACAATCAAGCTGCTAAACAAGTCAAAGCTTCCTCCATTCGAGCTTATCGAGGAGAAGGAGAAGTTCCTTGCAAACGAGGAGATAAGGCTGCAGTACCGATACCTTGACCTGAGAAGGCCGCAGGCGCTCAAACACATAGTGCTCAAGGACAAGATCTCAAAGATAGTGAGGGAGTATTTCTGGGACAACGAGTTCATGGAGCTTGAGACTCCGATTATGATCAAGGACACATACGAGACTGGGGCGAGGACCTTCCTTGTCCCATCGCGATTCAACAGGGGCAAGTTCTACTCCCTGCCGCAGTCTCCCCAGTTCTACAAGCAGATCTGCATGGTCTCAGGCCTTGAGAAGTACTTCCAGATTGCGAAGTGCTTCAGGGACGAGGACCCGAGGGAGGACAGGCAGCCGGAGTTCACCCAGATTGATCTTGAGATGGCATTCAAGGACGAGAAGTACATACAGGCGCTGATCGAGGGCATGTTCAAGAAGATATTCAAGGAGGCCGTTGGCAAGAGCCTAAAGACTCCATTTAAGCACCTCCCGTTTGCCGAGGCTATGAATAAGTACGGAAGCGACAAGCCTGACCTCAGATACGACAACTTCCTTGTCGACATAACCGATGAGGCGGTCAAGAGCAACTACAACATCCTAAAGAGAGTTGCGGAGAACGGGGGCAGGGTGAAGGCGATAGCATTCGCGGGCTCAAAGTACGGAAAGGAGAGCAAGATAAACGAGGCATACATGCTAAAGACGATCGAGCTCGCAAAGAGCTTCGGCCTAAGGGGGCTTACCTGGCTATATGTGAAGGGAGGCGAGATTAGAAGCGAGCCGCAGAGCATAGCAGACTCGCTGAGGCCAAGCGAGAAGGCGCTGTTAAAGAAGCTCTCGCCAAAGGAAGGGGATGTAATAATAATCGGGTCGGACCTATCGGAGAGACTGCTTTTAGATGCGCTCGGGAAGCTCAGGAAAGTCATTTCCGACCATATCGGAATCTACGGCTCGGAGTTCAGCTTCCTGTGGGTCGACGAGATGCCGCTCTTCGAGATGGATGAGGTTACAAAGAAGCTAAAGCCGGCACACAATCCGGTAACCGCGCCTACCCCTGAAACCGAGAAGTTCCTCGAGAGCGAGCCCCAGAAGGTGATGAGCAGGCAGTACGATTTGGTGCTAAACGGGTACGAGCTGGGCAGCGGATCGATCAGGATAATCGACCCTGAGTTCCAGAAAAAGATACTCAGGATACTGGGGATGAGTGATAAGACCATAGAGAACTCATTTGGCTTCTTGATCGAGGCGCTATCCTACGGCGCGCCGCCGCACGGGGGAATTGGACTTGGGCTTGACAGGATAGTCGCACTGCTATCTGGCGAGAACAACATAAGGGACTTCATACTCTTCCCAAAGAACAAGCGAGGAGAGCTGCTCCTCGACGGATCTCCCGACCAGATAGACCCCAAGAGGCTCAAGGACGACTTCGGGATAGGCCACATAGAGGTTTGAGAATGAATATCTACTTCGCAGCATCTATCCGCGCAAGCCGCGAAAAGGTTGATGACTACGCGAAGGTGATAAGGCACCTATCAGCCCACGGGAATGTGCTCACGGAGCACATAGGGGACAAGAACAAGATCCCCCTTGAGGATCAGGGGCTAAACGAAAAGCAGATTTTCAACAGGGATCTGAACTTTCTTCTGCGGTCTGACGTCGTGGTTGCCGATGTCAGCATCCCCTCGCTTGGCACTGGCTGGGAGATTGCAAAGGCCGAGGAGCTGATGAAGACTATACTTTGCCTCTACCATGTTCAGGAGGGAAAGAGGCTATCAGCAATGATAAAGGGAAACCCCAACATAACACTGATGGAGTACTCAACAATAAAGGAGGCATGCGCGCATATCGACAACTTCTTTAACAATCTCAAATGAAAATTGAAAGGAGGATTCAATGAAAAAGGTATCGAAAGAGGTGGATGCGTACATTGCCAGTGCGCCAAAAGATACGCGTGGCAAACTAAATGAGATCAGGGCGGCAATCAGATCGGCTGCTCCGGACGCCGTAGAAAGCATAAGCTACATGATGCCAAGCTATGACAAGGGCAAGGTGGCCTGGTTTGCCATTATGAAAAACCATGTCGGGCTTTATCTGCGCCCTCCAATCATAGCGGAGCACAAAAAGGAACTGGCTACATATGTCACAACCAAATCGGCCATTCACTTCCCTCTCGATAAAAAGCTTCCCATCTCACTGATAAAGAAGCTAGTGAAGGCCAGAATCAAAAAGAATGCGTCTGGGGAAAACAAAAATAAAAAAGAAAAAAAGAAAAGAAAAACTAGGGATTAGTTATTCTTCTCGAGTTCCTTGATCCTTTCCCCGACCCCCTTTGCCTCGCTTTCGAGATTCTTCTTGTACTCCTTTAGAATCTCCAGCTTCTCGTCCTTTGTGAGGAAGTTCCTCATTCCGTTTCCATTTCCACATTCGCACATTTCATCCACCATGATGCCAATATAGGACATCATATACGTTATGCAGGATAAATATTTAAATATATAGCACGTCCTATACATAACAAGTGAAACGGATGGAAAACTACGGCTGCGACATGCGGGGAATGCTCTCATTCCAGGTCCTCTGGCTTTTGTCGAGGAAGCCAATGCACGGGGAGGAGCTTGCCAAGGAGCTGGAGAAGAGAAGGGGCGACAAGCCCAAGGCAGGAACCATCTATCCTGCGCTAAAGGACCTCAAGGACAACGGAATGATAAAGGGGGAGAAGAAGGGCAAGATAATAATATATTCCTTGACTCCCAAGGGTAAGAAGGGCGTGAAGAACGCCATGGATTATTTCTGCAGGTGCTTCGGCGACATCTTTGCGGACAATAAGTGAAGAGTGAGCTGATGGAACAAGAGACATACGATAAGCGATACGCAACCAGGTCGCTTCTGCTTTTTGCGCTCTTTGTAGTAATGGTCATGTACATAGAGACGATGCTCATCCCTTCGCTTCCGTCCATTTCGGCCCAGTTCGGGATCAACGCCGCGGAGGTAAGCCTTGTCCTTTCGATGTACCTTGTTTCCGGAGTGGCACTAAATCCGATAGTCGGCAAGCTGGGCGACATCTACGGCAAGAAGAAGGTGCTGGTGCGCGTCCTCGCAATCTACACTGTCGCCGTCGCGATGACGGGATTTGCCCCAAGCTTCCCTGCGCTTCTGTTACTTAGAACCATCCAGGGAGTCGGGCTCACAATCTTTCCGCTTGCAGTAAGCCTGATCCAAGAGCAGTTCCCAAGGGAGAAAGTCCCACAGGCCCTTGGAATAGTCGGCGCGATGTTCGGCGCAGGAGCCGCAATCGGCCTGCCTCTGGGCTCACTTGTATCAAACAACTTCGGATGGCAGACAACCTATCACACGGCTGTCCCGTTCGTTGCCCTATTCTCCATACTCATTTACCTGTTCATCCGCGAGTCGAAGAACACAATGCCAAACGTCAAGATCGACTATGTGGGTGCGTCTTTCCTTGCAGTCTTCCTTGCCATGCTTGTCTTCGGGCTATCGGAAGGCGCGACGCTCGGCTGGACCTCCCCAATAATACTGTTTCTCATAATAGGCGCACTGGTGGGATTTGTGCTGCTTAACAGATTCGAGAGAAAGATAGACCACGCGATACTAGACATCAAACTGCTTAGAATAAAGAACGTGCTCAATGCGAATCTAATCGTCCTTGTGATAGGTCTGGGATTCTTCCTGGCATACCAGACCTTCGCATACGAATTCGAGTCGGCTGTCCCTGTGGGCTATGGCGAGAGCATATTCATGACAGGGCTCTCCATGGTTCCGTTTGCTATAATGATGTTGATAACCGCGCCTCTGGTCGGCAGATGGGTCAGCAGATACGGCACAAAGCCATTTTATCTGATTGGCTCGGGCGTGTCGATATTTGGCTTTGCGCTTGCAGCCCTTTCAACCAATCTGATTACACTGATAATATCAACTGCAATTGTCGGAGCAGGCCTTGCCTCGCTAAACATCCCAAACACCAACTCCCTGATACTTAGCATAGATCGAAGGACAACGGGGCTTGCAACATCAATGAACGCTGTATTTAGGTTCCTGGGAAGCGCGCTCGGTGCACCTATCGCGGGAATCTTCATAGCTGCATTCGGGAGTGCACTCTCTTTCCAATACTCTTTCTACTTTGCCCTGTTAGCATTCTTCTTGGTCGCTGTCATATCAACATTCTCGGAGGAGGTGCTTGGCCCCAAGACGCATGTCAAGCACCAGCAGTACCAGATTATCAAAGAGGCTTAGAATTAATTTCTCCCTTTCTTTCGTACCAGTATTGATGAGGTGAAGTTCTTACCGAGCCTCACAAATTTCGCCTTTACCTCAAAATCTTTGAGATCATCCGCATCCACAGGCGAGTACACCAATTTGCTTGAGCCGAAAGAGGTCCTTAGTATTATGTCACAGTTTGATTTTCTCAAGTCCCCAAGTATCTCGGATTTCGGGACTGCCAGAGCAGTAACTAATACCTTGTCAAACTTCAGATCCTTCAGCTTTGTTGTTGTACCATGCACGATAGATATATTTTTTCCAAGACCTAGCTTTTCTACTACCTTCCTTGACCTTTTCACAAACGGGCCTCTTTTCTCAAGGCATATAATTTCGCAACCAAATGCGAGCGCATATCCTATTGCCGTTTCCGGAAAAGGTCCTGAACCAACAACAAGCACCTTGCTAGTTTTCTTTATTCCTGCCATTTTTCCTTCCGATTCGGCGTAGCTAAAAGTTCTACTAAGGACCCTGTCTTTATAGAGGCAGTGCTTTGCAGTGCACCTGTGTTCAATCAGGTCTTTCGCTTTTTCCTGCTCAAGCAGCGTTTCATATCCTGCAAAAAATCTGCGAAAAAAATCCAACTCACTTTTTGGTATCAAATCTGCAAGGTCGCAGTCTTCGTGTTTGTGCCTCACAAATACAAACTTCTCAAACTCCCTCACTGTCCTTGTCAGCTTCTCATTAAGTTTTTTAATTGGATAGAGTGCCTCAAGCCGGCTTTTTATGCGGTTGAGTTTCTTTACGTCAGAATAGCTCTCACTCATCAGAATCAACTATGGGCCCGAGGAGAATCGGACTCCTGTCTTTACCGTGTGAGGGTAACGTCTTACCACTGGACCACGAGCCCACTCTTCTAAATTGAATCAAATAAATATAAATAAACAAAATAAGCAGCTTATCTGATGCGATGACCACATATTACACGGGAAAGGGGGACAAGGGATCGACTTCCATAATGGGTGGCGCATCGCTCCCAAAAGGAGACATACTAATCGAGGCGATTGGTGATGTTGACGAGCTAAACAGCGCAATAGGCGTAGCGCTCTTTTATACAAGGGACGATGAGCTGCGCCTTGAGCTTAGGTCCATACAAAACGAGCTCTTCAGCATAGGCGCGCTTCTCTCCTCGGTTGAGACAAAGGAGTTTGCAAAGGCAAAGGTGGAGAAGAAGCAGATAGAGCGTCTTGAGAAGTCAATACAGAGAATGGGCGGCATGATGCCAGAGCTCACCAAGTTTGTCCTTCCCGCAGGCTCCGAAGAGGCTTCCCATCTGCACCTTGCGCGATCAATTGCAAGAAGGGCCGAGAGGCACGTTGCATCCGCCTCGCAAAAATACAACATCAATCCAGACGTCTTGGCGTACCTAAACAGGCTTTCATCTTTCCTTTTTGCATCAGCGCTGTATCTAAACCACAAGAGTGGCGTGAGCGAAAACAATCCCGTATATTAATTTTTGCAATTAATTGATGGTTATGGCAGCTAACAAGGGAAACTGGGGATTCTCCGTACTGATACTCGGGGGCATTATTCTTGTTGTCTCGGGTATCCTCGCATACCAGACTTCCCACCAGCTTGTCTGCGCGCTTCTGTGCGTTATCGGAAACGCATCCTGCTGCGAGATGAGGGGCGCATTTCTCACCCCTGTTGCAGAGCTCTCGCTAACACTTGGCGTAATAACCCTCATACTCTCGCTTCTGACAAGGTTCACCCCTAAGAAGAAGCTGGGCGCATGCCTAACAGTGATTTTCGGAATCCTCTCATTCCTCTCGCTGCTTTTGGGGACGCTCTCATATACGATGATGTACCCTAACGTTCAGATGTTCCACCAAAGCGATGTAGTCGTGCTTGTTCTCTCGCTTGTCGGGATGGCAGTGTGCGCAATAGGAATGGCAGAGATAGTAGAGGCAAAGCCAGAGCAAAAGAAGAAACCTAGAAGGAAGAGATGAGATTTAGACGTTGAAATACTCCTTGAACTTGGTTGTCGTGTTTATCCTCTTGCTTCTCCCGCTCTTTTTGGTCTCGATAAACTCCTTCTCTCCAAGCTCCTTCATGTATTCGTAGGTGGATCCGCCGAATATCTTCACCACTGCGCTCTGCAGAACGTTCGGATTCTTGTTCACGTATGCAAGAAGCCTTAGCGCCCCACGCGTGAGGTCCGGACCTATCGCAAGGTTGCTCACCTTTGACGCATACGGCTCCTTTAGCGCAAACATGTACTTTCCGCCGATCTCAATTAGCTGCAGCGATGTGTCTCGCGTGTTATATTCTGCAATCAATTCTTTGAGCAACTCGTGTATCTTGCCAGGTGACATAAGTCCGGTCGCAGTCACAAGCTCGTTGACCCCCATAGCGCTCTGCGACATGAATAGTGCCGCCTCAATCAGTTTCTTGTTGTCCATCTGCTCATCCATGCAATCACTTCAGACAAGCGCCACTATTATCTCGTCAAAGAACCTCTCCTGTATCAGGACGATCTTGTTTTTGTGGGAGAGGAAGAGCAGCGGAATGAAGACCCCCAGCAGTGCCTCTTCTAGCCCCCTTCCCTGCGATAATATCGAGAACGTGGTCATCTTTGATTTGTCAACGCTCTTCTTCACAAGCTTGTAGACGTTTTCTATCTCCGCCTCTATGTCCATCGGGTTGATGTTTAACTGTATCGGGATCGGCGCCTCACGCGAGACGTTCTCCTTTATCTCCTTGAGCTTCATCGCCTCCTCAAGGGCGGTTATGAGCTCAGGCAGCGTCATCTTCCTCTTCGGCGGGATCCTCAGCCTGAAGCTGAGCTGGTCGACTGTCACCATCGGCCTCTCTTCAGGCGGAAGAGATTCGTCGATCTCCTCTTCTGCAAAGCCGAGCATCTCACTCTTTAGCCTAAGCAGGATCGCAGCGGCAAGGATTATGTTTGCGGGGATTCTCAGGTCCATCACCTTCATCCCCTTTATCGCCTCAATGTACTTGTCGACAACCTCCACGATGTCAACGTTCCAGGGGTCGAACTTCTCGCGCCTTGCCAGATCGATCAGGACTTCCTTCCAGGTGGCCTCGGTCACGAGCTGCTCCAGGTTCATGTTAGCAGGGTCTATCGTTGCCTCTACTTCAAGAGCAGAACCTGTCGCCATGCTCTTACTTTGCCAAAGAAGCAATAAATACTTTACGTCGAGGGAATCCAAGCCTTTCTTTGGAGAGCTAGAGAGTAAGCCGTGGGGGCCAACAACCCTAGCCCTTTTCCAAATCAATATTCTAAGGACAAAGTTAATAAGAGACAATCGGATATTAGATACAAAGCAGTAGATTAGGTTTATAAATAAGGATTTGCAACCATAAAATGTAAACAGTTGAAAGATATGAAAATTTTAAATAATAAACATCAGACGACGATGATTATGTCAGAAACGGGGGGGAAATGCCCTAGGATAACATATATCAACTCGGATGCCAAGTTTAGAGATGACTACAGAGGAAAATTAAAGATAAAGTCTAAACTTCTTAATTTACTTGCAAAGATATGAAATCATTTTTTAGGTTTTGATTTATTTACTTTTCCAACCAAGCCTTTTGATTCTAATTCTTTGTATTGCATTGTTTCTTCTGGCAAAAAATTTCTTACACCCAAGTTGCCATATATATTTTGTAATACAGTGGATTCAGATAGCTCTATACCCCAGTCTATATTACTAAAACTTTTCTTAAAATCTTCGACTTCTAAGGGAGTTTTAAACCTAGCAAAAATTATGCCCCCACCAGGGTTTCTTATTGTTGCCATAAAGATATAATTTTTAATCTTATCGTTAACAAAATCGAGTAGAAATTTATCCCTGTTTTTTCCAAATTTCTGCCGATCAACTATTGAGAATATGAATAATTTTATTATCAATTCTTCCGGTTTTATTAGATACAAAGTTGGTCTTTCAAGCAAACCTATTTCCTTTAGCCTTGCATAAAGTACTCCTACAGTTGCTGCTGAGATTCCTCCCATTTCTTTTGTCAAACTGGAAAATTCTGCTTTCGCATTCGAATTCAACAAAAGTAGCATCTTTTTGTACCTAGGTTGTATATGTATTTGCTCAATTAATTTGTTATTTATCGGGAAAAAGCCGAAACTTGGATATATGAATTGTAGTCTTTCTATTGAATTAAATTTATCTAATTTATTCATGAATTTGTACATAAATTCTGTTATATCTGATGAGTGCCTTGCGATGGCATATATGACTAGGTTGTGCTGGCCAGAAATCCTTGCCACATACTGGGGAATATAGGAATCTCCAAGAGCATCAAGTATTTCCTTGTCACTGGGCTCGCCGCCCTTGAAATCAATTAGAGCAATATATTCCTCAAAACCTATCTCGATGTTGTCTTCTGAGATCTTGCTAAGTATCTCACGTTTTGACTTGCCCCAACTAATTCCCAAAAATTCGTACTTTTGAAGGTTCGAGATGCTTATCTGCGGCACAAAACGCACATCATATTTTTCTATGAGCTTCTTTGTCCTTCCATACACCTGATCCCTTGTCAGTCCAACAGAAGGCGCCATTTTATCGACGCTGGTTCTACAGTCCATGCTGAGCTGCGTTATAATTTTGTTTTCCACTTCCGATTCATTCATAGAATCAAATTATTAATTTTTACATAATTCTAAGGTAATATGAATATAAAAACCTAACTTTGCGTGCTATATACATATAGTAAGCTAATATTTCATTTTTTAAAAGATTATATTTAAAATTTAACATATAATTTTGGATAGTCTATATATGAGAGGCAATTCATAATATGTTAGAGGAATATGGGGACCAAGACAGCCAGTGCCTTCCCAAGGCTTGGCGATACGACTTTTCTTTACTCCCTAAAGAAACCCACAAGACAGGGTTCCCATATCCTTCCACCCCTACTATCCAAATTCATCTCATTTGTCTTTCCAGGCAGGAAGACAAATCCCCAAAAGACTTACGACTGTTGGGGATGCCAGAATTCATATCCAGATCCCGCAGACTTCCTTTGGCATATCCAATTCTGCAGCATGATAAGCCAATATTCTATAACTGAAACTCCAACACCTGAAAATTCGGTGACAATATGAATCCCTACGAAACCACCAAGGAAATGCTGGATAAGATCACTGCGGTAAAGCAGAAATTGCCTGAAGTCTATGACTTCCTTCCCAGAAACGACTATTACCGCCTCAAGCAGTTGGTAGACGAGGCTGAGATACTGCTTTCAAAGCACAAATAGGTGATATGATGAACTACTACGCTTATATTCGCAGGCGGATTGCAGACCTTAGCGGACTCAGGTTCAAGGTTCAGAAGCTCTTTGCCTTTGTGAACTACAGCGACTTTGATCGGCTGCAGACGCTGATGAATGAAATCGAGCAGATACTCAAAAAATACGAAAGCTAAGTCAAAAGGTGGGGAATATGGTCAGCGAAGAAAATGAGAGTAACAAAACTGGTCGAAAACTGAAAGCAGTAATTGTTGGCATAGGACACCAAGCAATCAAGGAGTATGTGCCTGCTGTTTTAAGTTCTGAGAATGTAGAATTAGTTGGTCTATGCGACCATGTAAATAAGGGAAATTTGGACTCTGTTGGATTAGAATTTTCAATTCCAATTTATACTAACTTATCTAAAATGCTGGAAGATACGCTCCCAGATTTTGCTATAGTCTGTGTGCCACATTGCGAATATAAGAGCGTCATAATCGAAATTGCTTCAAAAGGCATACACATACTAAAGGAAAAGCCCCTGTCGATGAATTTGAAAGAGGCATTTGAATTGAAACGAATTGTGGCACAAAACAAGATTCATCTAATGGTAACTCTCCAACGTAGGTTTAATCCAATTTATTCTGCATTTTTCAATCTACTTGATCTAATCGGAAAACCCTTCTATCTAGAAGGAAAATATAGTATGTTCGTGGAAAATCCAGGAGAGGGGTGGCGAGGCAAAAAAGAATCTGCAGGAGGTGGCGTAATAATCGATATGGGCTATCACATAATTGACTTGCTGATCTGGTATTTTGGTCTTCCAGATTTTGTGCATGCAGATTTTTCGGCATATGCAAAAGCAATGCCAAAATATGACGCTGAGGACACGGCAAGTATAATGTTTACTTACACCGATAGAAAATTAAATGGAATTTTGAGTTTTTCAAGATACATACCTCCCAAAACAGAGCAATTTAAGATAGTTGGTAGGAATGGACGCATAGAAATTGAGAATGATCGGATTAGGAGATTTAAAAATGACGGTCAGTTAGTTGAAACTTTAAGTCACGAAAACGAATCTCTGTTATCAGGTCCTTCACAGATAGAATATTTTTGCAAAGTGGTTAGAGGCGAAAGTGAAAATCACTGCTCAGTAGAAGCACAGTTAAATAATATGGCTTTTATAGAGGCTTGCTATCATTCGAAATTATTGGGCAGGTATGTGAATGTGAAAGAGGTGTTGAATGGACAGTAAACTTGCAATATTTGGAGGTCCTAAAGCTATACAAATAGAACAACCCCATTACATGTGGCCTGTAATAAGTAAAGAGACTGAAAATGCTGTTTTGGAGCAACTCCATAAAACCATCTCTATTTATGATAAGTCTGGGATAATTGATGATGTTGAGAAACAATTGGCAAATTATTACAAGAGAAAATATGCGTTATTAATCAATTCCGGTACTATGGCTCTTTATACAATGTTTGTTTCTGCCGGGTTGAAAAAAGGTGATGAGGTAATTGTTCCTGTCTACAATTTCCCAGCATCAGTAACTCCCTTATTCTTTATTGGGGCTATACCCATCCTATGTGATGCTGAATCTGTTACAGGAAATATTGACCCAAAGGCAATAGAAAAGAAAATAACGAAGAAGACAAAGGCCATATCAGTAACCCATATGTGGGGCATACCATGTGACATGGATGAGATATGTGAGATTGCGGAAAGGCATGGCTTAATGTTATTTGAAGATTTTTCTCATTCTCATGGCGCAGAATTCAAAGGCAAATTGACAGGATCTTTTGGGAATAGTGCTGCTGCAAGCCTTCAAGGGCAGAAGATATTAACTGGTGGGGAGGGGGGAGTATTTTTAACCGACGATAAGGAAATGTATGACAAGGCAATCCTACTGGGCCACTATAATAAACGTGCATTGCAAGAAATAGAAAAGGATTCGCCTCTATACAAGTTTGGGGTGACTGGTATGGGTTTCAAGTTAAGAGTACATCCTTTAGCAGCTGCAATAATACATGAGCAATTCCCACATTTAAATGAATGGCTGAGGCAAAAAAGAATCTTTGCCAATCTGATGAATAATTTCCTAAAGGATATGGCAGGTGTTGAAACATTGGATGTTCCAAGTTATAAGAAACCTTCTTGGTATGCATATCTTTTTAGGTATAAGTCTAAGGAACTTGGGGGATTAGAAATAGAAAAGTTCTACAAAGCACTTAAGGCGGAAGGCTGCAGTGAGGCAGACATTCCAAAATCTACGTGCCCCTTGAATGCTCTTCCACTATTCAAAAATCCAAATGAGCTTTTTGATGGTTACAAAGCTCCCTCCCCCGAACAATTCCCAATGGCAGAAGACTTTTACAACAATACGATCAAACTACCTGTTTGGACAGATTCAAAAGACAAGGTTTTTGTTGATTTATACCTGAAAACTATTGAGAAAGTTGTTATTAACTATAGGGAATTGTTATGAACGAGATAGATGAAATTTGTAAATCCTTGGTTGACAAGGCAAAGGGAGAGGGAGTAACAAGGTATGTTGTTGGGGGAGTAGTTTCTAAGGAGGGAAAGGCACTTTTGCTACGACGCTCAAAAAATGATTTTATGGGTGGAATTTACGAGTTGCCAAGTGGAAAAGTTGAGAATAATGAAACTCTCCCTCAAGCTCTATGCCGTGAGATCTTAGAGGAAACTGGCATGAAAGTTCTTAAAATAAAAAAACACTTAGGAAATTTTGACTATCTCTCAAAAAAAGGCGAAAATACAAGGCAATTTAATTTTGAAGTAACTGTTGAAGATTCAAATATTAAGCTGAGTGAGCATGACGCATTTGCCTGGGTCAACAAAGCGGAGAAAAATAACTATAATATAACGGATAATGTTAATGCTGTTCTGAATGAATTCTGGGGCTAACCAGAAGGATCTCAGTAAATTTATTAGGTAAATGTGATATCATGGAAAAAGGATTTTTACTTTTGAAACCAAGGGATAGAACAGATGCCAATAGCATGGCCAAGGCAATTTCTAGATGTAAAGGAGTCAAGGGTGTCTTCTTGACAAGCGGCGAATTTGGGTTTGTTGCAACAGTTGAAACCGTTGCTGAAGATGGACTTCAAAACATAATGTATACTGTGAAAAGGGTTACAAGATGCATAAAGGCAAATGTAATAGTTGCTCACCATTTTTATAAGAAAAGATGATCTGATTCTACTCGACCTTGTTGTAGTCCTTCCTGGTTATTCCTCCAAGCCATTTTGCAATGAGCCAGCAGGCAATGTAGGAGAGCAGGAAGACGGTGATCATTACTGCCACAACGCCCACTATCTGCACCCAGAGCTGGTTTATCGCGGCCATTCCCCCTCCAAATAACAGCCCGTTTGTCAGGTTTGGGAATCCGGATCCTGCCGCAAAAGCCTGCTGCGCAAACACGGCGACCATCAGCACGCCGAAGATTCCTCCTACAGTGTGGCCTGCAAGCAGCCCCGCCGGGTCGCTAAACCACTTGAACTTTGCAAAGAACTTCTCTCCCCACACGAAGATCGGCCCTCCAAGCAGCCCGAGTATCGCGGAGCTGCCTATGCTGACAAGTCCAGCTACCGGGGTAATGACAATAAGCCCCATCAGCACACCATTGACCCCGTCAACTAGCTGTGGCTTTCGTTTTAGCATGAACTTTGTGAAGATAAGAGTCGAACCGCATGCGGCGGCAGCGGCAAGGAAGGTCGTTATAACCGTCACAAGCGCCTCAGAGTTGAACTGAAGCACGCTTCCTGGGTTGAACCCGAACCATCCCACCCACAAAAGCAGAAGGCCAAGCGTCATCCATCCGTTGCTTGGGTTTATAGCGACCTGCGGGCTGCTCTTTAGCCCCTTCTTTCTCTCCTCCTGCCAGATCCTAAGCATTATCCCAAGACCCGCAGCTCCAGCGGCCCCGTGCACGACCAGTCCTCCCGCAAAGTCGACCATCCCCATCCCGGCTAGCCATCCGGTAGGGTTCCAGATCCATGCGGCAGGTATTGCCCAGATTATCAAAAAGTATGCAATCGAGTAGAGGAAGAACGCAGTCATCCTGACCTTCCTGAGAACTATCAACCCCACAAGCGCAAGTGTGACTGCAGCGAAGGCGGTCTCAAAGAGGAAGTATGTGGGGGTTGTGAGGCCCGTGTTGAAGTATGTGCTGCTCATCGACCACCATACGCCGTTAAGTATGCCGCTCACGTTCGAATCGAATCCCCCAAGGAAGATCCCGTTGTAGAGTGGGTTCCCTATGATGCCCCCGATTGTAGGCGCAAAGGCGATGTTGAAGCCGAGGAACGCCATGAAGAAGATCGCAGAGCCGGTTATGATCAGGGTCTTGAGCAGGCTGCGGTCAAACTTCTCCCCGAACTCCCCGACCTCGAGGAATCCGACCGCGATCGTCATTATAAAAACAAGCAGAGCGGCAAGAATAACCCAAAGATTGTTTATCGCCGCGTCGAGCAAGAACATGAATACCCCAATTCCAGATCCTGTAGTAGTAGAAGATATAAAAGTATTTAATGGTATATTAGGGCGGGGCTAATTATGGATTTTCAAAACGAATTCACCTACAAGAAGTTCCTTGAGCACGGCAAGGAGGCCGAGTTCGATTCCCTTTTTGATGGCGCAGTAGCAAAGGCGAAGCGCGATGTGCTCGGAAAGAAGCACCCGCTATGCATCGATGGAAAGGAGGTCTACGCAAGCTCGGAGATCCCCGAGTATTCACCTATAGATAGGACGATTCTAATCGGAAGGTTCCAGAGGGGGACAAGAGAGAATGCGAAGCAGGCAATCGACGCCGCATCAAATGCGCTAGAAGGCTGGAGCCAGACAAACTACAAGGAAAGGGCAAGGATATTCCGAGAGGCAGCGAAGATATTCTCAAGAGAGAAGTTCATTCTTGCCGCAATCCTGAGCATCGAGAACGGGAAGACAAGGTACGAATCCATCGGCGAGGTGGACGAGGCGATAGATTTCCTAAACTACTACTCCCTCGAACTCGAGAAGAACAAGGGATACTTGAGAAAGACAAGGCTCTCGGCAAGCAGCGCAAAGGTGTCCGCTGGATTCCAGGGTGCGCCAGGCCAGGAGGAAAATGTGCTGATTGCAATGAAGCCCTACGGCGTATTCGGGATAATCTCCCCATTCAACTTCCCGATCTCGATCTCGGTGGGGATGAGCAGCGCAGCCCTGCTCACCGGGAACACGGTCGTGTTCAAGCCTTCGTCTACAGACAATCCCGCGATGCTCACCGGGCTTAAGATATACGAGATCTTCAAGGAGGCGGGAGTTCCCCCAGGCGTTTTCAACTATGTGACCGGCCCGGGATCGGAGGTCGGGGACGAGATTGCGATCAGCAAGAAGGTCGGGGGGATCGCCTACACCGGATCTAAGGCCACAGGGCTTGGTATGATAATGAAGAACTACTCGCTGGGGCAGCAGAAGTCATTCATCGTGGAGATGGGCGGAAAGAATCCGGTGATAGTCTCAAAGAGCGCGGACCTTGAAAAGGCGGCCTCGGGGATCGCAAGCGCGGCATTCGGGTTTGCGGGCCAGAAATGCAGCGCCTGCTCGCGCGTTTACGTCCATCAGTCTGTCAAGGAGGAGCTGATCAGCAAGCTAGTCGAGAAGATGAGGTCGTTTAAGATCGGGGACCCTCTCAAAAAGGAGTTCTATGTTGGCCCCCTGATCAGCCCGAACGCTCTTGAGAAGTACAAGTACGCTGTCAGCGAGGCGAGCAAGTCCGGAAGGATAATATACGGCGGAAAGCAGGTCGAGACCGGGCTCAAGGGGGACTATGTCGAGCCCACGCTTGCAGAGCTGGACCACTCAAACAAGCTCTTCCACGAGGAGCTCTTCGTTCCGTTCCTTTGCATCACGGCCTTCAAGAAGATGGACGAGGTGATGCTAAAGGCAAACGATGTCGAGTACGGACTGACTGCCGGGTTCTACGGGGGCAAGAGGAGCGAGATAAAGGAGTTCCTCTCCAAGATCGAGGCGGGGGTAGCGTATGTCAACCGCGAGACCAGCGCCACGACGGGCGCGATTGTGGGGCTGCACACATTTGTCGGCTGGAAGGGAAGCGGACTCACAGGTAAGGGCACCGGAAGCAGGTTCTATCTGCAGCAGTTCCTAAGGGAGCAGAGCGAAGCGATAACGAAATGATCCGATGCTCACCAAAATCCTCTATCACAGTCTCAGATTCAGGAGTAAAAAAGTAAGGTTCGCCAGGCGCTTGATAAAACTGGATCTTGCAGACAATTTTGCAGAGCAAATTGTCGGCCTGATGTACCGGAAGAAGATGGGAGAGAATGAGGGTATGCTATTTAGGTTCGGTTCAAGCGGATTTCAGAGGATCTGGATGCTCAACATGAACTTTGCGATCGATGTAGTCTGGGCGGACGAAGCCGGCAAGGTGGTCGACATTGCAAAAAACCTCCAGCCTTGCAATGGGATGTTTGGATGCGAGGCATACGGCCCAAAAGCGAGGGCAAAATATGTTCTCGAACTGAAATCAGGCATGTCCGCAAGGCTCGGGATAAAGGTTGGAAGCTCAATTGGTGGTTTGATCTGGTGAGATTTAGTCAAAAGGAGATTGCATTTCTTAAAAGCCAGGACGAGTTGAGGGTGGCAACGGTGTCAAAGAAGGGCTGGCCCCAAGTCACCACAGTGGTGCATGTTTTCGATGGGAAAACCCTCTACTTTGCAACCGACTACGGCACACGCAAGTACAAGAACCTGCTATGCAGCAATAAAATCTCCGTTCTTGTTGATATCTACGCAAGGCAGCCAAAGGCAATAACGATCCAAGGGAGAGCGACTCTTCTGGAAAAGGGGAAAGAATTTGTACGCGCCTACAAACTTTTGGAGAAAAGGCACTCATACTATCGCGCGAATCCCTTTAAGCAAGGAGAAGCCCCAATAGTGAAGGTCATCCCACTAAGGAAGAACAGTTCTGGAATAAACTAACCCATCGCGCTCGAGTAGCTTTTGAACAGGTACTCAAAAATTCTGGAGAGCAAAAAGATGATGGCAATTGCAAGCAAGATTATTACAATTATTCCCTCTGCCCCAATTTTTCCGCTCAGCGCCTCAACGGGATAATATGAGGCGAAGCCCAACGGTATAATAAACGTCATCAATAGGGAACCTATCACCCCGTAAATACTCAGTGGATATTTGGTGATATTTCCCAGGATGCTGAAGAGCCAGTTGACCCATCCCCCGCCTCTGAAAATCTTATAGGATCCCATTATCAGCACCATGACGAAAATCAGTGCAATCAAAATGCCCAACGCGAATATGGCGAAGGCCGCTATTAGATTTAGAACGCCGAAGTGAAGCTGGGATGCGGCGTAAGCAAACAATATTATCCCGGTTATAACTCCCCCTATGGCGCTTGTGCCGGTGAAAGAAGAGAGGAAAACGAAATAGGGGGACATAGGCTTTGTAAGGAACGAGTCAAAATTTCCCATAAGCAAAGACTCGCTTATATTGTAAATGTCCATCAGGTAAATCACCCCGCTGGTCACCACTATGGTTACCGAAGTGAGCAGGAGCATCTGCAGATAGCCCCATCCGGGGATTCCTGTTGAAACCTGGTATATCACACTGACAAACACAAAAGTCAGCAAGGCCTGCAGGATGGAGCTGAGAAACCAGAATACTGACTGGAATCTATAGGATATAAAGGATTTCCAAGTATACACCTGCGTCAAGGCAAACAGATGCAAGGTTCTTCTGATTCCGCTGCTCATCTTAAACACCAACAGCGTCAATATGCCTTTTTGCAGCATACCACATGCCATAGCATAGCACCATGAATATCCCGAGCCACAGCACCCCCAAGATCAGGCTCTGCTCCGCCTGCACATTGCTTACCGCCCCGGTGAATATTGCCGCAGGCGTGTAGAGCATGAACTGAAAAGGCAGCACGCTAGTGACTGCAGAGATGCCACTTGGAAGAAGGTTGAGCGGTATCATACCCCCTCCCAAGAACTGCATGACGAAGTTTGAGATGTTTAGTAGCCCTCCTATATCTATGAAGAAGAACGCTATGTACCCTATTAGGAATTCTGTCATGATGGTCAGGCATAGCATCACCAGTACGCTAAGCGCAAAGAGGGCCGCAGTTGATAAGGTGAGTGAAACGTGCGCGAATACCACCAATAGCACTAAGATTGGTATTCCAACAGTGATTGTATCAAACAATATGTTTGCGAATGCGCCCGATACGATGACCCACACATAACTGAGTGGCCTGGTGAGTATGGAAAAGATGTTCCCAGACCTCACATCCCCAAGAATCCCCCAGGATATGTCCGGCGCCATTGCGTTGAGCGCGGCAATCACAAAGAAGTACGTCGCTATCTGCAAAAGGGTAAAATTGCTTATTGTTGAGACTCCAGATGCAAGATAAATCGCCGTCCAGACAAACAGCATTATTATCGGGCTCATTATCTGGAAGCTCATGAGTAGAACCATGTTCATTTTGAATGCGAGCCTTCTCTTTATCAGTGCCTTTGAATATTCCACATACCTTTGCAGATGCAAACTTGCCAACAAACCCTCTACCTCCTCTTCCTTCTCATTCCGTAAAATCGCGCAAGAACGTGGCCGATATCTGCTTCTGAAACGTTGTAGTCAAAAACATTCTCCGAGTTGAGGAGCGCCACTGTGCGCTTGTTTTTCAGCCTGGCCGCGTCTATCTCAATCTTCAGATAAGTGTCATTTTGGTCAACAATCTTTCCGCCAAGGGGATATTCACCCTTCCCAATTTTGTTCTTAAAGTGCACCTCCAGGTACTTCTTCTTTCCGAAGAACCTTTGCAGCTCCTTTTTGGAGCCGTCAAAGACAATGCTGCCCTTGTCTATTATTATCACGTGTTCTGCAAGCGCCTTTATCTCATCCACGATGTGGGTTGTCATGAAGAACGTAGTGCCATGCCTTTTCTGCATGTCTAAAAGTGCCTGCCTCAAACTTATTACTGATGAGAGATCCATCCCTATTGTGGCCTCGTCCATAAAGACTACTTTGGGCAGGTGCAGTACCGATGCAACAAAATTGCATTTCATCCTCTCTCCAAGCGAGAGCGTTCTAATCTGCTTTCTATAGACGTCCTCCAGATTTAGTATATTGATGAAATAGCTCAACCTTTCGTCAAAATCTTCTTGTTTGATCTCGTAGAGTCCTCTGATATATTCAAAAGTGTCTATGGCGGGGAGGTTCCAGAACAGCTGGTTGTGCGCCCCGCTTACCATGCCGTAGTTCCACGCAAGCTTTATCCTGTTCTCCCAAGGGGTCATTCCAAGGACCTTCGCATCCCCCCCATCGGGATGGACAATTCCGGTAAGTATTTTTATCAGCGTCGATTTGCCGCTCCCGTTCTCCCCCAGAAGCATCACCATCTCCCCCTTTTTGACCTTAAAACTCACCTTTCTAAGAGCCTTTTTTGTGTAGTATTTTCTCCTGAGCGAGGCCAAGAAGATTCCCTTGCCGCTCTGGCTCTCATAGGTCTTGAAATTCTTTTCTAGCCCATCAACGCTTATCACTTCCTCCATCCACTCTACCTTGCCATCTTACTTGGTCCTGCGCACCTAAATAAATTGCGTACGCACCTCATTTTGGGCCGCAAAAGTGCGTCAATCAAAGGAGCCAGCTTCTGCCCAAAACGAACAAAATGCCCTCGAAACGAAAGCTCTATATATCATGAGATTCAATGCTTTTGTATACAAGGAAAGCGAAAGTCTAATTTTCCTTATTTTCGGTGTTAATTTTGACAGATTTTAAAGACATGAATTTGAAACCAGAGCTAATCGAGGCTCTAAAGAGGGTTGGATTTATTTCAGCCACAGAGGTCCAGGAAAGAACAATCCCTGAGCTGCTCAACCACAAGAACGTGGTGGCCCGCGCAAAGACGGGCACTGGAAAGACGGGCGGATTCTTGGTCCCGATCTTCCAGATGCTCGCGCACACGCACGACATCGAGGCGCTGATCGTAGTCCCTACAAGGGAGCTTGCGATCCAGGTTGCGGCATTCGCGACAAAGGTAGGGGCACCGCTTCACGTCCACACAACGATTGTCTACGGGGGCGCATCGATCAACATGCAGGTCCAGGAGCTAAAGAGGGGCACTAACATCGTGGTTGGCACTCCAGGAAGGATTATCGACTTGGTCGAAAGGGGCGCGCTAAAGCTCGAGAAGATCAAGTTTTTGGTCCTAGACGAGGCTGACGTGATGCTCGACATGGGATTCATAGAGGACGTCGAGTTCATAATCTCAAGGACTCCAAAGGAGAGGCAGATGATGATGTTCTCCGCAACAATGCCTAGGGAGATAGTCAAGATCGGGGACAGATACTCAAACGGACAGGCGGTCAAGATCACGGTCGGAGAGGAGGACGACAGGACGGTCAGCACGATAAAGCAGCTATACACGATCGTGCCAAATCGGCTCAAGTTCTCGGCGCTTCTCGCATACATCAAGGAGTACTCCCCGAAGAAGGGAATAATCTTCTCAAGGACAAAGTACGAGGCGAATGCAATTCACAGGGTGCTTCTCAGCCAGAAGTACAACGCAATACTAATGCACGGAGGGCTCACCCAGTCAATGAGGGAGAGATCGCTTGGCAACTTCAGAAACGGTGCGCAGTTCCTTATCGCCACAAACGTCGCGGCAAGGGGGCTTGACATCAATGACGTTACAGACATCATAAACTTCGGCGCTCCAGACGAGCCAACAACCTACATCCACAGGGTCGGAAGATCCGCAAGGATGGGCAAGGAGGGAAGGGCGCTGACAATCGCAGACCCCGAGCAGCGAAAGCAGCTGCGAGACATCCAGGATTACGCGAACGTAAAGATGGACAAGATCGAGCTGAACCTAGAGCCATTTAGAAACCTAGACCTGCCAATCAGCGACCCTAACCGGGGAAGCTTCGGAGGAGGTGGCAGATTCGGAGGAAGAAGGGGCGGAGGCGGCTTTAGCAGAGGCGGCCCAAGTTCCGGAGGCCCAAGAAGAAGCTTCGGAAGGCCAGGGGGCGGCGGATTCCACAGAAGCTCTGAAAGGCGGGGCGGAGAGGGAGGAGGCCATAGGGAAGGCGGAGGCGAGAGGGGCGAGGGCCACGGCTCAAGCGGCGGATTCAACAGGCGCTACAAGAGGAGCTTCCACAGATAATCTCATTTTTGCATCCCAGCAAACCTTTTAAGCTTAGATTTCCCACTTCTCAGCATGGAAATCTCAAAGATGTTTGCGGTAAAGTCTATAGTGGGCGGAGCTGTGATAACCCTTGTCACCGGGCTCTACAACAGCACCCCGGGAGGAGGGCTCATCGGAGCAACATGGTACGGGTTCCCCGTGACATGGATAAGGTGGCTTGCAGTGGGTCCACAGTACAGCCCTTGGGCAGTAGACTGGATGGGGCTTGTGATTGACCTGGTCGTCTGGATCGTAGTCGTTGGAATAGTCCTCTATCTTGCAAAGGGCATGATGAAGAAGGGCAAGAAGTAATTTGATTAATTTTTATAGACGTTGGGACTCGGCAATTTGTCGAGTCCCGTACTATTTTTTGAAAAAAGAAAGCACCCGGCGAGAATTGGACTCGCGACCTCGTGCTTACCATGCACGCGCTCTACCACTGAGCTACAGGTGCGCAGAATTACTTAGTCCAAACAATTTTATATAGCTGCTTATTTCAGTATAACCTTATGCGAATCAGGAAGGCTAAGATTTCAGATTTCAATGTGCTCTACAAGATCGGAAGATCCACACCTGAGCTCAAGGTCTCAAAAAACGAGATCTTCATGACTCCGACCGATTTCAAGTTCGCAATAGCAAACCGCAACGGCATCTTTCTCGTTGCAATCGAAGCTGATCGGATCATAGCTTTCTCATACTGCGCCATCGAGGGTCCGGATTACGCCTGCCTTGTCTACAACGTGGTGCTTCCGAAATACCGTGGTAAGGGAATTGGCGGTTTGCTGATAAAGAAGAGGGAGCAGTGGCTCAAAAGAAGAAGAATAAAATCTGTATATTCTCTTGCCACAAATCCTAATGTCGCAAGGATACTCGCGCATCTAGGCTACAAAAAGGGAAAGACCCTGACATGGATGGAGAAGAGGCTGTAAGGAATGTGCAGGGGGAGAGATTCGAACTCTCGAAGGCGCTAGGCCACAGGATCTTAAGTCCTGCGCGTTTTTCTGTGGCTTACTGCCAAACCAGACTCTGCAACCCCTGCATCCTATCCTAAGCGTACATCGATGGTCCTGTCGCGTCTACCGCGTTCTTGTATGACTCGTGCGAGTCGCGGGCCTTCTTTAGGATGTCCTTCACTCTTGCCTCGACTAACTTCGCCTCCTTGTCAAGCTCCTCGACGCTTATGTTCATGTTTATTATCTTCTTCACATTCTCTATAGCGACAACAGCATACTCAGGGTCCATGACTGTTGGATCAACCTGTACGAGTACGTCTATAACCGGTATACCAAACTCCATGCTGTTTGCAAGAAGCAGCGCGCTGACTCCAGCGACAACCCCCTCGCTTATTGGTGCAATCTTCGCGCTCTTGAGCTTGTCGGTTAGCTGCTTTGTCGTTGCTATCCCGTACGCAAGCCCGCTCGGCTTGGGCGTAGGCATTCCCCCAATCGATACGACGAGGGAGATCCCCTGCTTTCTGATGAAGTTTATCAGCTCGTTTCCAAGCTGGTAGATGACATCTGTAGGTATCGTGAACTCAGAGATTATAACCACGAGCTTGTACTTCTCGTCTCTGTAGATCCTGACAGGGAACATTGCAACGCCCCCATGCACTGCCGCGATTGGCGGGAAGACATCGCACTCAATGTGGCCAATGTACTCCATGTCGAGCTTCTCGATTATGTAGCTGTTTGCCATCGGCCCGACAAGCCCTGCGCCCGGAAAACCCTCTATAAGCGTGTAACCCTTCAACTTCACATCCTTTGAAATTTTGATCTCTATCATGCAATCATTCTGAATACGATTTCACACTAAAGGTTTAAAACCATTCTTAAAACGAGGGGGGAAAAGCCGGATTTTCGCCGAAAAACGCCCCGAAGTATATATTACTGACGTATCCTCGTCGATAAATATATAAATGTGTACTTCCGAGAGAGTATCGAGGGTGAAATTATGGCTGAACGAGTAGGAAAAGAGAAAATAAGCAGAGAAGATGGGTATCTATATTTCCTCGGAAAGGATGGATACGTTTGGAAGACACCAATGAAGACCAACTCAAGGGGCAGAAAGGGCAAGGTTGGATCTGAAAAGGTAAGCAGGGCAGAAGGATACCTGTACTTCATCGACAAGGGCGGATATGTCGCTCGAGCGAAGATGAACAGGAGAGGCCGAAAGTAATTTTATTTCGGGGCGCAAGC
This sequence comes from Microcaldota archaeon, assembly GCA_028867335.1. Lineage (GTDB taxonomy): Archaea > Micrarchaeota > Micrarchaeia > Micrarchaeales > CABMGC01 > JAGWGI01. The sequence goes on along the minus strand of JAGWGN010000004.1, from coordinate 9,782 downwards.
CCCATTTTATTCTAATCGAAAATCCGCACTTTGCTGTGCGGGTTTTCTACAAATCCTAAAAATCGATCATTTGCCTGTCAGCGTCGAGCTTATCGGAAGCGCCATCAGCTTTATCCCAAGCGGGCCGCTGTAGGCGAATTTTCCGCCGAACTCGAGCTTGAGCTCAAAGACCATCTTCTGCCCTGACTCTATGTCCACTGGAAGGCTGCGGCTCATCTTCTTTAGAACAAACGGCTTGTCGATCTCGATCTTGAGCACGCGCATGGGCACTGTCTCGGTGTTTGAGAAAGGGAGCTTGTAGACAAACTTGCCCTTCGCCTTGAAACCTCCGATGCTGTGCATTGTCGTGTTGTAGCCGATGTTTATCTGCGTTATCTCTACAGGTATGCTGCTAAAGAAAGGAATCTTGAAGCTCATGAGATCACTGTTTCCACAGTTAATTGGTTCTATAACGCTATAAACTTTTTTACAAACCGATACAATAGCAATAAAAAGACCGCTTCACAATGATAATCGGGAGTTGTGGCACAAAGCCTTTATCACAAGAAGGACGGAACTCAGACGGCCGTAGAAACTGAGGGCGCTAGATTTCTCCAACTGATTAGCGACTCCCAGATAGGGGCGCTAACAAGGATTGCTGAGGAAACAAAGGAGTCATGGCAGCTCGATCAGCTTTCAATGTGTAAATTTCCCAGTGTGAGGTCCTCCGCGGTAATGAACGAATGCATCTCAAGGGATGTGCTTAAAAAAAGGATAGAGTTCGGGGACATCAGCGTATCGTTTAGCGGCCTCCAAAATCCAATCCTCTTCAGAGGAGAAAACATGAAATTCTTCCAGTCAACAATCGAGTCGTTATTGGTCCAGAAGGACTCACTTTTGTTGCAGGCACTGCTCAAGAATCCCGATGCGACTTCGGATTGGCTTGAGAGAATATTCCATGAGGAAGTCGGAGAATACAGCCTCGGCCGCAAGGACCGAGACGTGATCAAATTGATCTTACTCCACCCCAATACCCCTCCAATAATCAAAGTCAAGTACGCAAGCAGCGATGGCACTAATTTCGAGGAGGAGATGTTTAGGAACGCTGCAAAGCATAGCCTTAGGGAATCTCATACTGAATCCCTAAAATAACCTCTATAAATTCTAACCAGCCAATGGCGGTGCGGTTATCTACACCCCCACTACTATCAGAACCCAAGTTTGAATAGGATATCAGATTCGGGTGTGACGGGATTTGAACCCGCAACCTCTGGCTCCGCAAGCCAGTGCTCTATCCAAGTTGAGCCACACACCCATAGCTTTTTTATATGTTATCGTGTATATTAAATGTATCTTACTAACTTCTTTTCTGAAAGTTAATATGGTGATTGTATATCAGTAATGCCTGGAAAGATATGTGTCTCGTGCGGAAGGCTCACTGACAAGTACGTCGACTTCAAGTGCCCGAGCTGCGGCAAGAGCGTGATTGTCCGATGCTACCACTGCAGGGAGAACTTCATAAAGTACAAGTGCGCGGATTGCGAATACGAGGGACCGTAATGGGAAAGGTAGCGGTTCTCTTTAAGGTCTATGCCGAGGACGGAATGGAGTCAGAGGCAAAGAAGAACATAAGCGAGCAGCTAAAGCCAACGGCGATGCAGGAGGAGGAGATCGCGTTTGGAATCAAGATACTAAAGGTAATGTTCGTCTACGAGGACGAGCAGGGAAGCTCCAAGCTCGAGGAGCAGCTGAGGAAGGTCCACGGCGTAAGGGAAGTCGAGGTAATGGAGGAAAGCCTCGTATAACACAGAACTAATCCTATAAAATCCATACGTTTAAGATTTTTAATACACTAATCTGTTAGGGGGCATATGGAGGAGGAAAGCGAGCTTGAAATACTGGTAAATCGGCTTCTTTTTGAGGAAAAAGAATACATCTCAAAATTGGCCGCACTAAATCTGGTGGGGTCAATAGGGGGAATAACCCTTTCAGAGAAGAAAATGGACTCCGAGGAGATGAGTTTTGAGGAGCTTGATAGAATAGTTATGAAAGGATTCGAAACTTACGCTGCTGAGCTCAAGAGGCTAAATGATGATTACCTTTCCTCAGTAAACCGAACAATTAGTCGAATCCGTGAAATACACAAAGAGATGAGCGAATGATAACCTCCATCGAGCTCCACAACTGGAAGACCCACAAGGACACAAAGCTCAGCTTCAGCAGGGGGACCAACGTGCTCGTCGGCATGATGGGCGCGGGTAAGAGCTCGATTATGGATGCCATCTCCTACGGCCTCTTCGGCACGTTCCCGGGGGTTCACCACAAGAGAGTTAGCGTGGATGACCTGATAACCAGCAGGCCCACGCAGCAGGAGAGCGGAAGCGTGAGGATCTCATTCACGCTTGACGGGAGGTCTTACACAGTCCAAAGGGACATCTCGATGAAGGAGGGCACAAAGGCAACCCTTGAGCGCGATGGGGAGTACCTGCAGTCCCAGCCTCAGAGGGTCACGGAGGAGATCTCAAGGATACTCAAGGTCGACTATGACCTTTTCTCAAGGGCAATCTACTCTGAGCAGAACCGGCTCGACTATTTCCTTGAGCTCAGCTCTGCAAACCGCAAGGGCCAGATAGACGAGCTGCTTGGCCTTGACAAGTTCGCAACCGCGCAGGAGAACGTCACAAGCCTGATCAACAGGATAAAGGACACGATTTCTGAGCACGAGAAGATAATCGCATCATTCGATTCAAGCAAGCTAAACTCCGAGCTCAAGGGCCTAGAGGAGGAAATATCCCTCCTAAAGGAGAAGAGGCAGGCCCTGGAGAAGGAGCACCTCAAGATAGGCGAGGAGGCAAGGCAGGCAGAGGCAAGCCTCAAGGCCGCAAAAGAGCTTATCACAAAGAAGACAAGGCTCTCAAAGGAGCTGGCAGAGGTGAAGAGCAAGATCGAGCTGCTCACATCAGAGATAGGCAAGTTCGAGAAGCTCAAGCTCCCTGCAAAGTCGGAGGTCGACAAGGAGATTTCCGAAATAAACAGACAGCTTGCAGACATAAAGGCAAAAGACCAGCAGCTCCGCGACAAGGAGAGAAAAGAGGGCAAGGAAGTCTCTGAAATCGAGGCAAACATAAAGTTGGCGAAGCAGAGAATCGCTGAAAGAGACAAGCTGCAGGGCGAATTCAAGGACAGAAACATCGAGATTGAGCAGGGAAAGCTCAACTCCGCCACCGAAGCGCTCCACAATCTGGAGAAACAGCTCGCCACATATCAGTCGCAGAAGGAGGAAACCAGAAAATCCATTGCCGAACTTGAAAAGCACCTAAGCAAATGCCCCATCTGCGAGAGGGAGCTCAACGAGGAGATGCGCGCAAAGCTCACCGAGGCAAAGAAGAATGCGCTCACGGCTGCGGATTCAGGAATAAAGTCCACCGAATCCGAGATTAAAACCCAGAAGTCAGAGACGGAGAAGATAACCAAATCAATCGACCTCCTCAGGCTTGCAAACGCGAAGCTCAAGGAGTATGTGGGTCTAGATACCCAGCTTAGGGAGGCGGAGCAAAAGGCAATTGCCGCAAAGGACTCTTACGAAAAGACAAAGTCAGAGGCTGAATTACTTAAGAAGTCGTACGAATCATCCAATTCAGAGCTCAATGAGCTCTCGACAAACAAGGACAAGGTGGAGAGGCTTGAGAACTACAGAAAGCAGATTCTGGAATTAAACGCGGAAGCGTCCAAGAAGTCTGCAGAGCATCAGTCCGTGAATGTGGATGAGGCGGCTGTAGAGGCGATGCAGAAGGGCTTTGTCGAGATAAGCTCAAGGTCAACCAAAGTGTCCTCAGAGGTCGAGGCACACAAGAGGTACATAAGCGACAAGCAGAAGCTAATCGACGAGAAGAACGACCAGGTCAGGCAGATCAACAGGATACTTGGCGAGATAACCCAGAAGAAGTCAACGGTCGACAACCTTGCCAAGTTCAAGAACGCGCTTGAAGAGACCCAGCGCCAGATGCGAACAAAGCTCGTCGGTTCGATCAATGGGGTGATGCAGAACATCTGGCCGGAGCTCTACCCGTACGACGATTACACTGGCATAATGCTGGATGCGAGGAGCAACGATTATCTGCTTATGGTCCGAACCGCAAGCGGAAAGCCAGAGAGATGGGAGGAGGTCCAGGGAATCGCAAGCGGCGGCGAGAGGAGCATAGCCTGCCTTGCGATGAGGGTTGCCTTCGCCCTTGTGCTGGTCCCGAACCTCAGATGGATAATACTTGACGAGCCTACGCACAACATAGACGCGCAGGGAATGGGCCGATTCATCAAGGTGTTCAACGAGACCCTCCCGAAGATCATCGACCAGATCTTCATCATAACCCACGACGAGCAGCTCAGGCACGCGTCAAGCTCAAAGACGTACCTTCTCACAAGAAACAAGGGGGAGAACGGGGCCACAGTGGTCCAGGAACAGTAGCAATTTATTTTAAGTACAAAGATGGGATACTGGTTTATAAATGGCTAAATCTAATTTCCCTTTACGATTATATGCGGGGAAATAAAGTAAAACTATCAAAGAATGATAACCTTAACTGCTACAATGAAATAAAGGAAATAGTTCAAAATTTTAGGGATCATAAAATACCCATCAATAGAATCGGATCCACGATAATTATTCAAAATGAGAAAGATGAACTTGCAAAAGCTATTCTTACCCCATTAGAAAAACACTTGAAGAATCTATCAAGGAAAGATGTAGAAGTAATCTACGATGGTACTGGAGATTTTGAATTTCTTTTCTCAACTTTGGAATCCTTGAATATCCCTAAAAAAATAAACCTCTCGATTAGTGTGGATGTATCATTAAACGACATTTTTTATGTTTATTATGGACTGGGAAAATTTGGTGACAAGGAAGTTTTTCTAAGAGTCTCACCTTTATCAAAGGGATTTAACCTTGAAGAAAAGAATAAGTTTACTGAGCAAGCCATCAAAATTCTTAACAATCTGGGATATAAACAAAAAACGATTGAATCCCTTTTCTGTATTTCAGGTTAAGTTGATTAGATACTTACAGAAACTATTCTGTGACACTGAGCACGTATTCTAGAAATTCGCTCTCCGGCAGCGGCTCCTCAAAGTTGACAATCCCGTTTATAACGACCTTCGGCACCTTTGTCACTGCATTGTGTATCGCAAGCTCGGTGAACTTCTCCGCGTCGATCATCCCTGCCCAGATCTTCTCGTTCTCCATCGCGAACTGGTGCGCAATCCTAACCGCCCCTGCGCACAGTTCCTCGGAGATGCTGACAAACACGCTTATCTCGACCGGCTTTTTGACCGCCCTAAGCTTTTCCACCGTGCTTAGCGCAAGCCTTGTCTTTCCATTCGAGATGTCTATTATGTCATCAAGCAGCGCGGAGAACTGGTATCCTGCAGGTATCCCGAAGTAGCACACATGCATCTTCCTCTCCTTTGTCGAGACAAGAAGCCCCGGAGCCTTGTCGATTCCAAGAGACCTCGCCCTTGCCTTGTCCGCCGCAATATTGCCTATCTCAAGCTTAAGTTTCGGGTTTATCGCGGAGAGCTCGCGCAGGAGCTCCGCGGTTTTCTGGCAGTAGTCGCATTCATCCTCCTTGTCGATGAATAGGGTCAGCTCAACATCGGATTGCAGCCTCTTGTCGAATGTGCCCTTAATGTATGAAATATCCTTTTCGGACAATAACGGCATCTTACCATCAGAAACAGTTAGAGTATGTCAATGCCGAGTCCCGAGCCTTCTTCTCCCCTTGGGGCAGCCCCGAAGATTCCCGGACTTGAAACCCCGGTGAATATTGCGATCACGTCAATCCTTCCCTGGTTGTCGTTCTCGAGCCTTGCGCCCCATGTGACGCTTGCATTCGGAGAGACGCTTGCTGTTAGCTGCTCGCCGATCCTGTTTGCCTCGCCAAGGGTCATGTCAGGCCCCCCGGTTATGTGCAGAAGAACGCCCGTTGCGCCCTCGTATTCAACGTCAAGAAGCTTGTTTTTTAGTGTGTTCTTTACTACGTCACTGACCCTGTCAGGTCCCTGTCCCGATCCGACGCTGATCATCGCGAGTCCTCCAGACTGCATTATTGTCCTCACGTCCGCATAGTCGATATTGACCATGCTTGGCTGCGTTATCGCCTCTGTGATTCCCCGCACTGCCCTTGATGTTATCTCATCTGCGAGCTTGAATGCCTGCTCTATCTGCAGGTTCGGGTAAAGCGTGACGAGCCTCTGGTTATCAATAACAATAAGCGTGTCAACATACTGCCTTAGCTTCTCGAGCCCCTTCTTTGCTGTGACCATCCTGCTTCTCTCAAGCGAGAATGGGATTGTGACTATTCCGACCACGATTGCCCCGTTCTCCTTTGCAATCTGCGCAACAACTGGCGCAGCCCCGGTCCCTGTTCCCCCTCCCATTCCTGCCGTCAGGAAAAGTAGGTTCGTGTCTCTGAGTAGAACGTCGATCTCGCTCCTTGACATCTGCGCGGCCTTCTCTCCCATCTCCGGGAATCCTCCGGCGCCTAGTCCGTGGGTGAGTGAATATCCAAGTGCGATCTTCTTGATGTTCGGGTGAAGCGTCTGGAGCTGCTTGCCGTCCGTGTTGAATGCGAAGAGCTGCGCTCCCTTTATGTCGAGGGTGCTGAGCCTCTGTACGGTGTTGTTTCCTCCTCCTCCGACTCCTGCAACAGCGATTCTAGGCTTGAAAAGCTCTGCCTCATTCATGTCAAAGTTTGCAGCGTTTACGAATTCCTCCATGCCTATACCATTTAGTTATCGACAAATAGGCTAAAATACTTTTCTATTAGACTGCCCTCGTATCCAAGCAGTTTTCGGTACATATTTTTGCCCAAAATTCCAGATATCCGTTAAAAACAAACACTGGATTAACTTTATATTCCCCCAGAATAAACCGAGATTAGTGTTAGGATGGCATCACAGTTGACCGCAGAAAAAAGGTTTGCAATCAATCTGGCAAGGCAGGCAGGAGATATCATAAAGGAGAATTTTGCCGCAGGACTAAGATTTGGCGTCGAATCAAGGCAGAAAGAAGATAAGACCTTGGTTACAAAGACTGACACCGATATAAATGATCTTGTCATAAGGGCCGTCAAAAAGGAGTTTCCAGAACACGACATACTAGGCGAAGAGAAAAGCGATCTGAGCAAGAAAAGCAGGTACACCTGGGTTGTAGATCCTGTTGATGGCACCCATATTTTCATCTACGGCATACCTCTTTCGGTATTCTCATTGGCGCTTGCAATTGACGGTGTTCCGGTCACCGGAGTAGTTAACCATCCCTACATGAATCAGCTCTTCTCTGCAGAGATAAATGAGGGAGCATTCCTCAACGGCAACAGGATAGGCGTTTCCAAAAGGAATACCCTTGAGCGCTCTGCGATAGGAATCGGTTACTGGCGAAGCGCGCAGGTGGACCTAAACCCACTCTATCAAAAGCTCTACAAGGCGGGAGCAAACCTGCTTCAGCTAGGATCAATCGCATACATGGGCGCACTGGTGGCAAACGGCTCCATTGTGGCAAACATCCACCCGGCAAACACGGCCTACGATAGTGCAGCGCTCAAGGTGATTATAGAGGAGGCAAACGGAAAGGTTACTGACCTTTATGGAAATGAGCAGAGGTACGACGGTGCAATAAAAGGATGCATAATGTCAAATGGGTCCTCAATTCATGATGAGCTAGTCAGCCTACTCAAAGAATAAGCGCTTAAAATCCTTTAGACACAATGAATATTCAAAGGCCAGTGGTGACTATGGACAAAGCAGGGCTATCCGAACTTTTGACAAAGAAACTAAACCGAGAGGTTGAGGTTACCGACATCGTCAAGGTTGGATCGGGATTCCACTCCAACGGGTACAAGATAACAACCAAGGGGGGAGAGAACTATTTCATAAAGCAGGTGACCTCAGAGGACATGGGGTTCGAGTTTCCGGAAAGGAAGCTGATGTCGCTGCTTGTAAGCCACTCAATGCTAAGCAAGCACGAAAATTACCCAAACTCCATAGGCGTTGCAATCAAGAATGACAAGTTTGAGTTCCTGCCGGAGATAGATGAGAATACTCAAGTTTACCACCTCCAGGAGTACGGAGGGGAGGGCAAGTCCTATATGGACCTTCTAAACGAAAAGGTGGGAAAAAGCAAAATTGACGAGACCGACAAGCAGGAGATAGACAAGGTGGTCAACTTTCTCGTCTCGCTGCACAAGAACAAGCCTGCATCAAAGGATCCGAAACTTCTTACCGCAATCTACAACGATTACCTGCGCAGTGTAATAGGCCACCCAGAATATCTTCTTTTGCTCCTTCAGAGGGTTCCAGACAGCAGCCCGGTGCTAAGGCCTACAGAGCAGGGGGAGTTCATCGCGCTGATGCTCGAAGGTATGCACTACTTCAAGGGAAGGCCTGAGAGGCTCTGCGCAATACACGGAGACTTCTGGGGAGCAAACGTCTTCTTCAAGCAGGACAACTCAATATTCGTCATCGACTACTCAAGGATGCCTTGGGGAGACCCGGGATTCGATGTCGGGGTGTGGATGTCGCAGTATCTGATAAAGTACCACATTACAAACTCCAACTACTTCAGGGAACTCGGAGACTATTTCCTCGAACAGTACATAAGCAGGACTGGAGACAAGGGCGTTGTCAACACGATGGTATACCCGCTAGGTGTCGTCTCTGTAATATACTCCCACGAGGACTCTGTTCCCGGAATACCCGATGCGGCGAGGAAAGCCTTCTATGCAAATGTCACAAGGATGCTCAAGAGCAAGCAATTCTCCTGGGGGTAGAATCCACTATTTATTTGTTTCTTGAGATATTTTAGCAATGTCCAACAAGAAGCTGGCCGAGATGTTCGAGGAGATAGCGGACATGCTTGACCTTGAGCCGGACAATAGATTTTTTGAGGTCAGGGCCTACAGGAAGGCGGCGCAGACCCTTGAGACGATGCAGGAGGATGTGGATGACATACTCAAAAAGGGAGGAGTAGACGCACTCACAGAGCTTCCCGGAATCGGGAAGGGAATCGCGGCCGCGATAAAGGAGTTCATCGAAACCGGGAAGATGCGAAAGTACATTGAGCTCAAGAAAAAATATCCCATCGATTTCACCGCCATAACGAAAGTGCAGGGGATGGGTGCTAGGAAGGCGTTCAAGCTCTACAAGGCAATCGGCGTGAAGGACCTAGCTGACCTAAAGAAGGCGGTTGAGCGTCACAAAATAAGGGATCTGGAGGGATTCGGCCAAACAAGCGAGGATGCGATAAAAAAGGGGATTGAGTTCCTAGAGAAAAGCGGCGGCAGGATGCTACTTGGTACCGCGCTCCCAGTTGCCGAGAGCATCATTGCACAGCTAAAATCATCAAAACTGGTCGAGCAGGCTGTGATCGCAGGCTCAGCAAGGAGGATGAGGGAGACTGTCGGCGATCTAGACATACTCGTCGTCTCTGATGATGCGTCAAAAGTTGAGGGAATAATAACGAAGATGAAGGAGGTCGAAAGGATAATAGCCAAGGGGCCAACAAAAATCTCCGTCATACTAAAGCTGGGCATCAGCTGCGACTTTAGGATAGTCGAGAAGGACAGCTTCGGCGCCGCTTTGCAGTATTTCACCGGCAGCAAGGACCACGGCGTCCAGGTGCGTCAGATCGCAGTTCGGAAGGGATACAGCCTAAACGAGTACCAGCTATCCGACAGCAAGGGGAAGAAGATCGTGAGCAGGACCGAGCAGGAAATTTACAACATGCTTGGCCTCGACTATGTCGAACC
>JAGWGN010000049.1 GCA_028867335.1 Microcaldota archaeon | reverse complement strand
GGACAGTCGGTAACCTTCTCCTCAATCGCCAGCGGAGGAACGGGACCTTACACCTACAACTTCATCGTGTTCAACTCGGTCACGAACACGATCATCGCAAACCAAATCGGTTCGTCTAACTCATTTGCATTCACCTCAAACGCAAACCTTGCGGGCAACACGCTAAAGTCCAACGTGATAGTCACCGACTCCGCAACGACTCCGACATCCGCGAACTCGATAGATTCAGGACTTGTCACAGTCACCTCAGGACTATCGGTAACGATTGCGCCGTCAACGGCGACGAACCTTGACGCAGGTCAGTCACTCACATTCACCGCATCCGCAATCGGCGGAACCTCCCCGTACACATACAACTTCATCGTGTTCAACAGCATAACCCACACGATCATCGCAAACCAGCTTGGATCATCCAACTCATTTGCGTTCACATCGAACACGAACCTGGTGGGCAACACACTAAAGTCAAACGTTATTGTAACTGATAGCGCAACCATACCATCAACCACTAACTCCATTGATTCGGGATTAGTGACTGTTAACTCCGCAGTCTCTGCGACAATTGCACCTTCAAGTGCGACCCTGCTTGACGCGGGACAGTCGGTAACCTTCTCCTCAATCGCCAGCGGAGGAACGGGACCTTACACCTACAACTTCATCGTGTTCAACTC
>JAGWGN010000047.1 GCA_028867335.1 Microcaldota archaeon | reverse complement strand
CCTCAGGCGAAACCAAAAAGGCTCAGCCGCCAAAGCCGATACCTCTGTGGCCATTTGGAATTTTGCTTGTCATACTTATCGCGCTATACTCACTACAAAACAGCATCATTGTGGGAATCGCAGCCTTTGTTCTCTTCATAGTGATAATCGTCCTTATCCTCAAGGAGGTTAAAGATGAGGTTGCCGAGAAGGGAAGCAAGCAGTCCTTCAAGGAAATAGCAATGGTACTTGGGGCAGTTATCGTAATCTGGGTTGCGCTCATAGTGATCCTGCAGACCTCCTCTCCGCTAAACGCGGTCTCGAGCTGCAGCATGCTCCCTGCTCTGCAGAGGGGCGATGGGATAGTGCTTCACGGGATCTCGAACTTTACGCAGTTCACCCGCTCAAACCACCTTCCTGTTTTCAACTTAAGCGCACAGCAGTTTGCGCTTCTGCAAAACAACATGGCAAATGAGTTTGTCTCATACTACGCATATCTAAATGGAAACAGGTCAAAGATAACGTCGGTTTTGCCCCCTGGAAATAATTTCACATACAGCGTGGCACTCTACAACAATCAGTGCCTTGCAAAGAACCAGCAGATAAGCCATCCCGAGCTAAATCTCCTTTGCTATGTGGGTCAAAATCCCGCGAGCAATCTGATAAAGTACAACTACAGCCTATGGACGCTTTCGGTGCAGGGTCTCAAGTACCGAGCAATCTACACCTCT
>JAGWGN010000046.1 GCA_028867335.1 Microcaldota archaeon | reverse complement strand
TTTTTCGTTTAGCTCGGGTCTTAACATTGCTTTTAGAATCCTAAAATGTAGTTCTCTCAAAGTTTGAAATTATAACCTATGCATCCGGGGCGACATGTCTTGAAATGCGCAAAACGGTCTCGCTCCCGTATCACGATGTGTCGTGTCGCTCGACGAAAGAGATGCGCTCGTCATGCGTGACGAGGTAGATGGCATCCGGGATCCCGGGACCAAGCGTACCCCCGGAGGGGGGGTGGGGGGGTACCCCCGGAGGGGGGGGAGGGGGGGGTCCCACGAGGGGGGGAGGGCGGAGAACGATGTACGGTCCCTATACCCCAAAAGTGACAAAAACCTCTCGGGGGTACCCCCCCCGCCAAGCGTGGTTTTCGCGTCAAAAAGTGACGTTTTTCAGTCAAAAAGTGACATTTCGGGACCCCCCCCAAAAATGCGATTTTGGCGTCCCGGACCCCCCCCGGACCCCCTCCCCCGGGACCCCCCCCGGACCCCCCCGGACCCCCTTTTTTGGACCCCCCCCGTGCATGGTTCTCGGACCCCCGGACCCCGATCCCGGGACCCCCTCCCCCCCTCCGGGGGACATGAAGTTCTCGGAATATCCGAGAGCATCTCTTTCGTCGAGCGACATGAAATCGGAGCGAGACCGTTTTGCGCATTTCAGAACATGGAACCCCGGATGCATAGGTTATAATTTCAAACTTTGAGAGAACTACATTTTAGGACAACTAACTAAAAGGACCTGGACAAAGCGAAAAAAC
>JAGWGN010000045.1 GCA_028867335.1 Microcaldota archaeon | reverse complement strand
TGCGTTCATCGGTCTGGGCTCGCTGCTGGCCAGCCGGATCCCCGAAATCTGTAAACTGGAACCCCCCCCACCGTTCCCGCGTATGCGTCAACACCCGTTCGCTGAATCGATCAATGCCCATTGAATCGGAGGTTAGTTCATCAAACACAATCCACTGGCCGCTAGGCAATAGTTGGCTGAAGCTACAAGCCGGAGTCAGTCCAAAGTCCCAACCACGGCGTATGGGCTTGCCCGTGATAGGCTCACACTCCTTGCAGTGGATGGCATCGTTGTATTCGGAATAGACGGGCTTACCGTCTTTTACATAGCCGTACTGGCCATCAATGTAGACTTTAACAAAGTCAGGGTCTTTGCCCTTCGCCAGATTGCTGTAGTAATTGCTTGGCAGGTGCGCGAGATTCTCGGCCGTTGATTCGCGGCCACCAGGCTGTTTGAAAATGGCTGAATTATCGGGACGCAACTCCTCAAGCCTGTGATACCACCAGCTATCCGTATCCGGCGGATTGGTGTCCATGATGATGCCGGGGCGCACACAGCCACCGTCTTTCATCGCCGGATAGCGATTGACCCGGCCTTCCAGCGCCTCAATCACAACGCCCGGCACTTCACGGGCTTCATTCACCCACGCCGCCGTATACTCAGCGGATAGCAGATTAGCCACCTGGTCTGGCCTATCCAAAGCGCGGAACATGACCTCAACGTGACAGCCAGGAAACTTGGTAATGTAATAATTGTGCTCCGACTTCCACCACTCACCGAAATACTCCGGCGG
>JAGWGN010000044.1 GCA_028867335.1 Microcaldota archaeon | reverse complement strand
ATCGCGCAATTCACAGGACCTAAACCAAATTTGGCAAGCAACATTATCTACTTTTTCTACACCCTTTTCTCACTCTCTTTCCTGCTCAATTTCCTGGTCGGAGCGCTTAACCTGCTCCCAATCCCAAGCTTCGACGGATGGCAGATCTACCAGCTCAAGGTAAAGAACAAGAAGGCGCTCAGATACATCGCATTTATTGCAGTGGTCTCAATTCTGATCTTGATACTTCCTTGGTTCTACGCCCACTGATTACCAAGGGACTGCCTTGAGCTTCCATCTGTGCGCAACAGAGTTGGTGAAAAGGTGGAGTGCGCCGGTTATGATTAGTATGAATATGATCCCGTAGATGTTCGGCAGGTTCCCAAATGGCGCCGTAAAGGTAATCGCGAATATCACAAAGAAGTACTGGTCCATTATGCCCATGTTGTGCCCCGAGCTCATCCCGAGCCTTCTTTTTATGAAGCTGCCGAGCAGATCCCCAAAGTGCGCCCCGAAAGATCCGGCAATTCCAACTACAAGCATGTATGGAAGAACTGTCGACTCGCCGAACCCAATCAGTGAGCCAACCAAAAGGCCTGCAATGAGTCCGCGTATCGTCTTGTTGTCTCCGAATATCCTTTTTCCAAGGAGCTTTCTGCCGCCATCAATTGGTCTCCCTCCCCCGAAGAGAACAGGAGCTCCGTTTGAGACGTAAGCCGGCAGTATGAATATTAACGGATACAAAATTACCGAATAAAGATCTAACATGCAAACACTATTTCACAATCTTTCCTTCAGCGACCTTCTTTGACCCTCCTCCCTTGAAGGACTTGCCAAGCTTGCTTGTCGCATACTCGATTGCGCTCTTTCCTG
>JAGWGN010000043.1 GCA_028867335.1 Microcaldota archaeon | reverse complement strand
AACTGATACCGTATCTGCATCAACTGGAAAGGGAAAGACAATGGCAGAATCAGTAGTATCAACTGATACCGTATCTGCATCAACTGGAAAGGGAAAGACAATGGCAGAATCAGTAGTATCAACTGATACCGTATCTGTCATTAGTGGGAAAACTATTGGAAAATCACTATCAGAGTCAATTGATATAAGTACGCATCTTGCGGTAATAGGTGCTCATGAATATCTTGTCACTAATGAGACACAAATTACCGTAGACCCAGCAAAACCAAATTTGGTCGTCACAAATAGTAACGCACCGTTGTCAAGCATAATAGTTCCATCTACTGTATCTAATCCGACTCTTAACTATGGACCGATACAACAATCTAATGGTTCAATTAATATCAAAAATACACTAACCGTGAATTCGAATACCTCTGCAGGAAACTTCCAGGTGATATTACCATCAGATGTAACTATGAGTGGAGCAAACTGGAACGGAGTAGTTAATTTGCCAACAGTGCAATCGACAACTTCTGTAATACTTCCTTCTGAAAGTGGTATTGTCAATATTCCTATTTCTGTAATAGAGGTAGGATTTGGCTCTACTCCAATAACGTTTGATAGATCCGTACAGATTGTATTTTCAGGTCAGTCTGGAAAACGCATCGGATATTCCTATGGTACTGGACCACTTACAGAAATCACAACAACGTGTGGTGATAATACTCAAACTACTAATGATGGATTACCATCTGGAGGAAACTGTAAGATTGACGTTGGATCTGATTTGATAGTATGGACAAAACACATGACGACATTTGCTACATTCAGTTCACAATCTACCAAATCTTCTCAAGGTACACCATCTTCTACTTCTAATGGTGGGGGAGGTAGCGTAGGAGCTACTAGTGCCGGAGTTGGAGTGGGAACATCCACATCAACAAGTAATGGCGGAGGAGCAGGACCGTATCTTAAGATCCAGGACATATCGTATGATGTATGTGACAAGCAGATTGTAAGAATCCAGGTGGCAACAGACTATAACAAGACAGATCCAACGGTAATAGTTCGTACATCAATCAGTGGAGTAGTTGATGCAAAGCTCATCCCTGTCCAGCCATATGCGCAAGAAAATGTCAACGCCTCGGTCAGAAAGCTAGTCTACGAGGCTTCC
>JAGWGN010000042.1 GCA_028867335.1 Microcaldota archaeon | reverse complement strand
GGGCGGACATCGCGCTCATGATGTGCGGGAAGGCAAAGGCGCTGATCGAGGGAAGGACCGAGGTCACAAGGGAGGACATCAAGTTCCTTGCAAAGCCTGTGCTCAGCCACAGGATTGCGGTTCGCGCCACCGGAGGAGTCGGGGTTAAGGGAATTGTCGACGGGATACTTGCGACCCTTGGCTAAGCTCTATTTTTATCCAAGAAGGAAATTAAATGCACACAGATCCATTCTGTCCGCAGTTTACCGAGTTGACGTGGATGGTAACGCTTGCACTGTTGACGTTTCCATAGGTGTCTCTAACTATGAGGGTAGCGGTGTAGTTCCCCCCTACGGAGTAAGTATGGGTATACATGCCTGCCGCGGTGGTAATTCCGTCGCCCCATTTTATGACTGAATTTTGCCAGTCTATCACAGCGCCAGGTGCGGTAGGACTTGCATTGCCGCTGAGCGACACGCTAAGCCCGCTAATAGCAGGTGGATTTATTGATACTAGAGGTGGCGATGTTCTTGATGCGTTTGTGGAGGACGAAGAAGAGCTGCTGCCACTAAAGGAGACAGCTGTTTGTGCATATGCCGCATTCGCGCATCTGTCGTAGACAGTCACGTTTATTTGATAATTACCCGCTGACGGATATGTGTGGGTGTAGTGTGTGAGGGCGCTCTTTGTGCCGTCGCCCCAACTGATCAATCCGCCGGTTACACTTGCACCCACATTGCCGCTAACTCTTATACTTAGAGGCCCTGTTATTGATGGCTGGTTGAGTGAGATGGTTGGGGAGCCAGAGCAGGTTATGCTGCCAGAGCCACTGCTTGATCCTTGAGGGACGCTCACGCTGGTGCTTGCACTGTTTCTGTTCCCGTTGGTGTCAACCACTGAGATGAGTATTGGATAATTGCCCTGCCTTGAATATGTATGGGTGTAGCTTGTTGCAGAAGTGTTTGTGCCGTCGCCCCAGTTGATGGTTGATGAACCCCAGTTTATAGACGCCCCCTGGGCGGTTGCATAGATCGTGCCGCTTAGGGTAACATTGTAGCCGCTCACCTTGGGCGGATTAACCAGAACAAATGGAATCGAGGTTGTTGAACCTGTGCCGCCTGTCGATCCCAGGTTTACAGAGGTGTATCCGTATCCCACGTTGTTGCAGGCATCGCGCACAGTCACATTTATTTGGTACGTTCGCGCAGAGGTGTAGACATGAGTATACTGGCTCAATGAGGTGGTC
>JAGWGN010000041.1 GCA_028867335.1 Microcaldota archaeon | reverse complement strand
TTCCTGAACCGTGTGCTGCAGGCAATCGTTGCACTAAGAATATACGAACAGAGTGAAGAAAACAAAGCAGCCGGCATGAAAAGATTGAAGGAACTGCTTCCAAATTTCCTAGGAGACCATCTGGACAAAATTGCCGGTGAACTATCAGAGAATTTAGATTATCTAGGGTCTTGTAGAAATCCCCTCATAAAATCTTCGACGATATAGATCCAAATATGAGAATGTGAAGAAAATTTATAGCCGAAACAAATAACGCGTTGCCATTTCTCTTCATGTGTCGGTATATATTGTAAGCAATATCCTTTAGCCGCTGTTCCTTTTTCTTCATCCACCATCCTTTACTCGTCAGTTCGTCCCCAAATTTCGTCTTCTCGACAAAGTTGACAGTCTCATTCATGCTTCTTCTGTGATATCTCTTCTTTGGGAAGTATTTTTTCAGTCTCTTTCTATACTTCCCTTTTGTCCTGCTGAGGGGGATGTTTTCCCACTTTGGCGGTATGATTGACTTCGCACCGATATCTTCCCTGACAAATCTATGGTTCTCTTCAGAGTCATAGCCCTTATCTGCAACTACATGCCTCAAATCGACAATATCACTGCTCCTTTTTACCAACAGTTTGAAGTCTACATTGTCATGCGCATCAGAACGCCTGTCTTTTGCAACGATTATTGCCTGTTGGGTGGTATCCACTGCAATCGAATGTTTGAGATAATCTTTCCTCCTACTCTTTCTTTTCATCCTCTTCATGTAATGCGGCGATGCGTGGGAAGTCCTTTCACCTGTAGAGTCTATGCCAATGTTGGCAATTTTCGTGTTGAAGAACATCTCATAGGTTTTCTGCAATATGAAATCCAACAATCGCAACGATATGCGTCGCAGGAACTTCTGCAGTGCAGTGAAATGGGGGACGTTCTCTCCGAATCCAAGATATTCTTTCACTTCGACCAGAAAATCTGCCGCATCCCTATACACTTTGTCCTCGTATGCCATGAGACATACAGCAACAGCAAGTTGATGTTGCGTATAGTCCTTTCTAGAGAACTTGCTGGAATACGGTTTCAGCAGCCTTTTCACAGGTATCATGCAGAGGTCAATAAACCTCTTATACTTCGACTCCCTCATATTGTTGGTCATGGTGGTCAGCCTTGACCAAAAATCGAACCGAAGGTGTAAAATCCTTCGGTTCACACTAGTATCCGAGGATTTCTACAAGACCCAAAGTTACCTTAACAGGTACTGATTTCATAAACTATGCTATGCGACTAAGTTTGGAGCAAATAAAAGATT
>JAGWGN010000040.1 GCA_028867335.1 Microcaldota archaeon | reverse complement strand
GGTTCGACATAGTCGAGGCCAAGCATGTTGTAAATTTCCTGCTCGGTCCTGCTCACGATCTTCTTCCCCTTGCTGTCTGAGAGCTGGTACTCGTTTAGGCTGTATCCCTTCCTCACCGCAATCTGCCTAACCTGCACCCCGTGGTCCTTGCTGCCGGTGAAATACTGAAGCGCTGCCCCGAAGCTGTCCTTCTCGACTATCCTAAAGTCGCAGCTGATGCCAAGCTTTAATATGACAGAGATTTTTGTTGGCCCCTTTGCAATCACTCTTTCTACCTCCTTCATCTTCGTTATTATCTCCTCAACTTTTGACGCATCCTCAGAGACGACGAGTATATCAAGATCCCCGACAGTCTCCCTCATCCTCCTTGCGGAGCCTGCAATCACAGCCTGCTCTACAAGCTTTGAGGACTTAAGCTGCGCGATTATGTTCTCGGCAACTGGGAGCGCAGTCCCAAGCAGCATCCTGCCCCCGCTCTTCTCAAGAAACTCTATACCCTTCCTTATCGCATCCTCACTTGTCTGGCCGAATCCTTCCAGATCTCTTATTTTGTGCTGCTCGACCGCCTTCTTTAGGTCAGAGATGTTCCTTACTCCGATTGCCTTATAGAGCTTGAACGCCTTCCTTGCGCCCATCCCCTGCACTTTTGTTATGGTGGTGAAATCGATAGGATATTTTTTCTTGAGCTCAATGTACTTTCGCATCTTCCCTGTTTCGATGAACTCCTTTATCGCGGCCGCGATTCCCTTCCCGATTCCAGGAAGCTCCGTGAGCGCGTCTGCTCCTCCCTTTTTGAGTATGTCATCCACATCCTCCTGCATCGTCTCGATGGTCAGCGCCGCCTTTCTGTAGGCCCTGACCTCAAAAAATCGGTTGTCCGGCTCAAGGTCGAGCATGTCCGCTATCTCCTCGAACATCTCGGCCAGCTTCTTGTTGGACATTGCTAAAACATCTCAAGAAACAAATAAATAGTGGATTCTACTCCCAGGAGAATTTCTTCTCCTTGAGCATCCTTGTGACGTTTGTATAGAAGGCCTTCCTCGCCGCATCAGGTATGCCAGGCACGGAGTCCTCATGAGAGTAGATCACAGAAACGACACCTAGCGGGTATACCATCGTGTTGACAACGCCCTTGTCTCCGGTCCTGGTCATGTACTGTTCAAGGAAATAGTCTCCGAGCTCCCTGAAGTAGTTGGAGTTTGTAATGTGATACTTTATCAGGTACTGCGACATCCACACCCCGACGTCGAATCCCGGGTCTCCCCAAGGCATCCTTGAGTAGTCGATGACGAATATGGAGTTGTCCTGCTTGAAGAAGACGTTTGCACCCCAGAAATCTCCGTGTATTGCGCATAGCCTCTCAGGCCTTCCCTTGAAGTAGTGCATCCCCTCAAGCATCAGCGCGATGAATTCCCCCTGCTCTGTAGGCCTTAGCACCGGGCTGCTGTCTGGAACCCTCTGAAGGAGCAAAAGAAGATATTCTGGGTG
>JAGWGN010000003.1 GCA_028867335.1 Microcaldota archaeon | reverse complement strand
GAAGCAACCTTTTACTCTCTTCATCAGTCATTATGACAATTACTCTGTCTGCACTATTTATCATTTCCGGAGTAAGCTGCTTTGAAACCTTATCCGATACGTCGAAACCTATCTCCTTCATCGCATCCGGAGTATCCCATCTTCCGATTCCTAATTTTACTCCTTCAACTCCTTCCTCTCTAGAGTGCGTCCCTGCGCTAGTTGCGCTATTCTTTTTTGACATTTTGGCAAAGAACGCCTCCGCCATCTGGCTCCTCCCAATATTGCCTCTGCACACAAACAAGATCTTCATGAGCCTTCACCCTCCAAGCTTCTTCTGCGAGCCCTTGGTCCTCAGCTCGTCTGCATTGTATCCTAGTTCCTTTAGGATTTTAAGCGTTGCAGGTATTATCTGGTGGTCAATGTAATAATCCGCGTCATAGTCCTTTGCAAGCTCCCAGACCTCCGCCTTCTCCGAGATGCTGCTTCCGTGCTTTGTTATCACATACCCTATCGATGATCCGA
This sequence comes from Microcaldota archaeon, assembly GCA_028867335.1. Lineage (GTDB taxonomy): Archaea > Micrarchaeota > Micrarchaeia > Micrarchaeales > CABMGC01 > JAGWGI01. The sequence continues at coordinate 62,049 of JAGWGN010000003.1, read as the reverse complement.
CCAGCTCCTCCTTCTTTCTCACCCCCTTCTCAACCGCCTTCCTTGCTGCTGCAAGCTCTGGCGATTTTATGTCGTAGCTTCCTATTCCCTTCCTGAGCTGCGTGTTCATGACAAGCTCCTTGATCTCAACGGTTCCTGACTTTAGCCTCTCAACCACTTCCTTGACTATGTTGACTGCCTTCTCCTTGCTACCTTCCTTTAGTATTGCCTCAAGGACCGCAAGCTGCGTGTCCCTTGAAATCTTTGCCCAGTCCCTTCTGACTAGTTCGAATCCCTTTATCTTTATCCTCCCCGACTCGGACATCAGCGCGTACTTCTTCTTTGCGCCAGCAGTCCCGTCCCCTCCTCTCTTGCCAACAAAGACCCCTCGTGTGTAGAAGTCCTCGAGCTCTAGCTCCATGGTGTTGGGCAGCGAGGCGTTGACCTTCTTTAGGAATGCGTTGACGTCATCCTTTGTCTTTTCTGCGATTATTATGAATATTGAATCAGTGTCACTGTAGAGGACCTTGAATCCTGCAGCTTCGGCCTGGTCAATCGTCTTTGTGATGTAGAGTCTTGCATACGAAGTGACACTTGATGCGCACTCACGCGAGTACCATCTCGATCTTGCGTAGCCAAGATATCCGTAGAATGCGTTTGCGATGATCTTAAGCGAGGTCGACCTTGCCCCAAGCGACTTGTTGTCAGGGTCCTTCTTGTATGCCTTCTTAACTTCAGATCTCTCGTCAATGAGCAGCTTTAGCAGCATCGGCATGATTCCGACGCGATCCTTCCTGAACTTCACCCCGTCTGGTGACTCGAAGTAATCCGTGCAATCATCGCAGACAGTCGCAGGATCTATGTTGTGTGCGATGATGATTGACGGATACAGCCCCTTGAAGTCGAACACCACTATCCTGTCATATATTCCCGCTTCCGGAGTCTTGACATAGGCCCCTTCGTATGGGTTTGCCATCCTCTCCTGTATCGTGCTGTCTCCGGGCTTGTTCGGTATCATCTCCCCAAACTTCTGCGCATACCGCATCAGCATGAACTCGACTAGCTGGCTTGTTGTGGAGACGCACGCCTCTGAGAGAATCGTTCCAGCGACCCTTGCAACTTCAACCTCAAGCGGGAGGAAAAAGTCGTAGAGCTCCTTAAGCGACTTTGAGTCTCCAAGCGAGTACTCGGCGAGTTCGTCTAAATCCGGCCCTCCCTTGTCCCAAAGCTCCCAGATCGCCCCCCTCTCAACCATCTTCTTCTCCTTTCCTGTGATGGCCCTGTAGACCTCATAGAGCTTGAAGTTGTTGACCTTGATGACCTTCTCCGATGCCCCGACAACCGAGACGAACCTTGCGACATTGTACGCGTCAAAGTTTATCCTTCCCGGTATCTGGACGATGTCGATAAGCCCGTGGTGCTGCTTCTTTGGCTCCTCGCCCTCGTACCTTCCTATGTCAAAGACAATTTTGTTCTTCTCCGCCCTTGTCATAAGGTAGGGGATGTCAAAGTTAGATGAGTTGTATCCGACTATTATGTCCGGGTCGAGCCTCTTCACCGCATCGATGAATCCCTGGATCATCTCCTTCTCGGTCTCGAAGTACTTTATGAACGGCCTGTCAATCTTCTTTGTCGTAAGAACATACTCCTCCCCCTTGCAGGAGTAGCTGATCATGATCACCGGGTCCTTCTCGATTCTGGGCACCCCGAGCGGGTTGTAGGTCTCAATGTCAAAGCAGATTCCGCTCAGGCTCTCTTTTGCGTTCCCTGCCTCGTTTGCAATCTCGTCTATCACAAGAAGTCCGCTCTCCTCATGGCAGAGGACCCTCACCTGTGCAAGCGGCGAGATTTGCTTGTCGATTAGGTATCTCTTCCAGAAGACGATATCCTTCTCATATACTGTTCCGAACTCCTCAAAGGCCTGGCTCATCTTTGTCACAAATCTCGGGCTTGAAAGCGTCACCTTGAATGCTTCAGTCTTCTTCCCCCTTACCAGAAGCTCTGCGCGCTCAACTGCCTTTGCGCGGACCTCCTCCTCACTTTCCGATATTATCGTGATGTCACCAAGTGATTTCGGGTCAAGGTCCTGCCTGCTCGGGACAAGGTAGAAGTAGGGAAGGAAGTTAGGATCTGTCAGGAAGTGGATCTTGCCATCGGACTTGAAGGTGAGCCTTATCATCCCCTTTCCGTCCCTTGTCGCATAGTCTGCGTCGAGCACTATCCCCCTGAGCTCAAGTTGTTCCATGCAATCATTGACGCTAACCAAAATTAGCTAAAAAGAATAAGAAAGAACGTTTAGGCGCTCTTTCCGGCTGCAGGCTGCTCAGAGAGCTTTGCCCTTGAAAGAGGCAGTGGCGCGAGCAGGCCAATCGATGATGCGAGCAAAGTTCCCCTTGCGCCGCACTCAAAGTTTAGCAAATTGATTATGCCCTCCGCGAATGCGATTGGCAGGGTCTTCTTGCTCTTCCAGACGGCGGATATCTCATCCGCCTCCTTCTTGCTCTCCTTTGACATGATCGTCCCGACGATCTTAAGCATTCCCACCTCAGTTGCCTTCGAGGCCTCTCCTCCCTCGTAGTTTGCTACGAATGTGAAGTCTACGTGCACATTCTCGCTCTCGACCTTGACCGCATCGAAGTTGATGTTGAACTTCATGTTCATTATCGCTTCCTCGTTTGTCCTGCTTGCTTCCACATGGCTTATTCTAAGACCTGATATCATATAATCACTTTAAAAAGTTGATATTATATTGGCTTATTCTGTTTATATACCTTCCTTCAAACCCTCAACTTCCGCTAAAAAACCATCAAAATAAGCCGTTTCTTAATGTTTGCCCCTCCAATAACGGGTTATGCCAGACAAGATGCTCTATCAGCAAAAGCTTTTTTCCAACCGCGACTACAAGGCGGAAGCGGCACTTTTGGCAGAGCTCCTAAAATCCATGAAAATAGGGCCAAAGCAGGATTCTAGACATCGGGTCCAACAGGGGCGACCACGCCCTGACACTCTCAAAGATGGGTTTCAAGGTGACCGGAATTGACACGAGCGAGAAGTTTGTGGATTACGCGCAAAAGCGCGTGAAGGCAGCAAAGTTTCTTGTTGCTGACATGAAAAGCTTCAAGTCGGATCTGCCATTTGACGCTGCGATTGCAATCTTCAACGGAATCTACTTCAACAGGACCAAAAGGGAGCTGCTTGCCGCACTAAAGAACATCTCCGCTAACCTAAGGAAGGGCGGCGCCCTAATATTTGATATAAACACTCCACTACTCAAGGATTTCTTCGACCAAAACAAAAAGAGCGTGCTGGGACACAGCGAAAAGAACCTGCAGATTGCAAGATTTGACGAGGTTGAGCGCAAAGGCAATCAGCTTCTGTTCAAGTTTGAGTATCTAGTAAGGGATGGTGCACAGTTCCACACTTACAGCAACCAGATAAGGTTTGGGTTCTTCTCCATTACAGATCTCAAATCTGCCGCTAGAAATGCAGGGTTCAAGAGCGTCGAGATACTTAAGGGCAAAGAGTTCAGAGCAGGTTCAACCTGTTTTGTTTGCAGGAAATAAATAAATTTTTCACATAATTTGGAAACATTTAAAGATGAGAAAATTCCATTAAAATATGGTTTAATGGACAAAAAATGGCGTGTACTCAAGAGGAAAAGAGTATTTGACTCTAAATTCGTAAAAATTTATGAAGATATCGTAAAATTGCCTAATGGTACTGTACTAAATGATTATACCTTGATTAAAAAATCCGATGTAGTTCTAATAGTACCGACTGACAAGAAGAATAAGGTAATCACAATAAAAGAGTATAGGCATGGTGCTGGCCAATTCCAAATAGCTTTACCTGCCGGATTAATAGAATCAAACGAACCTCTAATAAAAGCTGCAAAAAGAGAGCTATTAGAAGAGACAGGTTTTTCCGGAGGCCACTTTAAATATGTGGGAGTTCTCAACGATTATCCTTCAAAAGATATGCATAAAATTTATGTAGTTCGAGCGAAGAATGTCAAATTGATTCAAAAGCAAAAATTAGAAATGAGCGAAACAATAACTTCCGTGCGCGCCGTTTCTAGACGTGATCTAAAAAAACAGATCGCTAACAAAAAATGGAAGAATAGTGCGGCCTTAGCTTCTTTAATTCTTTCCAGAATTATCTTTTAGATAATTCTCCGCCTCATAGTATTGTTCGGCAGTGTTAGAGTTAAAGAAGACTATTCTTTCATCAATGTATGCTTTTAATTCCCCCATACTAATTAATGGGGTAGTAATACCATTCCAATCCTTGTCTACCCTACCATCAAGATACTTTATTGCTTCTTTCTTCATGACAACAAAGCCAGAATTTACCAAACCAACTTCCAGCGGTTTATTTTGGTACATTTTATCTTTGATTAAAATTCCAGATACTGTGAAATCGTCTTTTAATTGAATAACCCCGTGTTTGAATAGATTATTTGTGTATGTGCAAACCACCGTTGCGAGAGCATCAAATTTCTCATGAGTTCTAATAACTTCTTTTAGATTGAGATTTTTTCTAATCTCATCTGTATTACAAAATATGATATCATTTTCTGCGTATGTCGAACCATCTTTTAATGCTTGCAGAACCCCTGGTGCAATTTGCTTTGAAATTTCAAACTTGTAACCTAAATCCTGATTTTTTATCCACGTTTCAATTTGCTCCGCTTTATGATCTACCGCAAATACCAACTTATTTACCACGTTCGGCTCAAATAACTCTATACTATAATTGATTAATTCTTTCCCAGCAACCTTAAGCAACGGTTTCAGTATTTCATCTTTTGTCAATTCCCGAAGTCTAGTGCCCTTTCCGCCACATAGTAATATCGCAGAATATGTCTTCAAGACCCCACCAAATAATTTTTCAAGTTTCTGATATATATTTATTATGTCCTCTGGACAAACAGATAACATACCTATTTAAACTTTTGAAAGTTAGATTAATTACTGTGTTCAAATGTCAACAGAAAAATTAAAATTTTCTAAAAAACAAAACCAAGAAGTTACTACGCTAGAAGCTAAAACCGCAGAAAAATTAGAATCCGCAGCAGCAATTTCCATTAAATTAGCTGGTCTAAGGCTTAAAAGAATTGACACCGATTCTTTAAATAATCCTGAAATTTATAAGGAGTATCAGGAAATAATAACACTTGTGGAAAATGCAGCTACTACTTTCAATATGCTGGGTAAAAACAAGGATTCGATAAAGCACTGGAAAATTGCCGCAAACATGCACCTAAAATTGTTAATGGAAGGCATAAGAGATACCGAATACTCGGAGATAAACTTAAAACAGAGAGTTGCAGATGCGACTAATGCTATCAAAGCAGCTAAGAAAGCTTCTGACACCGAATTACTAGCAACAATTTCACATGCTGTGAGGGGTATATTAAAACTTTATAATCATTCTATCGACTCTGCAAATTCCGACATCGAGCAACTTCTAGCAGATTCTCTTAAGAAAGCCCAAAGATAATCAAATACCATACTATCTGATCCTCTTTAAATTGAGCTCTAAAATCCTTCCAGAATTGTGGAAGTTAGGCTTGGTATATAAGCCTGAGCCGAACCCGCGGATTAGCTTTATATATCAGGCTCGGCACAAGAGATAGTAGGGAATTTGTGGGGGTGGAAACATCAGATAGGCAGGCACTGGGCATGCTGGCTCGTGCCCCTCTCTGACGTCAACTCTGCTGTTCCTGGCGAATAATTTATAGAATGACAGGTTTTATGTTAAATTGGGCTGGGTATTATGGATAGGGTTGCAACAGGGGTAGAGGGGTTTGACGCTTTGGTAGAGGGAGGCCTTCCGATGGGCTCCAACATCCTGATCACGGGTGCGCCGGGTACCGGAAAGTCGATCTTCGCGCTCGAGTATGCATATCAGGGCGCGCTCAAGGGCGAGAACAGCCTCTACATCTCGGTGGACTCATCGCTTCCTATGCTCAGGCAGCAGGCAAAGACCTTCGGATGGGACCTAGAGTCGCTTGAGAAGCAGGGCAAGCTCTTTTTGCTGCAGGTCCCGCTCAACCAGATGAAGTTTGACCTTTTTGCAATGATCGAGAAGGTGAAGAAGGAGATAAACGCGAAGCGAATAGTCTTTGACAGCCTTGCGACATTCTCAATAAACCTGGACCTCTTCACGATACCTCTGGGCTACGCAGGAAGCATCGCCTCGAGCGTATCTGTGAACGGCTCAGGTGAAGATTCCACGGTAAAGGACAGGGGGGATAAGATATTCTACACCGGTAACTCCGCGGAGAGGATGATATTTTTGATTTTGGCAGAACTCAGAAATCTTGGAACCACAAACATTGTGATAACCTACGGCGATTTAAGCGGTCAGAAGCTCACGGTCGACGGAGTCAGCGAGTTCGAGTGCGACGGAATAATACACATGCACAACGAGTTGATCGGTGCAAAGCATGTTAGGACAATGTCGGTGCTCAAGATGAGAGACACAAACCACAGCCCGTACGTGCATAACATAGAGATAAAGAACGGGATAGTCGTGAGGCCGGCAGAGGAGCTCTAAAAAGAGATTGGATGAACTTTTTCGAGAAACTAATGGTCGCAAGGCAGATAGACTTCAAGGAGGGCAGCATCTCCCTGTTTACAAACAGGATCGTGATGGCGCCCGCCACCTTCCTCCTTGAATTCACAAAGGCGATTGAGGGCAGCCCAGAAGAGACGCACAGCCTATACGAGTCTGCAAAGACGAGCTTCAAGGAGATCGTCACCAAGGATGTTAGAACCTACAAGTTCAGCGTCAACGACTACATAAAGTGGCTTTTTGAGATATCCTCGTTTTCCGGATGGGGGCTGCTCACTTTGGAGTCCCTTGAAATAGAGAAGAAGTCAGGGTCAATAACAATGCTCAACTCCCCTGTCTCTGAGGGCCTCAAGGGGAAGGTTAAGCTCCCCTGCGACCATATCGTCAGGGGATTTATCGCCGGTGCCCTTTCGATTGCATTCAAGGAGGACATAGAATGCGCCGAAATGGAGTGCGTAGGATCAGGTGCGGCAAGGTGCAGATTTATTTTTAAGCCAGCATCTCAGTTTAATCCCGGCGAAGTCAGATGAAGTAAAGGAACAGGATCGCCATCACAACAAACGCGTTAATCCTTATTATGTTGCTGGCCTTGGCGTACACCGAGCTGTTTTTTGGCTTTGATACAAGCCTCATCGCATACATCGCAATTGCGTAAGGTATGATGAGAAGCCCAGACAGAGTCCAGCCGAAGCTTGTAACTCCAAAGTAAATCATCCCAGCAAACACCGCTGTTATCAAAATGAACTGGTAAGCCAGCGTCGCCTTCTCACCTATAACAACCGGCAGAGTCATCTTGTTTAGTGCCTTATCCCCCTCCACATCCCCGTAATCTTTTATCACGGAGAACCCCATGTTCACCAGGAAGATGAAGAGTGGCATCCAGGCAAGCGATTCAAACAGGGCAAGGTTCGGCAATGAAAAGAAGAAGCCGACCGCGAATGCCAGCGGCCCGTAGTAGAGCGCGATGAAGGCATAGTTTAGGAACAGAACATCCTTTGCCTTTATCAGAAGGTTGTAGTTAACCATCATGAAGTACGCTATCACCATCACGATCCTAAGGTAGATGTTCCCGTATACGAAGAACGGTATCGTAGTAAGAACAAGCACAAGCGCCATTATTGGCAGTGAGGATTTCTTGATCCTCTTGTGCATCTCTGTCCGCTTCTTGTTTATCCTGTCAATCTCCCAGTCGACGTAGTTGTTTAGAACATTCGGGGTGATCTGCAACACCGCGATTAGAAAGACTGCCCCAAGAACATTAAGCAGGCTGATGCTGCCTGAAGCAACGACCCCCAATATGGCAGTCGGCACAACAACAAAAAGTATCATGCCTATGAAAACTTCGTTGAAAATGAGCTTAATCTTTGAAAAAAGGCCATCTCCCATGGATATCCTAGCGCATCTCATTTCTAAATTAGTTTGCGATGGCACTCTTCCACAAAAGCTTTAAAAGGGGCCATTTTGCTATCGGAAAACGTTTATATATCAGGAAATTCATATGCTATAGTGTGGGGACTGTGGGAACAAAAAACAATCATGAGCGTAAGCCAAAGGGGCAATCATCTGTTTTGGAAACAAAAGAGGACTTTACAGAAGGCGCAAAGGCCTTGATCTCTCTTAAGCGCAAAATCGCAAAGGATGGCGCCCACAGCGTGGCCCATTTCAAGTTTTATCCCGAGGGCCTTGTGGTACCTCCGAATGTATCAGCAAAGAACCTGCAGCTTATCCACAACATAAATGTTCCAGAAAAGGTGGACAAAGTACTTCGAAGGCTCGAGAAGCTCAACTCCACATGGGCAATAAAACAGGAGAAGCTCACGGCAGAGGAGCGTAAGGTATGGATGCCAAACAACGAGATGAGGCTCTGGCAGATCCCGAGAAGGACCGGACTCTTCCTCTATCATATGGCAAAGCAGACGAAGGCGCGTGAGATACTCGAGCTCGGGACATCTGCAGGATACTCAGGAATCTGGCAGGCGATGGGGGTAAAGGAAAACGACGGCATAGTCCATACTGCAGATATGTCGATGCTAAAGATCGGAATGGCAAGCAAAAACATCGAGGCTGCGGGAATCGACAACATTGTGCAGCTCCGCGGAACAATCTCAGAGGTCCTTGATAGCTGGCATAGACCAATTGACATGGTCTTCCTTGATGCAGACAAGCAGAATTACGCGGAATATCTCAGGAGAGTTCTTCCAAAGCTCAAGGTCGGGGGATACGTAATCGCAGACAACGCAATTGATTTCATAGAGCACATGAGCAGCCTAATCGAGGTCTTAAGGGACGGGGGGAAGCACGAGAGCAAGCTCTACAGCTACATACTCCATCTAGACAACGGGATCTATATGATAAGGAAGGGGGAGCCGATAGACAACGGGCTGGTGACCTCTTTCTTCAACGCAAGCACAAATTCGTTCTAGGCGGAGAAAAGGCAAACAATACCCTTAAAAATAGTAGTTGGGGAATACTACTATTGGGGTCCAGATGATAAAAATAGCAATTCCAGTACTACTGCTTCTCTGCTTTGCTATGCTGAACGTAAACGCGTACTTCAACGTCACCTACCTAAACACCACGGTCGTGCTAAACAACAACGGGAGCGCGCACGTGGTCGAGTCGCTAAACCTTTTCATCTCCAACTCCTCGATCGCCCAGTACCTTCAGGACAGGCAGGCGATAAACTTCACGATCTCAAACTGGCAGGCCGCGCTAAACACCAACCTGCTTGTCGAGCACATACTAAACCCCAAGTCGAGCATCTACGGCTTCGCGTTCCTCCCTGGCCCGATAAACTATGCGCAGGGAAACGGGTTCGCGCAGCTAACGTTAAACTACTACGTGAGCAATGTAACGACAATAACCGCCATAGCCCCAAGGAAGTTCCAGTACGACTTCAACAACAGCGTCTTCAACTTCGTGCACACGGCGAGCGGCCAGAGCCTCTCCCAGGCCTCGAAGCTCAACATCGTCGTCCCAAAGGGCGCCCAGATCGTCTCGATCTACCCGGTCCCGGACTTCCCGGTCCTCAGCTTCATCAGCAACTACACCGGTTCCACGCTCTTCTCATGGTATAGCCAGGAGCCCCTATCCTCTTTCACGTTCTCCTACATAATCACCCAGTCGCCTGGGCAGGAGGTCTCGGCGTTCTTCAGCGGGATCTACACCAACTACATCTCGCTGCTTTTGGTGATCCTCGCGGTAGTGGCGATCGCACTCTTGGTATACCTCTACATAAGGGTCTCAAACACTAAGGTGTGAATTTGCATAGATACGAAATAGCCGTGCTAAAGTGCCTAGAGCCTGGCAAGCCCCTCTCGCTCGAGCAGCTGGTCGAGAAGAGCGGGACAGGAAGGGACGGAGTCCTCTGGGCAATCGAGGGCCTCTCAAAGTCTGGCGCAATAACGATGGCAAGAAAGGAAAGCGAGTCGGTCTCACTGACCGAGGAAGGGAAGCTCTACGCCTCATCGCAGCTTCCGGAAACGGCGCTCATACAAAAGCTCTCAAAGAAGTCGATTGAGATAAGGACCCTAGGCGACCCTCAGTCAAGGATAGGCCTTCAGTGGGCAAAGACAAAGGAGCTCATCGCAATCGAGAAAGGAATCATAATCCTCACCGCAAAGGGAAAGGAGGCGATCTCCAAGGGAATCGGGGAGGAGTATGTTCTAAAGAAACTCGGCGAGAACCCAAGCCTATTCACTATGATGCTAAAGGAGAAAAAGCAGGAGGTGGAAAACCTCCTGAAAAGGAAGCTGATTGTCACCGAGAGGAGAAACGAGATCACGAGCATCACGATAAACCCGAAGGGAAAGGAGCTCCTTACAGCCGAGACAAAGCACGAGGGCGAGATCGATGCTCTGGACAAGAAGGCGATAGCAACCCGCAGCTGGAAGGGGAAGAAGTTCAAGGCATACGACATAAACGTACCGGTCGAGAGCGAGATTCCGGCAAAGCTTCATCCGCTGAGAAGGGCTATCAACAGCGTCAAGGACACATACACCAACATGGGCTTCAAGGAGATCTCCGGCCCTGTCGTGATCCCGGCATTCTGGAACTTCGACACGCTCTTCACCCCGCAGGACCACCCCGCAAGGGAGGTGCAGGACACGTTCTACCTATCTAATCCATCGCAGATCGAGATTCTCGACAGGAAGGTGATGGGCAAGGTGAAGGAGGAGCACGAGCAGGCCTGGAAGAGCGACTGGCTAGAGCAGGTCGCGATGCAGGCGGTACTCAGGACCCAGACAACCACGGTCTCAATCCAGGAGCTCTACAACCTCTCCAAGTACAAAGAGTACAAGCTTCCGCTCAAGCTTTTCTCGGTAGGCCGGGTGTTTAGGAACGAGAACATTGACTACAAGCACCTGCCAGACTTCTACCAAACAGACGGGATAATCGTGGGGGAAAACCTGACGCTCGCAAACCTATTCGACACGCTCACAAAGATCTACAAGAGTCTTGGGCTGAAGGTGAAGTTCAAGCCAGCATACTTCCCGTTCGTCGAGCCGGGCGCAGAGATGTACGCATACCACGAGGAGCGCAAGGAGTGGCTTGAGGTCGCCGGATGCGGAATGCTCAGAAGGGAGATAACAGGAATAGCAAAGAAGAACATCACGGTGCTCGCATGGGGAGCAAGCGTCGAGAGATTGCTGCTGATAACAGACAAGGATATAGAGAGGCTGCCTGACCTATACAACAACGGAGTGGGATGGATAAGGTCCAGGAAGACGCTGTGATATCATGGTAAACGTAACATTCAACAAAAATTACCTCTTCAGGCTGCTTGGCCTAAGGCTTGACGAAAAAAAGCTCGCCATGCACATCGAGAAGATGGGATTTGAGGTCGAGACGAGCACAAAGGAGGAGGTCGGGATCGCGCTGCCCGCAAACAGGCCCGACGTTGTCGACATTGTGGGCTTTGCAAGGGCGCTGAAGAACTTCATGCACAAGAGCAAGAAGCTAAAGTATGTGATAAAGGGAAATGCCCCGGCGCTCGAAATCTCGGTCGGAGGCGAAATCGAGGGCTTAAGGCCGTTCATTTCTGGAATGGTTGTCAAGGGAATGAAGTTTGACGAGCAGAGCCTCAAGCACCTTCTCGCATTCACTGAGAAGTTCGCATCAAACTACGGGAGGAACCGAAAGAGGCTTGCGATAGGGCTCCACGACCTGGACCAGATAGCGGGAAATCTCACGTATGATGCGGTGAAGGATGAGGAGTTCCTGGCGCTAGGCATTTCAAGGAAGATGAAGCTCAGCGAGATACTAAAGAGGAACGAGAAGGGGATGGCGTACGCAGGCACGATCGGGGACTCAAAGCTCTACCCAGTGCTCAAGGACGCAAACGGCACAATCTCGTTTGTCCCAATACTAAACTCCGAGAGGACGAAGGTCACAGGCTCCACGAAGAATCTCCTGATTGAGATAACTGGCACATCAAGATACATCGTCGAGAAGTCGGCGGACCTCTTCGCAGCAATGTTCCTCGACCTGGGCGCAAGCGTCGAGAAGGTGAAGGTCTCATATAAGGGATCAAGCGTCATACTTCCGAAGATGTCCTCCGCGAACATTGAGATACCGCTGATAAAGATCGAGGGCCAGATAGGCGTCATAATCGGATTCAACAACGTGATCTCTCTTGCAAACAAGATGGGGTACGAGGCAGCGCTGGTCGGCAGGAACATACGCTTTAGGATCCCCGAGTATCGCCTTGACATACTCAACGAGCAGGATGTGATAGAGGACATTGCAATCGCATACGGGTACGACTTCATCCAGGCAGTCTCCATTTACTCGGAGCAGATGGGCGAGATAGAGGATGCCACCAGGCGCAGCAGGGAGCTTTCGGAAGTCATGGTGGGCCTCGGCTTTAGCGAGATGCTAAACTCGTATCTGACAAGCGAGAGGCAGGACTTTGACAGCATGAGGCTCAAGGATCACGATTCAAAGTATGTACGCGTCAAGGATGCAAAGATGCAGAAGCTCACGATGCTGAGGACCTCCCTTCTTCCGTCGCTGCTCGGCAACATCGGGATGTCGGTGCACGAGAAGATGCCGCAGAGGATATTCGAGCTTGATTTTGTCTTTGGCATCTCGGGCCAGGTAAATGAGAATCAGATGCTTGCCGGAGTGATCACGGACCCCAAGTCAAACTTCAACCAGATCAAGGCCGTAGTAGAGGCGGTCCTGCAGAGCATGCGGATAGAGTACCAGATCAAGGAGAATTCGCACAGAAGTTTTATAGAGGGTAGGTGCGCATCAGTTATCCTTAAGGGCAAAAACATAGGAGTCTTCGGGGAAGTCCATCCAGAGGTTCTAAGCAACTTCGGGATCGAGGAGCCGACGATAGCCTTTGAGATTAGCCTGTAGGTGGACCAACTGTCATTTGCATCAAAGCAGATCGCGACAATCCGGACAAAGCAGCAGGAAAGCTCTGTGCAGGTATTCGATGTCTCGGGAAGCAAGAGCATCTACTCCACCAAAACAGATTTTCTTAACGAGACTCCGGTTTTCTCAAACAACTCGTATTTCAATCTGAGCCTGGGCCATGCGTTCACCGCGGATTCGAGGATTGCGGGCTGCGTGTATGCGGTTGGAATACAGACGGAGCTCGAGGGCAAAATACTCATGAAGAGCCTGGGGTACCTCTCAGTCCTCTCAATCGAGTTCCTAAACATAAATCTGATCAAGGGCCGCGTCGTTTTGGAAGAGCGTTTTGAGATCGAGCCAAGCGAGATAAAGAAAAGCCCCGAGACCAAGATCGCCCAGATGGGTATCAGGCTCAAGGACCTGATAATCGTGAATGAGAAACTCGTCCGCTTCAACCAGGCGCATGCCGGCGATATGCTCTTTTTGATGCGCGACCCGCTCAAGCGGGATCCGAAGATGCCTAATTAGATGCAAGGATCGCCTTGATGTCATCCTTCTCAAGGGAGTAGGTCCTCTGGAAGAATTCGAACGTCTTTTCCTCGCCATATTCCTTTGTACCCTCCTTTATCATCGCCTTGAGCAGCTGGAGGTATCCGTTGAAGATGTCCTTCTTGCTTGCGTGCAGGGCGTAGACAAGCTTCACTATCGCGCCCGAGACCGCGTTGCGGCTTGCCTTGCTTTTGCTGAGCTGCTTTATGTTGTTCGGGAAGGCGTAGTTCTTCATGTAGCTCACCTCCCCGCTCGGCGCAAGCGAAACCCCGCTTGTCATCAGTATGCTCGAGTAGCGCAGGTATCCGTAGTAGCTCTTGCGGCTCGCCTGCCCCAAAAAGAAGCTGGCCCTCGCCAGGTTGCCGTATGCGGAAATCAGGTCCAGCTTCCAGGTGTACCTGTTGGGCACGTTCTCGTCGACCCAGTTTATCAGCATGTCGCTGTCTAGGTCCGTGTTCATCCCCGCTTCCCTGGCGGTATCAAAGTTCCGCGTGAGGAATATCTTGTCGAGCACACCGTAAACCTCGAGCTTTCTGTCCCGCATCCCAAGGTTCTCGATGAGCTCCGGAACGCCGCCCATCATCACCTCTAGGTCGTTTAGGCCTCCGCGTATGTCCCCGTTCGACCTTGCCACAAGCTGATCTATTGTCTGGTCGCTGATTTCTGCACCTTCCTTCTTCACGATCGTCTTCATCAGCTTCCTTATCTCCTCCTTGTTGACCCTCTTGAACTCAATCTTGTCGACGGATTCCCTCAGGAAGCTTATCTTCCTGTCCCAGAAGTCGCTTGCTATGAATATTATCGGGTGCCTCGACTCCTTGACAAGCTGCATTATCACCTTCTCAGAGCCCGCATCGAACTTGTCGGAGCGCTCGTCAATCTCGTCTAGTATTATTATCAGCTTCCTCGAGAAAAGGCCCGAGGACTTGCTCGCCGGAATCAGGGTGTTGCTGAGCGTCGCTGCGTCGCGGTAGTCGCTTGCGTTCATCTCGAGTATCTCAAAGCCGTTGGAGTACGCCAGCGCGTGCGCAGCGGTCGTCTTCCCGGTCCCTGAAGGCCCGTAGAGAAGAAGCGGCCTGCGGGTCCCCGGCCCGTGCGATTCCATCGCAAACTTCATGAGCCTCTCCACCGAGTCCTCGTTGCCGACCATCTGGTTTAGCGTCGTTGGTGCGTACTTTTCTGCAAGAGGCATGAGATCACAAATAGAAACAAACAGTATGGGCTGCGAAGGGATAAATTGCTATCACATTAGCGGAACTGCCTACTTCTTATCGGCGAAGACGACCGCGTAGAAGCTACCGACATAGGTCGAGTTCGGCGCCTGGATCACCATGGTGAAGTTCTCAAGCGCATTAGGGTATCCGACACAGTCGGAGACGTTCATTTTGTGGTTCCAGTAGTAGTCAAGCTTGAAAGGGGGAAGGACAACAACCCTTGTGATGTTCATCTGCGTCGGGTCGTATACCAGCGAGTAGGCGAATCCCTGCCCCGGAGTTGCGTTTACGTAGTAGTTTAGCCTGAAGTTCGCCGCTGCCTGCTTAATTGTCGTGTTGCTTTCCGGGCAGAAATTCTGGCTGAGCGCGACGTGGGTAAGCCCCAGATAGTTTATTGGCGTCACGTTCACGTAGAATCTTATCGGCGGCTGGACCACAAATAGGTTGTCTATCGAATTTGAGAGCTGGCTGTAGTTAGTCGTTACGATCAAGGAGTAGAGGAGCAAAAGGCCGATTGCCGCAATCCCCGTCCCTAGAAGTCCGTCGCGGAATTCCCTGCTGTCAAGATGGGATGCTGCCATACTACTCTAATCTGCCGAACATTCTTATAAATCGTTCGGAACGCCTACAAAACCATCAAGTTTATTAAGCAGTTTAGGCATATTACCTAGGAAAAGTCAGTGCTCCTGTCGTCTAGTCCGGTCAAGGACGTTAGCCTCTCACGCTAGAGACCCGGGTTCAAATCCCGGCGGGAGCAGACTGCTCAAAAACATGATGCAAGCATGGTGAACAAATGAGTTTCAAGACTGTGATGACAGAGTTCAAAGACTTCATCTCCAAAGGGAACGTAGTCGGCCTTGCAACAGCGGTGGTGTTCGGAGTTGCCTTCAACGCGGTGGTCACCTCCTTCATCACTAACATAATCACGCCGATCATAGGAATCCCTGGCCACATAAACGTAGCAAACCTCGCAGTTGTGGTGAATGGCAGCACGATAACCTACGGGGAGTTCATCAATGCGATAATCAACTTTGTGGTGATAGCATTCGTGCTCTTCTTCTTCATAATAAAGCCGCTCTCGAGAATAGAGTCGAAGCTCAAATCAGAGAGCATCTCGACCAAGCAGTGCAGGTACTGTTTCTCCACGATCAACATAAAGGCGACAAGGTGCCCGAACTGCACCTCAAAGCTCACGGCAAGTGCCTGATTATTCCCCTCATTTTCTTTATGCTCAGCATTCCTGTGGCGATGGGCTCTCCAAGCGAGCAGTAGGTGAATGGAGCTCCGTAGTGCGTTATGCTCATTATCCTGGATATCTGCCCCAACTCCCCCATTGCAAAAGAAAGTAGCTTCCCGTCCGCATTCGCCATCTCGTAGAGCCTGAATATTTTCAGGTTGTCTAATGCCGTGTTGGCGGTCGTTACTATTTTCGCAACGTCCCCTCTCTCAAGCATTTCGCCACACAGGTTGCCTAGCACTCTAGGTATGGGCGTCGTGTAAAAGTTGTGGTATGATAAAAGAACCCGTGCTCCGTCCTCCCTCATCCTTTTCACAATAACCCTGTTTCTTCTAGCAAAAGGCTCCTCAACGTCAACGAACATAGCGTTTTGTTTGGTGAGTATATCAAGAATCTTCGCCCTTTCCATGTCGCCTCCTTCGTAGTGCCCTCCCTCCTCTTTGCTTCTCAAAGTAAGAACCGTATTTGCTGCCCTGATACTTCCCAACTCTGCCAAGGAACTAGAAATCTCCTGCACCTGTAGTCTGTCGAGCCTAAGCTCAAGGTAATCTGGCCGTTGCCTTGCAGCTTCCTTAAGCATTCCCCGAAGTTCGTGTGTGCTCTGCGGCATTATTGCCGCGCAGATCTTTCGTGTCCCTACCATGCTTCTGCTTTGATTTGGCTGTTAATAAGTATTTCCCAGTATACGTTTAATGCCCCAGAACGCCTAGCCAGAAATGGTTATAAAACTGCACGCGCAAAAGAGTGTAGTGCCAGGGTGGCAGAATCCGGTAACGCGCCGGTCTTGAGATTCTCTCAAGAGCTGATCTTCGGAGATGATGCGACAAGCAAACCGGTGCCCTCACGGGCTTTAGGGTTCAAATCCCTACCCTGGCGCATAATGGTGAAAATATGATCGAAGTCGCATTGCTCTTCTTGCTTTTCGCAGGGATAGTCTTCCTGGGGTACATACTAAACTCGATGTTTTACCGCCTCAAGATATCCAGCATAATGCCCCTTTTACTAATAGGCCTTGCGATAGGGCCGATTCTGCACCTTGTGGACACCTCCTCTAGCAGCGTGGTGGCGCAGGTCTCCCCGTTTGTAACGGCAATAGCGATAGCGTTTGTCCTATTCGATGTCGGAATGAACATACGCCTCTCATCTCTCAGGGACATCCTACTCAAGGCCTCGAAATTCACACTTGCAACCAGCGTGATAACTGGTGTGGCTGTGACCTTGATTCTCTACTATTTACAAAATTGGAGCATTGTCCAGGCACTGATGGCTGGCTTTGCCCTCTCCGGCACCAGCTCCATAACCCTTCCGGCCCTCTTCAAGGTGATAAAGATAAGCGATGGCATGAAGACCACGCTCGCATACCAGAGTGTATTCAACGACGTGTTCAGCCTGGTCATTCCCCTGATATTCTTCAACATACTGGCGACAGGCACCTACACCGTCAACTTCGTCGCTGCCGAGCTCTTCGGGTTTATAGTGGGCTCGATACTAATAGGGATTCTCTTTGCCGCATTCTGGGTCTTTGTGCTCAAGAAGTTCAAGAAGTACAGCAGCGAATACAGCTGGATGCTCACCCTGACAATAGTCCTTGCGGTTTACGGAAGCGCAGAGTACCTCAACTTCAACGGTGCCCTGGCGACTTTCATTTTCGGAATGCTTCTTGCTAACCTTCCAGACATGAAATTCCTCGTAAGAAGCGTGATTACTCCCGTGCTCCAGGACATCTCCCACATAAAGGTCTACCAGAAGGAGATAACGTTTTTTGTAAGCACTTTTTTCTTTGTCTACATAGGGATGCTCTTCAACCCCCAAGGCCCGCAAGGCATCCTAATAGCGCTAGCTGTGGGTATGTCAATAATAATGCTGGGGATAAGGTACCTTACCTCTGGGATTCTAAGCGGGATAATCTCTGACAAGAAGCACAAGAAGAGCGACACGACAGTTATAAGGTTCTATGTGGCACAGGGGCTTGCCCCTGCAATAATAGCAACCCTTCCGGCCACCGTGGGAATAGTAATACCTAATCTGATAGACATTGTCTTCCTGGTTATCCTGATAACGAACGGTATGCTCTCAATAGGCCTCTACCGCTATGCAAAGCAGCGCGAGAAAGAATAATCCCCTCTCACTACTTTACTTTGACCCTCGAATCTTTTCTGAATGCGGATTTAAGCCTCTCCCTGAGCGCATCCCTAACCTCATCCATGTTTGTGCCGTCGTATTTGACAACTTGCGGGTGCGTGAAATTTCTGTTGATCTCCCTTGCCGGCATTATCACAAGCCCGTTCTTCCTCCACTTAAGCCACCGCTCCACGTACTTTGGGAAATCATCTACCAGCACCTTGCCGTAAACAAGCCCCTTGTCCCTTGTAATTGTCACATCCACATCGGGCCCAAGATTCTCGTCTATCCATAGTTTCTTGCCTGTCCATGCCGCTGCATTCCTGCGAGGCCCCTGCGTCAGTATCATTATTCTATAATCCAGCTCCCTGGCAGCATTCAAAATGTCCCAGCCCAGTTCAAGCCTAGGCAAAGTCCTCCACCAATCTGCCGAGGAGCGTATAACATCCGCCCTGTTTTGCATATGATATGGCAGATCGTCTAGGTCATCGGTTATCTCTGGCTCACCAGGGGCACCTAACTTTCCCAGGTCTTTGCTGAGTTGGCCGATGTAATCGACAAGGGTCCCGTCCATGTCAAAAAGGGCCACTCTTTCTTCCTGCTCCGATCTCATTTCTTTCCCAATCCAACTGTCAGTTTCAGTATTTATATAACATCCTGTGATTTTGTTTCAGGCGCGCGGCAATACCCTTAAATCCTTTAACCCCCCATAGCTCCTTTGGGGGTTAGATGTCTGATTATATGCTCTCATTCAATGAGGGCGACAAGGGCGTCGCTGTAGAACAGTTCAGCGAAGAGGAGGCGGAGCTCCTCGGCAGCAATGTTACCAACCTAGACAGCAACATCTTCGCATGGCGAATATCTGAAGATTTCACCCCCGAGCAGGCAGGGGCGCTCCTTTCAAGGTACTCAAGGACGGCACTCACAAGCAGAAGGCTCTACCTCAAGGAGTTCTATCCCAACAAGGCTAGGGGAAGGGAGTTCTTTGACGCGTGGCTGGTTGACTATGGGGATGACTCCATTCAGGAGATGGTCGGGGGCCTTCCGACATCCTGCGAATACGTCTCGAACGTCGCGGTGAAGGACATAGAGGACTGCAGGCTTGGCTCCTACATCGAAAAATCAACGAGATACGTCGCATTTGACAAGAAGCTCCCAAACGGGGAGTACATGTTCTACAAGGAGCCTGACATAATGGGGTCAAGGTATGCTGACGAATACATCTTACTCATGAACGGGCTCTTCGATTCCTACTCAAGGCATATGGAGCCGATGATGAAATACATCAGCGACACAAACAAGATTGATGACATAGGGTTTAGAATTGGAAGCAAGGTGGTGAAGGTCACCGAGTTCACAGGGCAGCTCGAGGAGGAGTCAGGGATAACCGAGATGGACCTTCGCAAGTCCTACGAAAACGCAATCAAGGCAAACGCGCTTGATTTCCTGCGCGATTACCTCCCAATGTCAACGCTCACGCACGTCGGTGCGAGCATGGATGCAAGGTCGTACGAAAACATGCTAAACAAGATGCTCTCATCTCCGCTTGCAGAGTCGAGGTGGATAGCGCAGAGGCTTTCAGGGGAGCTCAAGAAGCTCGTCCCGTCGCTGGTGAAGAGGGTGCATGACGATCACGGAACATCGATGCAGAACTTCTACAGGACCCGTTCAGCGAACACCTTCGAGGCGGTCTCGCAGATGGCGAAGGGAATCGTTTCAAAGGAGGAGACAGTCTCCCTGAGCGAGTACGCGGGGGAGGATTCCTCAAATCCTGACGAAAGCGCGCAGATAATTCTCGCTTCAGCCATAATCTACAAGTTTTCGAGGGGCATGAGCATCAAGCAGGCGAGAGAGCAGGCAAAAACTATGAGTGCACAGGATCGAAAGAGCCTGATCAACACATATGTCGGCAAGAGAACAAACAGGAGGCACAAGCCGGGAAGGGCATTTGAAAATCTTGACTACACATTTGACCTCAAGGGAAGGATCGGCATATACCGCGACATCCAAAGGCACAGGATCGGAACACAGGAGAGGCAGAACTTCGGCGTCGAGCTCGGATACGACACCAGGGAGGCTTACAGGGCGATAGGAATAGCCGATGATTACGAAAGCAAGATGGCAGGCGTCGTGGACATATACAACAAGCTGCTCCCAACCCACCCGTACCAGGCACAGTACGTCGTCACCTTCGGGTTCAACATAAGATGGTACTACAAGCTAAACGCTCGGCAGCTCTACCATCTCTGCGAGCTGCGATCAACGCATCAGGGCCACCCTGACTACAGGAGGCTCGTGCAGGACATGGCAATGAAGGTAAAGGCGGTCCACCCAACTGTAACCGATCCGATGACCTACCTTGACATGAGCGAGAAGACTCTTGGGAGACTTGATTCAGAAATAAGGATGGCGGTAAAAAAGAGTCAGATGCCAAAATTATAATTCTATTTCCGGGTAAAGAGGGAATCTGCCGCACAGCTCAAGGACCTTTGCGGCTATCTCCTTGATCTTTGGGCTGTTTTTCATCTCTTCCTTGAACGTTTGTATTGCCTGCGCCCTCTTCTCCTTGTCGGTCGGCATCTCATGTCCCTCAATCAGCTCCACCGCCTCGAAAATATATTCGGCAATCAGCCCCATCTCCTCCTCCTTCATCCCCCTCGAGGTTATCGCAGGGGTCCCAATCCTTATCCCGCTCGGATAGAACGGGCTTGCAGGCTCCGCAGGAACTGTGTTCTTGTTGCACACTATCCCCGCAAGGTCAAGTGCGTCCTGTGCAAACGCGCCTGTTCCAGGCCCGTATCTCTTTGAGAGATCAATTAGTATCAGATGGTTGTCCGTTCCCCCAGTAACAAGGGTCAATCCCCTCTTCGAGAGTTCCTCCCCGAGCGCTTTTGCATTTTTCACTATCTGCTTTGCATACTCTTTGAACTGCGGTTGCGATGCCTCAAGCAGCGCGAGTGCGAGTGCTGCAGTAGTGTTGTCATGCGGTCCTCCCTGAAGGCCTGGGAAAACGGTCTTGTCTATCAGGTTTCCGAGATCAGGATTTTTCTTTAGTCCTTTCTCAGTCACCATTATCATCGCGCCTCTTGGTCCGCGCAGCGTCTTGTGGGTGGTTGTGGTTACAATGTGAACATAGTCTACAGGGCTCTCATGCGCACCACCGGCAACAAGGCCAGCAATGTGCGCGATGTCTGAAACAAGGTACGCCCCAACCTCATCAGCAATCTTTGCGAATTCTGCGAATGGGAGCGCTCTTGCATACGCTGTGGCACCGATCCAGATAAGCTTTGGCTTGTTCTCGACCGCGAGCCGCCTGACCTCATCGATGTCGATGTATCCGTCGGGCTTTACGTGGTATGCCACGCTGTTGAAGAATTTTCCCGTGACGCTTGCGCTGAATCCATGTGTGAGGTGCCCGCCGTCCTGAAGGTTGAGCCCCATTATCGTGTCTCCTGGCTTGCAGAGCGCCGCGTACACAGCGAAGTTCGCAGGCGATCCGGAGTATGGCTGAACATTTACATGCGGAACCTTGAAGAGCGCCTTCGCCCTGTCGATCGCGAGGTTCTCAACAACGTCGACGAACTCATTCCCTCCGTAGTACCTCTTTCCAGGGTACCCTTCGGAGTACTTGTTTGTCAAGACAGAGCCAAGCGCGCGTATCACGTTTATGCTCGCGAAGTTCTCCGAAGGAATGAGTTCTAGGGTGTTCCTCTGCCGCCTGACCTCGCTCTTCATCGCTTCCGCCAGCTTAGGGTCTATTCCCTCCAAAACCTTGAACTCCCCCATTTAACCACAACATATCAGTATCGCTATCAAGGCATAAATGGTTTTCTACGAATCTTAGAGAAGGTTTATATTCAGCTAAATCAAATATCATTTACCGGTGCTATCTTGGAGGCTTCCACAAAAACAAGACCTATAAACTATATCGTATTTGAGGGTCTAGAAGGCTCAGGAAAGAGCACTCAGGTAAAGCTATTTTACGAGGTGCTCAGGAAGGAGAACCCTAAATGCATACTTGCCAAAGAACCGGACTACGAAAGCAAGCTCGGGAAGATGATAAAAAGCGAGCTTCTAGAAAAGAGTGACCCCCTTGGCATAATGGGCATGCAGCTCCTCTTCGTTGCCGAAAGATACGAACGTTTTATTCGATTCACGATACCAAAAATGGAGGCGGGGCACACAATAATAAGCGACAGAAATTGGTTCTCCACCGCGGTGCATGTTGCGGCTTTTGCGCCTAAGCCTTATTCGGACTTGGGATGGATTTCAGAGGTCCACAGCAAGCTGCCGCTTCCACAAATTGTTTTCTTCATCGATGTGTCTCCAAAGGTCGCTTTTGAAAGGATAAACAGCCGAGGCGATGAGAAGAGGCAGTACGACAAAGTCGAGAGCCTTGAGGCCCAGGAGGGCGCATACAGACAACTTTCCAAGAAATATGAGACCATCTGGTGCAGGATAGATGGGAATCAGTCCCCTAATGACGTCCATAAGGATGTAATGCGGGCTTGGCAGAGCCTGGGCAGTGAATAATCTACTAAATCCGCAAGATAGCGCAAGTGCTAAATTCCTATAACGCGTAATTAGTGTGATATAATGGACATCCTATGGATAATCGGGGGAATAGTGGTAGTGATTGTAGCAATCATAGTCCTGACTTACAACGGCTTTATCTCAAAGCGCAACAGGGTTCAGGATGCATGGGCACAGATAGACGTCCAGCTAAAGAGGAGATACGATCTCATTCCAAACCTTGTTGCGACAGTCAAGGGCTACAAGAAGTACGAGAAGAGCGTGCTCACACAGGTCACAAGGCTAAGGAGCTCGATAATCACCGGATCAACCGATGATAGGCTCAAGGCAAACGACCAGCTCACAAAGGCGCTCAAGAGCATCTTCGCCGTAGCGGAGAGCTACCCTGACCTCAAAGCCTCTGCAAACTTCAAGGAGCTGCAGGACCAGCTTGAGACCACCGAGGATAAAATCTCGTTTGTGAGGACCTCATACAACGACTACGTTCTTGACTACAACAATGCGATTCAGCAGTTCCCTGGAAACTTCTTCGCAGGAATCTTCGGATTTGGAAGGCAGGAGTTCTTCCAGACGCCTGAGGGGGAGAAGGCCCCGGTAAAGGTCGACTTCGAAGACGAGGACGAGAGCCAGCCAGCAAAGCCATCAAAGCAGGCCAGGCCGAAAAGGCCAAGGAAATAATAACGTGGGCAGATGACGAGTTTCTTCGACGAAATAGCTAGGAACAGGATAAACTCACTCCTCCTGATGGCCGTGTTCTCAGCATTCTTCACTGCCGTCATCTACCTGTTCGTTGTGTTTTTGGGCGGGGGCCCAATCTCGTTTGGCCTTGCGATATTACTTGTCATAATCTACGCACTTGTGACCTACTACACCGGAGACAAGCTCGTGCTTGCGGTCTCGCGCGCAAAGCTTGCGGATCCGACAAAATACAGGGGCCTATACGGGATAATCGAGGGGCTTGCATCCGCAACCCAGATACCGATGCCCAAGGTTTACATAATCGAGGATCCGACTCCCAATGCGTTTGCAACGGGAAGGAGCAAGAAGCTCTCATCGATCGCGGTCACAACAGGGATTCTTTCGATCATGAGCAGAAACGAGCTCACAGGAGTGCTTGCACACGAGATGTCCCATGTCGCAGACAACGACGTACAGTTCATGACGATTGCGATAGTCTTCGCAGGCGCAATAGGAATAGTGTCAGCATTCATGAGGAACATCTTCTTCTTCGGGGGGATGGGCGGTGACAACAACCGCAACGGAGGGATTTTGCTACTTATCGCATTTGTTATAGGTCTCCTTGCGCCTTTCTTTGCGCTGCTGATCAGGCTTGCAATCTCAAGGAAAAGGGAGTATATGGCCGATGCGAACGGCGCAAGACTTACAAGGGACCCACACTCTCTTGCAAATGCGCTCAAGAAGATCCGCGACTACGAGAGGAACCCGAACACCCCCCAGATGCAGAATGTTAACGAGATAACCGCAAACCTCTACTTCGCAAACCCCTTCAAACCAGAGAGCTTCGCTAACCTGTTCTCAACACATCCTCCAATCGAGGAGAGGATAAAGAAGCTGGAAGCTATGTACTAGCGCCATTTCTTATTTCCCATTGTAGCAGACCGGCGCATAAGCATATTTAAACATATACGAAGAATGAAGAATATCGAATTGTTTGTGGCCAATACCCATAGACCTATTTCGTAATTGTCCAGCAGTTTAATTATGCGCACCTGAGGAAGCAGCATGCCAATATATGCAATAACCACGGTCGGAGGACTTATTTCTAATCTCTTACTAGTATCAATACTGCTGTTTACGTTTGGCCTGGCATCCGCGATTTTGTTTTGGAGGCAAAGCAGCCTGTGCAAAAAGGTAAGCCTGGGATTCTCGCTACTCGCGAGCTTTACCCTTCTAATCGCAGGGGTTCTTGCGCTTTTTGGAATGCAGATTGCTCCTGTAGTGCTAGCCACAATCCCACCTCTAGGGAACCTTGGATTCGGGATTGATGCGCTATCGGGATTTTTCGCCGCGCTCATCGGCTTTGGCGGTATATCCATCTCGCTCTATTCATTAGGGTACATTGACGAGTACAAAAAGAAAGGCTATAGCACCGCAAAATTTGCATTCCTATTCAATTTCTTCCTTCTCTCAATGGCCGCCGTGGTCACGGCCCAAAACGCGTTCGTCTTTCTGGTGTTCTGGGAACTGATGGCACTATCCTCCTACTACCTTGTCTCATTCGAGCACAAGGAGGAGCCTTCCAAGAACGCCGGATTCATCTATTTGCTGATGACCCACTTCGGCACAGCATGCCTGATAATAATGTACCTGATACTCGCAGGAGGCGCCGGTGGCTCGTTTGATTTCAGCGCCTTTGCAAATGCAACTTACCTTTCGGTGGCAAAGGATGCTGTGTTCGTGCTTGCCCTGATCGGCTTTGGGGTGAAGGCAGGAATAATGCCCTTCCACATCTGGCTTCCAATCGCGCATCCAAAAGCCCCTAGCAACATCTCCGCTCTCATGTCCGGTATCATGCTCAAGACGGCAATCTACGGGATTGTGAGGGTCGTATTCGGATTCCTTGCAGTAGGCATTGCGGCACCTCCGATGTGGTGGGGAGTGCTGCTCCTGGGCCTTGGGGTAATCTCTGCGGTGCTTGGGGTCCTTTATTCGCTGATGGAGCACGATCTCAAAACGCTGCTTGCTTACCACAGCATAGAAAATATCGGGATAATAGCAATAGGCTTAGGTGCATCCATACTTTTCTTGTCTGCAGGGCTCGAGATAATCGCCGCCCTTGCGCTTTTCGCCGCGCTTTACCATACGCTGAACCATTCCATCTTCAAGAGCCTTCTTTTCACCGGTGCAGGCTCTATAATCAGTTCGGCCCATACCGGAAACATAGATCAGCTCGGCGGGCTGATAAAGAGGATGCCAATCACCGCGCCTCTCTTCTTCATCGGCGCAGCCTCAATTGCCGCGCTTCCCCCGCTCAACGGATTTGTTAGCGAGTGGCTGACATTCACTGCGCTTCTAGGCGGAATGGGCGGATCTGCCGCAATCTCGTTTAGCTCGGCGCTTGCGATTATCTTCCTCGCGCTTACCAGCGGGCTTGCTGTTGCGGCCTTCGTGAAGGCATTCGGAATCCCCTTCCTGGGCGCACCAAGAAGCAAAAATGTGGAGTCCGCAAAGGATCCTTCCAATGTGATGCTTGCCGCAATGGGAATACTTGCAGTCGCCTGCATATTCACTGGGCTCTTCCCAACAACGATTGCTCAACTCTCCATCCCGATTCTCGTGCAGCTCAAGATGTCCGGAGCCGCGACAATTTTCTACACGGCGGGCACGCTTCCAACGCTCTGGATCTTTGCCGCACTACTGATAATCACGATAGTTCTTCTAGCCTTCCTGCGCATTCTAAAGAAGAAGACAAAAACAATAAGTCCCGATACCATTCCAACCTGGGATTGCGGAATTCCATACACTGATGGTTCGATGCAGTACTCCGCCAAAGGCTTCTCGATGCCGGTGATCAGGACGTTCGGATTCGCGGTAGGCCCTCTCGGAAAGGGAAACGCCTATGGCCATCAGTTCTTTGAGGCGGTGCTCTACCACCCACTGGAAAGGGTCTTCCTAACGATTTCACCATGGTCTAGGAAGCTGCACACCGGAAAGCTGATGCACTATCTTTTGTACTTGCTGGTCACTTTGATTGCAGTGATAAGTTTTGCCCTGATTGCCTGATGGTTGATATTTAATATGGATTACAATACTGTGTTAAACTCGGTGCTTCAGGTCGCATTCATATTTTTGATTGCGCCCCTACTTGTAGGCGTGATGAGAAAGGTGAAGGCGCGCTTCCAGAGCAGGATTGGCGCACCCATATACCAGCCCTATCTAGACATCCTCAAGCTCTTTATGAAGGACATGGTAATTAGTTCGACCTCCTCCTGGGTTTTCATAGCGGCACCAATAGCATTTTTCGGATCAGTCGCCCTAGCCGCCATGGTCCTACCAATACTCTTTCCAAACAACCTGATTGCCGCGGATTTGGTCATGTTCATATACCTGTTTGCAATCGGCAGGTTCATGAGCGCGCTTGCGGCCCTTGACACAGGAAGCGCATTTGGCGGAATCGGAGCTAGCCGAGAAATGCTATACTCTATACTTCTTGAGCCCCTGCTTTTCGCCGCGATTGTTTTCTTCGCAGCATTCACCCTAAATGGCAACGTGAGCATGTCCTCTGTGGTTTCAACGACTGCTGCAAACTGGCCCGGAATCCTGGTCTCCCCTGCGTTTTGGCTTGCAGGAATTGCCCTATTCATCGCAATACTTGCAGAAACTGGAAGGCTTCCTTTCGACAACCCTGCGACCCACTTGGAACTCACCATGGTTCACGAGGCGATGATCCTTGACTATTCTGGTCCGCTGCTTGCGCTGATTGAGTGGGCTAACGCAGCCAAGACCGTCGTATTCTTCGGCCTGTTCGCAATACTCTTCCTGCCCTTCGGCCTCCCTATACTATCCTCCAGTCCTCTACTTTCAGCCGCCGTCTTTTTACTGACTGTTCTTCTGCTTGGTGTTCTCACAGCATCGCTTGAGAGCCTAACCCCGAAGTGGAGGCTCTTCGAGATACCGAAGCTCCTCACATTCTCACTGCTCCTCTCCCTCATCGCATTCCTAAGCAAGATATTCAACAATTTGCCGACAGGCGGCTTTGAGGCGGTCCTGCCTTTCATAATGCTTGCTACCTCCCTCTACTTCCTCTTCAGCGCAACCTTCAAAAGGAGGCTTGAAATATACATCGTCCAGAGCGTGGCACTTGCCCTGCTCTTCGGATCGATTGCATTGACAGTTGGCGACACAAGCACCTATTGGCGACTGGGATCCACGATACTATTCAAGGTCATCATACTGCCACTGCTGCTAGTCCGTGCTTTCAGCACATTGCAGAAGGACTCAAAGAACATACTGAACGTCGATCCAATATTCCTTGGTTCACCACTAAGCGTATCCAAGAGCCTGATACTCTCCGGATTTTTAATAGTACTCTCCTACTCGATAACCGCGGTGCTCGGCGTGCACAACCCACTCTTGCCTGTAGCATTTTCGATCATTCTGATTGGAGGGCTGATAATCGCAACGAAAACGCACGTGCTTTTGCAGGCAATGGGCTTCCTAATCTTGGAGAACGGCCTTGTGCTTTTGCCAACCGCACTTTCGCTCCAAATACCGTTCTTCGGGGAGATTGCAACCCTCTTCGACATACTCACGTTGGTGGTGGTCGCGCTAGTGCTCGCCTTCAAGGTAAACGATGCAATAGGGGGGCTGGATAGCAGGAATCTTGACCACCTGCTCGAGGAACAATGAGATGATATTATGATTGAACTAATACTTTTGATTCCGTTGATGTTCGTTGCAGCAATATTGCTCTTCCGCAAGAACCTGCAGGTCGTCGAAGGGCTTGCCATGGCGGGCGGACTTCTATCCTTAATCTCCCTTTTGGTCTCTGGAATGACTGGCAGCCTTTCCACCCAGCCAGTTAGTGGTCTGTTCGGTTTCCTCTACCTGGATTCCCTGGGTTTCCTATTCACCCTAGTCACTACTGCCATCACTCTGTTTGTCATAGTATACTCGCGAGGATACCTCAGAGAAGAGATAAGGGAGGGAATATTCAAGGAGGAGAGAGTTTGGAGCTACTACGCGCTGCTGCTCGCATTCCTCTCCTGCATGATCCTCGTGACCCTAGCCTCGGACTTTTTGATGATCTGGGCGGGACTTGAAGCCACGACGCTCACGTCCGTGTTTCTAATCAGCTTTTACGGCACCAAGGATTCCGTCGAGGCGGCATGGAAGTACTTTGTGATATGCTCACTTGGCATTACTCTGGCACTAGTCGGCCTTATGATTTTGGGATACGGCTTGCAGCAGGCTGGATTGCCAGTGAACTTCAGCTTCAGCAATGTGCTTGCCAGCTCGCACCAAATCCTGCCAATATACCTCAAGCTTGCTTTCGCGTTCATCTTTGTCGGATACGGCACGAAGATGGGCCTGGTCCCGCTCCACGAGTGGCTTCCAGACGCGCATGGACAGGCGCCAACTCCGGTTAGCGCACTGCTCTCGGGAGTGCTTCTCGTTACAGCATTCTACGCGATACTCAGGGCATACCCGATCCTCTTTGGCAGCGTAGGCACATCATCCTTTGGCTCTTTGCTGTTTCTCACTTTCGGCGCAATCTCGCTGATACTTGCGTCACTTAGGCTGTTCTCCCAGACCAACTACAAGCGATTGCTTGCATATTCAAGCGTAGAGAACATGGGGATAATCGCCCTTGCGGTGGGGGTGGGCGGCCCATTGGGTCTGTTTGCGGCACTATTTCACGTTGTCTCGCACTCAATAGCAAAGCCTCTTGCCTTCTTTTTGGGCGGGATACTAAATCAGGTCTACGGCACCAAGGAGATATCTAAGATAACCGGTGTGTCCTCAGTGATGCCTGCGATAGGCAAGGTGTTTGTGCTTGCCAACATCGGACTTGCAGGCAGTATACCATTCGGTACGTTCATCTCCGAGATTGTTCTTGTGGCAGCGGCACTTGCGACCGGCAACTATCTGGTGGTCTTGCTTTTGGTGGTCTTCACCACCATCGCATTCGGGACATTCCTTTTCAGGTCCTCTAGGATGGCCTTCGGCCCGATTTTACAAAAGCCCAAGAAGTATCGCCCGGACTCCCTTACGCTAGCGTGCGTATGGGGCCTCTTTGCGCTAGCAATCGTTCTAGGTCTGCTTGCCCCCACACTTATCGCTAATCTGGTCAACGCGGCAATCGCAGTGCTAATAAAGGTGTAACTATGGATACGAAACTCAAAAAATTCATCGAGGAACTCGCAAAAGAGCCGGTACTCAAAAAGCTCAGGGTTGCCGATTCCAAGTCCGCCGTTTGGGTCCAGACTGATCCGAAAGCAATCCCTGAGGCCTGCTCACAATGCCTCACCCGTGGCGGCGTTTTCGATTCCGGTTTCGCATACCCCTATTCCAGTTCGGGGGAATGGGCAGCTGCGTATCTTTTCCGCATGCCAAAGTTTGGCAAGATGCTAATTTTCTGGGCGCACTCTAGCGTTTTTCACTCCATCTCCGAATTAATCCCCGGGTCTGTTTGGGACGAGAGGAAAATGCTTGAGAGATCAGGCAAAAAGTTTATCGGCCTTCAGGACCAGCGTCCTATACTAATTCATCCGGAGAGTGCCAAATTTGTGAAGAGGCAAAAAACCCCCAAAGCATCAGGATACAACTTTGCAGGCACCGGCGCGGAGGGTGAGTTCCAGATCCCAGTCGGCCCTGTGCACGCAGGGATAATAGAGCCGGGACATTTCAGGTTTCATGTGATAGGTGAAAAAATTAACAAACTGGAAGTGCGTCTATCCTATCTACATAAGGGCACAGAGAAGCTCGCAGAGAACAAGGAAGCCGCCACGCTCCTCCCCTTAATCGAGCAGATATCCGGTGACGAATCTGTCTCGAATTCCGTAGCGTACGCCCAGTCCATAGAAAGCGCATGTGGAATAAAGGTGCCATCCCGTTCCGAATCGCTACGTCTTATCCTTCTGGAGATGGAAAGAATCTACAATCATCTTGCAGATCTAGGAGGGATGTCCATGGACATAGGCTACTATGCCTCCTCTTCTCAGTT
The DNA here is from genome assembly GCA_028867335.1 of Microcaldota archaeon. Taxonomy (GTDB): domain Archaea; phylum Micrarchaeota; class Micrarchaeia; order Micrarchaeales; family CABMGC01; genus JAGWGI01. The sequence continues at coordinate 31,784 of JAGWGN010000003.1, read as the reverse complement.
TCTTTTGCTGAGGGAGGAAATGATGCGCCTCAACGAAACGACATTCGGGAACCGCTTCCTCAGAGATCTGGTTGTCATAGGGGGAGTTTCTAGGAACATCGCACCAGAGAAACTCGGCGGATTAAAAGCTGCCTTGGCCAAATTTTCCAGATACTTGCTTCAGGTCGAGGGCCTTACAATGACCTCATCAACATTTTTGGACAGGGTCTTTACCACCGGAAGAGTATTTCCTCAGACTGCCAAGGAGCTTGCACTTGTAGGGCCCGCCGCCCGCGCATGCGGAATAAGTTGCGATATCCGCAGGCATCTTCCATACGGCGCATATGCGAGGCGCCAATTCAAGGAGGTCATTGCCTCAGATGGAGATGTCCTTGCCCGCTTTACAGTCAAACTCGGCGAAATGAAAGAGTCGATTAGACTGATCTCATCCGAGATAAATGAAATTCCATCGGGTCCAGTCGCTACAAAAACAGATAAGGCGTTGGCCGGAATTCCATCTGGCAGCTTCGGGATAGGTGTATGTGAAGCCCCGCGAGGAGGATGCACGTTTGTGGTTCAATTTGGGAAAAAAGGAAGGCTTGCCAGACTTTCTATCAGAACCGCCTCCTTCCGCAACTGGAGGGCGATCGAGAAAGCCGTAAAATCCAATATAATTGCCGATTTCCCTCTGATAAATAAAAGCTTCAATCTCTCATATTCGGGGGCAGATTTGTAGGGTGATAGAATGAATGAATTCCACGCATTGTTGAAAAATCCAAAAACGGACAAAATCTCCAAGGATTCGGACTCCAAAGTCATAAGAGAAATCGCCGAGCTGCTCAAGAAGCGCTCGCTTTCACCATTTGCTCGTTCAATCACCGTAAGGATGATAGACTGCGGTTCTTCCAACGATGTGGAGATTGAGGAGGGACTTGCAAATTCGCCTCAGGTTGATTGCGAGAGGTTCGGAGTACACTTCACAGCCTCACCACGGCACGCAGACGTTCTGCTCGTAAGCGGTCCAGTTTCTGTAAACATGAAACGAGCTTTGGAAAAGACGTATGCTGCCATGCCCTCTCCTAAGGCTGTTGTTGCTGCAGGTGACGGGGCTGTAAGCGGAGGACTATTTTCAAAAAGCAGCGCAGTGTACAAAAGCGGCAGAGTAGAAGAAGTGGTGCCAGTAGCTATAAGAGTCCCTGGAAACCCTCCCACCCCATACGCTCTTGTGCTCGGAATTCTTAAGGCCGGGTTGGCCCTGTCCAAATGATTTGATGCTCTTAGTGCACTTTGGTCTTAATTGCAGAGCTGATTCTGTATGATTGCAAATTGCTTTCGTGCAAACCCTCAGTCTTAATCGGTATTACCTGTGAGTCCTTGTTTACTTGTGATACAGAACTCCTAACTTGCATGACCCTTTGGAGCATCTCCACACTAAGGCCATCTTTTCTGGCATTATCTATCTTTTCTTCATAGGAAACGTAGAACTTTTCAGCACCTAGCCTGGCAAATATCTGCAATCCCGTGGCGCAATCCTCCGGATCCACATTGAAAAAATATGTTGTGTATTTGTTGCAACATCTGTCCGTATTTCTAATCTGGTCCACAACTCCAGTAAACTTTTTATTTTTCAGCGGTGTATCAACCACCACCACATACCTCATGTTTTTATAATCCGGCTGGGATTCGGTCTTATCGACGGCATCAGTATCGATAAGCATACTCTCAATTATTATTCCACTCGTATTTATCCCCGTCTTGGTTTGGATATAATCAAGCAATTGCCGAGCATTTTCTTCCTGTTTTTCAAGGTGAAACTTCTCTAGTACCCTCAAGTTTTCTTCTCTGCTTAACTCCAGATTAACCTTGAAGTCCTTATACTGGTTAATCAGGACCTCTCTAAGCTGTATGTCTACCTGCATTTTTCCCGTCAAGACGTCGAACACGATGTCTAAAGCACCGCATTTCGTGTGTCCTATTATCTTTAGCTTCTGGATATTACAAGTTCCGTCTTCTTTCAGATTTTCCCTTATATGTCTTTCAATTGTTTTTGGTAGACTTTTAATGTTTCCCGCAGCATTCCTTGGCGTGAATATGTCTACCATGTGAGACTTATGTTCTTCGTCTGCCAACCTATCCAATTCCTCATTTATTCTCCTATCCCCGCATCCGACCCAAACTTCTCCAGGTATTTTCTCAAAGCATTCTGCCATACTCTCATCGTCACAAATTTCTGAAAGCAGCATTCCTAGAATCAACAGAACAATATGCTATTATCTCTTTCTAAGCTATATAAAATCGGTTTAATATTTAAACTTAACTCATCGAGCGTTTTGATGGAGACACCACAAGAAGCAGAATTGCTCAAGAAGTATAACCAGCTGTATCTAGCGATAATACTGCGCTACAAGGACTACATTGAGGAGAAGGAGAACCTAAACGTCGCAGAGCTCCCCAAGCTGATCCTCCCAACAGACCAGAGCGTCATAGCGGTCTCCAACCGCATAAAGAATGCCTTCAGCGACTATTCCTTCCCAAATGACTACATTGAGGCCGCGAAGCTTGCATATGAGTATGTAAAGAATGAGGTCTCAACTGTTAGCCTTCCGATCGAGTTCTGGCTTACCCCAACCGATACGATAAAATCGGGTGCTGGAGACATATTCGACCAGGCGACTCTTCTGTGCAGCATGCTGATCGCGCTTGGCAATGTCACCGCCAAGGTTATAACCGTGATAAAGCCGAATGAGAGGAGGTTCATAGTCTACTCGGAGTTCTTGGGAAAGATAGTCGCATTTGACATGGACAAGGGGTTTGGAGGATTCGACAGCATCGAGAAGCTGCTCGAGGGCCTATCCCTTTCAGGGGAGGACGTCACGGCCTACGAGTTCAACGACAAGATGTACAATGACCTTGTCTGATTACTTTCTCTTCCTTGTGGCCTTGAGCCTCTTCCTTGCCTTCGCCTTGAGCCTGTGAGCCTTTCTGCTCCTGTAGTTCTTACCAATCTTTCTCTGCTTCTTTTTTACGTTGATCTGCATTGCAAAACCTATTCGATTGTAATACTATCTGCGTTAACCTTCTTATTCCCTTTCTTCATCGTGACTTCCAGCACACCGTTGGTGTAATTTGCCCTGATTGTCCCTGTTGCCATGTGGTATGGTAGATTCACGCGCTTGAAGTAGTTCCTGTTGATGTCCCTCCCCTTCGCGTATATCTCAAGTATGGAAGGCTCGTACCTGAGCTTTATCTCAGACTTGTCGACCCCAGGGACTTCTGCGATGACTGTTATCCTCTTCTCATCGCCAATCACGTCCACAAGCGGTTCCCTCTCCTCCTGCAGCTCCGTGCCCCCCGATGGCCTTGGCGCTCCGATCTGGTTGACTGAAGCCTCTCCGTTCTTGACCGTGAAGTTTATCCCGTACGTGACCGGCGCCTTGTTGCTCTGCTCCTCCATGCTTTCTATGAGTTCCCTGACTAGCGCGTTGAAGAGGTTCTTCATGTTCTCGTCGCTTGTGAAGAAGTTGTTTAGGTAAGCAATAGGATCGTCGATCTTCTTTTTCGCCATGAGCAGATTCTCATAGCCAGCTATTTATGCCTTTTTGTCCCGAGCTGTGCTTGAGCGCCATGAGCCTGTCCGCCGACCTGGTTATCCTGTCGACTGAAAACTCGTGCTCATCGCACATGAATTTCATTATCGCTCCCTTGTCAGGCACTGCGCTTCTGATCTTCTCGTCAAGCGCGGCCGCGGTTATCTCTATCGTGTCGGGCTCAAGGAATATCTTTTCTACCTCCTGCGGATCTACCTCGAACTCGTAATCATATCTCTGTTTGACATACTCCTCGATTGCTTTGAGGTTCTTGTGCTCCTTCACTATCTTGAGCGCGTTCTTCGGTCCGACCCCCTTCACCCCCTCGTTGAAGTCCGTGCCTATCAGCATTCCCATCAAGACCAGCTCCTTTCTGCTCAGCCCCATCTTCTCAAGGAACTTTTTTAGGAAGATCCTCTCGGGCTCGACATCTATGTAGATGCTCTTTCCAGGGAGCTTGCGCTTTCCGGTTATGGTGACGTTTCTTATTATCACCTCTGCGCCGAAAAGGAAGAGGTCATAGTCCTGGCTTGCGGCAGCATATGATACTCCATCCCTCACCATCCTCGCCGCCTGCGCCTCCCCCTCGCTTGGCGCCTGGATGTACGGCACCCCCATGTGCGTGAGCAGCTCCTTTGAGCTGTCCACTATCCACTTGTTAATCCTGCTGCTTGCAACCGCGTATCCCCTTGCCTCCTCCACCTGGCCCTTTGCCTTCGCCTTCTCCCACTCGGCAAGCGCCTCCTCTCTCCTATTTGCCCTTGCCTCAAGGGTGCGCTGCTTGAGAACCGGCGGCTTCCCGTCAAACACGAAGATCGGTATCACTCCCTGCTCAAGCAGGTTCGTGGTCCTATAGAACAGCCCGGAGAGATGGCTCGTCACTCTCCCTTTAGAGTCTGTGAGCGGGGATCCGTCAGGTCCCCTTATTATCGAGATGAACTGGTAGATCGTGTTATAGGCGTCAATTCCAATCCTCTTGCCTGCGAGCTCGCTGAGCGATATATTCTCCTTTACCTCAGCGACAAGCTTCCCCAGTTCTACTGCCAACTACTCACCTTCGTCCTTCTTTGCAAGCTTCGTGAACGCTGCGTCCCCAAGGGTCAGCGGCTCCTTCTTCCCGTACCCGCCTGAGTAGTCGCTCCCCATGCTCTTGATCGAGAGCTTGATTCCAAGCTCCTTCTCGAGTTTCTTTCTGAGAGTCTCTGTCGGCAGCCCCTTCTCCTTCTCGATCCTGTCAAGCGTGCTCTCCTTCTCGCTGATCCGCTCCGCAAGAACGCTCAGCGGCAGCCCGAGGGTCTCCCTTGCCTTGCGTATCCTCTCGCCGAAGTGCTCGACTATCTCCTCTTCCTCCTTCTCCTTGGAGAAGCTCATCGCCTTCTTCTTTTCCGAGAGGTCCACGCTCTTAAGTATCTTCTTCCCGCGCGAGCAGGAGGTGCAGACCCACATGTTAGCCTCCTCAATCCTAGCAAAAAATATCTTGTCCGTCGCCTTCCCGCAAATCTCGCAAGTTTCCATCTTAACCCCTTTTATACTTAGGCTAGAAAGTAATATAATCAGTTTATACAATTCGTCACTGGTTACTATGGAGAAGGAAAACAGAGCCATCATAAGCGCAATTTCCCTAATTGTGGGACTGTCAATCTTCTACTATCTCATCACATTGAGCACGGTCTCGGTGGTCACCCGCGCAGTGATTGCTGTGATAATGCTCTTTGTACTCAGCGCCATACTTGTCCAGGTGAATAAGTTCAAGCACCTCTTCGGCGCCTTTCTGCTCGGCACAAAATCCGGCTCCAAGCTGATCGATGACATCACGAAACTCAATCCCAGATTCTGGATAGCGCTGGCTGATTGGGGGACGGTGATGAGCTTCGGGATCCTCTCATATTTCATCTTCAGAAAGCAGTTCGGGATAAAGACCCTGGTTGTCGGAATAATCTCTCTCTTTGTCATGATTGGAATAATTTTGCCCTACTCCGCAATCGCCTTCCAGTTCATAAGCATCCCTCAGATAACCCAGTCTGCAAGCTCCGCTCAGGCGGCTCCATCCACCCCTCTTGGGATGATAGCATCCTATATTTGGCTGGGAGTTGTATTCATCGGTGGTTTTGGGCTCTATGTGCTCCTGACCATCCTCTATGCCGCGTTGGGAATCCTATATGGCCTCGCAATTTTCCTCTACAGCCTAATCTCGGGCGCACCAAACTACACGGCAATCTCCTCGCAGACTCCCGGAGTCGCTCCGCTGATCCCAGGGATCACAATCCCTCTCCTTGCCGGGCTTGCGACACTTGCAATACTTCTCATAGTTCATGAGTTTTCTCATGGCATACTGGCGCGGGTCGCGAAGGTGAAAATCAAGCAGATAGGACTTTTGGTCCTGGGATTTATCCCAATTGGCGCATTCGTTGAGCCTGAAATGCGACATGTAAAAAAGCTCAAGCCCGAGAAGCAAATCAGAATACTTGTTGGGGGGATAGCAGCAAACCTGCTATTCTCAATAATCTTTTTTGTGCTTCTGATACTTTTGGTAACCTATCTGCTTCCTAATGCACTTACGACCAAGATAATAATCTCGGCAGTCGTTCCAAATTCCCCTGCATTCGGGATTATTCCAGCCGGGTCACAAATACTGCAGTGGAACGGGCATCCAATCCAAAACTTCAGCAGTTTCACAAATGCCACTTCCTCACAGCCATTTGAACTGACAACCTTGGTCACCGACAAGGGAAGCTATTCCCTGACCTCAAATGCCGCAGGCAAGATAGGGGTTGATATCGCGCAACTCACAGGACCTAAACCAAATTTGGCAAGCAACATTATCTACTTTTTCTACACCCTTTTCTCACTCTCCTTCCTGCTCAATTTCCTGGTCGGCGCGCTTAACCTGCTCCCGATTCCAAGCTTTGACGGATGGCAGATCTACCAGCTCAAGGTAAAAAACAAGAAGGTGCTCAGATACATCGCGGCAATAGCGGTGGTCTCGATACTGATCCTGATACTCCCGTGGTTCTACGCCCACTGATTACCAAGGGACTGCCTTGAGCTTCCATCTGTGAGCAACAGAGTTGGTGAAAAGATGAAGTGCGCCTGTTATTATTAGTATGAATATGATCCCGTAGATGTTCGGGAGGTTTCCGAAGGGAATCGCAAAGACAATCGCGAATATCACAAAGAAATACTGGTCCATTATCCCCATATTGTGGCCAGAACTCATTCCAAGTCTTCTTTTTATGAAGCTGCCGAGCAGATCGCCAAAGTGCGCTCCGAAAGATTCCGCAACTCCCACCGCAAGCATGTATGGAAGAACTGTCGACTCCCCGAATCCTATAAGCGCGCCAACCAACAGCCCTGCTATCAGTCCCCTTATCGTCTTGTTGTCCCCGAATATCCTCTTCCCAAGGAGCTTTCTGCCTCCGTCGATAGGCCTCCCTCCTCCAAAGAGCACTGGAGCTCCATTTGAGACATAAGCAGGCAGTATGAATATTAGCGGATACAAAATTACCGAATAAAGATCGAACATGCAAACACTATTTCACAATCTTTCCTTCCGCGACCTTCTTTGACCCTCCTCCCTTGAAGGACTTGCCGAGCTTGCTTGTCGCATACTCGATCGCACTCTTTCCGGAGTCCTCCCCGCATGCGCAGACCACGTCCCCTGCGGAGTTTGTCAGCAAAACAGCAGCCTTTCTGTTTTTATCGACTATCGATGAGGCGAGCTTTCTGAGCAGCTCCCTTGGCGCCTTGCCCATGTCCTTCTCTATTAGGTTCTTTCCCGCAAACTGCTCGGACATCGTCTCGCTTACAACTTCGTTTGCCTGGCTTAGCTTCTTGAACATCTCGCTGTAGGCTTCCCTTGAAGTCCTCACCGCCTCAGCGCTCTTCATCTTCTCGACATTCATCTCCTGGGCAACCTTGCTTAGCTCGCTATCCTCCTTCTGGAAGTAGTCAAGCGCAGCAGGCCCTGCAACGAACTCGATTCTGTCCACCCCATCGTGTATCCTTGAGGTGTCGATTATCTTCACAATTCCCATCTTGTTCTCCCTGTCCACCAGGTGGATTCCCCCGCAAGCCTGAGCGTCGAACACCTTTCCGCTCTTGTCTGCGATTGTCACTATCCTGATTTTCTTCGCCGGAACCCCGTGACCTTGGTAAATGACAAATCCGTACTTTGACTCCGCCTCCCCCCTGTCCATCCACTTTACCTCGATCTTTATTCCGTCAGAGAGATGGCCGTTTGCGATTCTTTCTATCTTGTTAACATCAGCGTCACTGAGCTTGTCATAGTGGGTGAGGTCAATCCTCGCCTTTGCGTAGTCCTTGAGAGTCCCCTGCTGCCAGATGTGCTTGCCCAGCGCCTCCCTTGATGATGCGTTCATTAGGTGCGTTGCGCTGTGGTGTATCATAAGCCTGTTTCTGCGGTCCTCATCGACCACTGCGTGGACTTTTGAGCCTGCAGCGAAACCCTTTTCCTTGGTGATATCCTTTTCCATCACGTGAACGATTACCTCTCCGACCTTCTGCGCATCGATAACCTTCACTCCGTTGATCGCTCCCCAGTCAGCAAGCTGCCCTCCTCCCTCAGGGTAGAACGGGCTCTTGTCAAGCACCACGTAGTTCTTCTGCGCGAAGAGGATCTTAGCGTCCGCAACAGTCGCATAATCGTAGTATAGCTGCTCTGTCTTTGGAAGCGCAGGAAGGGTGACATCAACCTTAACCGCCTTAACCTTCTTTGCAAAGTCTCCCTCCAAGATTGACTCGTACCAGTTCTCCGGCATGTCAAGGTGGACATTCTTGTGCGCGGCGACGTCCGAGAGCAGCTCAGGGGTCACCCCATAGCTCTCGTACATGAGCCTAAGCTCCTTTGGCCCGAACTTCTTGTTCTTTGCAAGCATACTCTCGATTATCTTCGAGGAGTTCTGTTTGCTCTTTTCGTATCTGTCCTTCTCGATCTCAACGACCTTCTCAAGCACGTCGAGGTTCTTTGCAAGATCCGGATATAGCGCCTTGAGGCTCTCTGCCTCGAGCCTTGCAATCTCCATTATCGAAACGTCAAATTTGTATCTCTCTATGAATCCCAGCGCCCTCCTAAGGATTATCCTCAGGTTGTATCCCCCTCCGATGTTTGATGGGAGCGCCCCGTCAGAGACCGCAAAGAGCAGGCTCCTTGTGTGGTCTAATATCGCATAGAAAGCGTGGAGCGGCTTGAGCTTGTGCTCGTAGTCGTCAAGCGTTATCCCCTCCTCCTTGAGTATCGAGGCAAGCCTTGTCTTTGCCTCCTTCGCCTCGGTCACGTCAAGTTCTCCAGAGGCCTCCGCAAATTTCTTGAAGAGCTTATCATCAAAATCCAGCTTGAGCCTCTTTCCGATCTTCTCTATCTCATTGCTGAACACCGCCCTGTATGCGTTGTCGTAGCCCGTGTAGAACCAAAGCAGCCTCTCGAACCCCCATCCGACGTCGATAACCTTGCCCTCAAGCTCTTTTATCTTTCCCCCTGTTGATTCGAACTGCGTGAAGACGCTGTTGACCAGCTCAAGCCCGTTTGCAAAGCTCTCAAGAGACGGGCCGAACTCCGAGAAGTCCCCCATCGCCCAGACATCCTCGTGGTAGAGGAGATCCTCCTTCTTCACTCCCAGTACATCGACCAAAAAGTTGTAGTTGAGCTCGATTGTCTTGTCCTTCCAGTATCCCTTCTTCGGATACTCAAAGGAGTGCTGGCCCACCATCATGAACCCGGTGAAGTGCCTTCCTGTGACCCCGACGTTCTCTATGTCGCTGAACCTAAGGCACATCTGCGGCACCACAAGCGGATTTGCCGAGTACTCAAACCCCATGTTGCCATTCTCAATCCTCTGGAAGTCCTGGATGCTGGCGATTGTAAAATACAGATCCTGCCTCCACCTGCTCACCACAGGGTAGCTTGCAATCTCCTGGTGTCCGTTCTTTCTGAAGAACTCAGCAAACTTCTTCCAAAACTCGACGTATCCCGCCTTGATCGGCTTTGATTTGAAAAATGAGTAGTTCTCGTGGTCTCCGCACAGCTTCCTCTCCTTTATGCTCCAGAAGTTCCTGCCGCACTTTGTGCATGTGTATCTCTTGTAGCCTTTCTCATCAAAAAGCTTGACATGATAATATTCTTTGTAGTTCTTGCTAAACTCTGCCCTCAATGAGTCCTTGCTTAGATTTTCCACCTTAGGTATCATTTAGCCCACCAAACCTTGCACTCTTTGCCGTAGAACTTGCAGAAGTTGCACTTCCACGCCTCCTCCTTGACAACTGGCCTAGCCTCCCTCTGCCCGGTCCAGTATGCCATGGCATCCACGAGAATCTTATCGAAGGACTCTTTATTATAATCTACGCTGACGCTTGCAAACTCATTGCCAGTGTTGCGGTCAACATAGGAGATAACAAGCGTGTCGCTTATCGGCGCCATCTTGTATATCTGCTCATATCCCATGCTATAGATCGTGTCGAAGTTGCGCAGGTTCCTGTCTATTCCTATCAGCTCAAGCTGCGCGATGAACTTGTCTGAGAGGACCATCTTCGATATTGCATACGAGTTGTAGAAGTTCTTGTAGGTGTACTCTTTGCTCTGCAAATCGCCCAGCATCTTGCGATAGAGCATGATCTGTATCTTGTGGGTCCGCATTGTCGCGTCGCTTATCTCCTTGACGCCCTCATTCTTCTCAAAGAGCTTTCCGTTTAGCGCCTTTGTCTTGGTCTCGACAATCACCACTTTTCCATCACGGACGTTCAGCTCGTCAATCTTTCCTGCGAACTTGTATCCGTTCAAGGATCCGTAGACCTTTATCTCCCTTCCGATTCCTTTTTCGTTTAGGCTCTTTAGTGATAGATAATTTTCGTATGCCTCCTTGAATAGGAAGTCCGCATAGTTCTGCGGCTCGACGTCTATTACAGTCGCGACCTCCATCTGCAGCTCCTTGTGCACCTTGGAGCCTCCGGCCATCGCCTTGTTGAACTCGCGCCCATGTATGTAGTTTAGCTCCATCTGGAGCTCGCACCAGAACTGGCTGGCGATGTCGGTGGCTAGGATGCTGTTCTTCTTTAGCCTCTCGAGCACACCCTTACTTCCCTCCATGAAAAAACCTTGTCAGACCGCCTATCAATCTTCACAGCAAAAGCTCAGAGATTACCTCAATCATCACTCACATTTTTATTTGTTAATAAGATTAATAGCCCTTATGCAACCTCTCCTTAGGGATTTCGATCTCTTCATTTTCGACTGGGACGGAACGCTCAGCACATCTACCCTTGTGGTGAGGCTCAGCCACTTTTTCAAGAGGAGATACAACCCAAACTACATAAGGGCGCACCCGGAGGAGTTCAGGCAGCCCAAGGAGATCAACGGGGCCCTAGATGCGGGGGAGGCGAAGACACTTGACTTTGTCTACGACATCTACAGCTTCTTTGCAAGGCCAAGGCTCAGGGAGGGTACTATAGAGCTGCTTGAGGAGCTTAGGACAAACAAGAAATCCATAGCGCTCTTTAGCGACGGGGCGCAGGGCAGGCTCAACAGGGAGCTGCGGCGCCTTGGGGTGGAGAAGTACTTTGACATGATAGTCAGCGCAGAGACGATCCGCGCCTACAAGCCAAATCCCACAGGGGTGGAGCTGGTCATAAAGAGGATGAGGGGGACCAAGAAAAAGAGCCTCTACATTGGGGATATGGCAATCGACATCTTCATGGCGCGCTTTGCAGGGGTGCGCGTGTGCGCGGTCGGAAAGGGGCTGGATCCATACTCAAAGCTAAGCGCCTGCAAGCCGGATTACATCTTCGAAAGCACTGAGGCGCTCGCGAGGAAAATCGGCTGATTTCCCTCGATAAACGCGGATACCGATAAGCTTATAAACAACAAATCCCTTAATTATAGTTAAGTAGTAAAGCGAGTTAAATCGCTAATTCTACAGAGAAAAGATGAACATGGAAGGAGACAGATATGAAAGAAGGCCAAACAGTGGCGGAAGAGAAGGCGGAGACAGGAGAGGAGGAATGGGCATAAAGCCTAATTACTTCCTACCAAAGCCTGTAAAGGTTGGCGATGTGGTCGATGTAACAATCGAGGCAGTCGCAAGCAAGGGAGACGGCATAGCAAAGAAGGACGGTTTCGTTATCTTCGTAGCCGGCGCAAAGCAGGGTGAGACCGTACAGGTCAAGATCACCGATGTAAAGGCAAGATTCGCAATCGGCGAAATGTCTGGATCGGCATCAGCACCAAGCGCAGCACCATCCGATGAGGGATCAGAAGATTCCTCAGAGGAGACAGAATCAGAGGAGTAATTACTCCCCTTTTTTCTTTTTTTATTTTTCTTTCTATTTTTAATTTCAAAGAGGCTCAGCTGAGCCGATAAATTTCCAAACAATTAGATTAGAGCCTCTCAGTTATGTGCTGAGCCTCTATTCGAAGCACGATTCTCTTTTCGTTTGGAGTATAGCCCTGATACTTGTCCGCTCCGGTGTACTTCTTTGCGAGCTTGTTTATGTGCTCCACGGCGCCTTCAGCCGTCATTCCCACGACCTTTCCCCGTATCCATGCCCCTGAGTACTGATTGTCTCCCTTGGTTATGCTGATTGCGATCCGCGGGTCGCGCTTTAGATTCCTTTCCTTGACCCTTCCCTCCGCGGTGTTTATCAGAATCGTGTCCCCGTCGCGGTCTATCCACACTGTCGTCACCTGCGGCGATCCGTCCTTCATGATTGTCGCGATGTGCGCAAAGTTCTTGCCGTCAATCAGCTCTCTTACCTTGTCAGATAGTTGTACCATACAATCACGTTAAACAAAATGCGCCCAGAGTGAGAGTCGAACTCACGAAGGTCTTTCAACCAAACAGCTTAGCGGGCTGCCGCCCTACCACTAGGCGACCTGGGCACGCAATTAATATGTCGAATTTAATACTTAAAGCTTACTTCTTCAAGTCTCAAATGGCAGCAGCCGCCTTGCATTGCAGCGCACTGCAAGGTTATCTAGGCCTACACTCAGCCCCGTATCTCTAGAGCATAGTAAACATAGACTTAGGGTTGCTCCTTCCGGCCTGGCCCGGTTCGAATATGCAACTACCACTAGAGGCGAAACCTCAACGCTTCGGCCTAGGCCTTGCACTACTCTGTAACACTCGACAAGCATGCGGCCCGCCTAAAGGGGATTTGCGGATTGGGAACCCCTGGCTCCCAGCCTTGCTGCCGATAATACTTGCAATCAAGCATTTAAGAAACGTTGTTTTTAGCGGAACAATCAGTCCCTAAGCTCCATTGCAAGCGCCCTGCTCCCCTTCTCGGTCTCAAGGTAGACGTTTTCCTTTATCGCAAACTCTATCGTCATCTCCCTAAGCCCCTTATTCTCGATATACTCTACGAACTTCTTCGCGGTCTCGCCGTTACCGTCCATCCCGAAGACTATCCTATCTACCTTCTTCTCTTTCGCCCTCTCAATCAGGTCATTAAACACTATCTCAAACACCGCACTCTTCCTAAAGAACCTGTGCCCCTCAACCGAGTCGACCAGGAAATTGCCCCCCGTGACAGAGCAGATTGCTCCGCCCAGGCGCTTCTCGCCTATCTCGTACTTCACCATCACAATCTCCTTGTCAGCAGCATAGCCGTAGATGTCGTTGCTTCGTGGCAAAAATACGCAAGCCATCTGAACCCTGCTGTCATAGTCGAGTATGTTTTTGCTCTCCGCAGCCCTTACAAAGCCTGTGTTCTTTACCGACAGGTCGTTGCAGTTGATTCCCTCAAGAACGTCCCCTATCAATTCGTTTTTGGCGCCTGCCAGCATCGCGCAGATCCGCTGGTAGAGAAGGGCGTCAGAGGTGCTTGCCTTTGCCATCGCAAAGATGCTCGCCTTCAGCTCCCTGTATTTTGTATTCAGCTGATTTCTTGCCTGATTGAGTTTGTCCCTTCCCGAAATCTCAGAGAATATCTGAATCGCCTTCGCCTCTTTCTTTGCGTCCCTAGATCCCAGGAGTGCGATTGCCGCGTATTCAGAGAGCTGCTCCCTTGTGTAGTCGAGCATGAGCAGCTGCTGGTTGTCAAGAGAGTACCTCCTCACAGACTCGTCCTTTGACTCGTTTATAATCTGGATTCCCTTTCTTATCTTGTTTCTTCCAAGCCCCGAGAGCATGCCCATCTCCTCCATTGTGAGCTCCTTCTCAAGCCCGTACTTCTTCTTCAGGTGCGCAAGCAGCTCCTTTTCGTAGCCCTTTAGATTCTGCTCTGTCGGCCTGAGAAACGCGCCTCCCGAGGCCGCGTACATCATAACGCACTTGACGCCGTGCTTGTCTGTGCAGACCTCGTCAAGGTTCAGCTTTATTATCTTGCAGATCGCCCTTCCCCCTTCAGTCCAGGCAAGCCCCTCCATCTGCCTAATCATCTTCTCATGCGTGGTGTAGAAATTGATCGCCCTTATCATCATCGCCCTGTCCCCGAACTCCATCCCTGCATTTACCGTAAACGAGGTGGCGTAAAACATCCCCATAACCACCTTGGAGTTCAGCTTTTCTAGTATCTCCTTGTCCTCAAGCAGCTTTACGACCTCAAGTATCCTTGCCCTGTCCTTCTTTGGCCCTTCAAAGTGCTGGGCTAAATCGAAAGTTATTGCGCTGGCAAGGTACGGGTTGCACTTCCCAAGCAGGCACGAAATCTCTCCAAAGAGCTCCACGTCCATCATCCTCCCCATCCCTATGAAAAGGTTGCTCACGGCGGTCATTGTCGCCTTGTCATCAATGCTCGCAAGCCTATTGAAGTTCTCCATAACCTGCGGAATCGTGAGCGCCTGCGCGAACTGCACTGCCTGCTCTCTTAGCCTTTCGGGCTTGAAGGTGAAGAGCTGGTTTGTGTACTGCATCAGCATTACCCAAGAGATGCGCGAATCGTAGCCGGAAAACGGGGCCATTACCTCGTCTAGGAAAAGCACCTGCGCCACCTTCTCAATCGAGTCCTTCCTCATCGGGTAGAAGTTCGATCCCCTATGCGAGGCGTAGCCTATCCCAGAGGAGTGGGACTTCTCCATGAGCACCTCGGCAAGCACGGATGAGTCTTTTGGAGGGTGTTTGTTTAGCAACTTCTGTACCGATTCAAGCTTCAGGGTCTCAATCATCTTGAGCGCCCTCTTCTCAGACCACTGCTTTGTTCCATTGTTTATTTCGTCAAGGAGCTTGACCGCAATCTTTTTCCTGAGCTCCTCCGAATTATACTTCTCGAGAATTTCCTCAAGATTATTTTCTGCCAGAATCTGAATGGCCCTTTTGCTGTTCAGGTCCTTCTTCTTGATCTTTGGGTCTAGCTTCTTAAGCAGAGCCTTCAGAGTCGCCATCTTAGCCGCAACTTCGGGAGTGTTATGTTCCCTTCGGCTAGGCTGCGCTGCGTCTTTTAGTCCTCTTGCATCCCCCATGCAAAGTACTCTCTTTGCAGGGTTTATAAGTATTTTTTAGTATTTGTTTTCGCGAGCGGAAGGCTACAGAACACTTTATTAACCTTAAAAGCGATATTATAGAGTAGGTTTTTCCTCTGGACGCAAATTACGATAAGCTACTGGATAGGGCATTCGCCAAGCTGCCTACCCTGTCGGCCGAGAACGTCGACTTCAAGATCCCTGTAGCGGACTCCATGATCCAGGGGGCAAAGACTATACTCAAGAACTTCGGGCAGATCTCTGACGTCGCAAGAAGGGACAAGACAGAGATCGCAAAGTACATCACAAAGGAGCTCGCAGCTCCGGTGAGCATCGAGGAGCAGAGGCTGATCATCAGCGCAAAGGTCAACGGCGATGTGATCAACGCGAAGGTCAAGAAGTACTTCGAGAGCTACGTCATCTGCAAGGAGTGCCACAAGCCAGACACGCACGTCGAGTCATCCGCAAGGGGATTCCTCACGATCGTCTGCGAGGCTTGCGGAGCAAGATATACAATCAAGCATTACTAGGATTGAGATAAATGAAATACCAAAAGCAGAACGCACCGCAGAGCACGCCTATGCCAAGGCCGGACGAGGTTGTAGGCACAGTGCGAAGGGCGCTTGGCGCATCGAAGTTCGAGGTAGCAGGATCCGATGGAAACATAAGGGTCTGCTCAATTCCGGGAAGGCTAAAGAGGAGGTTCTGGGTCAAGGAGGGGGATGTAGTTTTGGTAAAGCCGTGGGTCGTCCAGTCAAATGAGAGGGGCGACATAACATGGAGATACAGCATAATGGACAAGGAGAAGCTCAAGGCAAGGGGAATACAGATTCCTTAGCGGAACCATTCCACGCTCTTTCTCAGCTCCCGCTTTATCGTTTCCTTCATATCATTCTCCACAACCTCCCTGTTTTTCTCCAGCCTGAAGTTGTGCTTATTCTTGAGCTTCCTTATCCTATTCTTTATCCTAATTAGGTCCAAAGATTCCGATAGCTCGCTTCGGTTCCTCTCGAACATCTCAGGCATGGGCCAAAACTCATCGCAGACGTCCTTTAGGTTC
This sequence comes from Microcaldota archaeon, assembly GCA_028867335.1. GTDB lineage: Archaea > Micrarchaeota > Micrarchaeia > Micrarchaeales > CABMGC01 > JAGWGI01. The sequence continues at coordinate 15,751 of JAGWGN010000003.1, read as the reverse complement.
TGGACCCCATACACCTTCTTGAAGTCCTCCTTGTAATCGTCCGCCACGACTATCAGGTAGATCTGGGGGTTAGACCTGTGCATTATGCCCATCTTCTCCACATACGCCTTCTCCTTCCTCTCGAAATATTGCTTGTAGTAAGCCGAGTATTCTGTATTGTTGTTGGACTGATACTCCGCGTTCTTTTGCCTGATCTTCCTGAACCCGTGGACGTCAAACACGACCCTCCTGGATCCGTCTATCACCCCGTTTGTCCAGATGTCTGCGAGGTACATCCTGTTTATCTCAGGCATTGTGAAATATACCGCCTCAAGCCAGACGTCAAAGTGCAGCCTCACAAGCGCCTGCACGAAGTATGCCTCTGCCATGCTCTTTGGCTGCCTGTAGGAATTCTTGAGCAGTATCTCGTCCCTCCAGATGCTCGCCTTGTTTGCATCGGGGACCGCGTTTGCTATCTGCTCTATCCTTCTAGAATTAGTGAGCAGCGACGAGAACCTCTCCAGCGTAGGTGGGCAGTTGTAGAGCCTAAGCAGCCGATCATCCTTTTGGGCGACCTGCAGCTTCTCTATGTGCATAGGATATATCGCATTGAAACTATTATAAACTATATGTAGAATTTTTTCCTATCACATACTGGTATACTTCCTCTACATCGGTCCTGATTTGGTACTTTCTCCTGAAGTAGTTTGTGATGTTGTAGATGTCCCTTTTCAAAAACATCATTGCGTTTGGGTGCTTGTCGATAACTGCCTGTCCGAAGTCTATAATGTAAGGCGTGCCATCGTGCATCAGTATGTTATATTCGCTCAAGTCCGCGTGCACCAGCTCGTGCTGGTAGAGTTTCTTGACATCGGACAATATTGTTTTGAGAACCTTTTCAGGCTCATCAAGCACGATGTTCTTTAGCTGCGGCGCGACGTTCTCCCCGTTGCCAATGAACTCGAGAGCAAGCACGTTTCCATTGAAGTAGTAAGGCTCAGGAGCATGCACTTTGGCGTGAGATGCAATCTTTAGGTTTCCGTACTCCTTCTTGCACCACTCATTGACTATCCAAAAGGTGCTCCTCTTGATCTTCGGGAACCTCGGGTCCCCTATCATGTAGTCGACCCTCGAGTAGAAGCTCGAGGTCTCGATCCGGAATATTTTGACCGCAACGTGGTCGCCGTGGACCTCCTCCCCCGCATCCGCAAGGTAGACGTCCGCCTCCTTGCCCTTTGCGATCAGAAAGAGCAGCCTGCTGATTATCTTGTGGGTGAAGAGCTTCTCTATCCTCATTATGCTCCTTCGGTCAAAGACCCCCTCCTCGATGACCAGCTGCTCCTTGAGCATATGCTTCTCTCGGCTCGGCCTCTTCTTCTTTCCGACTCGCGTTGCCATGAAACCAGTGATAAGCATTTATCTTTAACATAATAAATAGCAGTATGCAACCTCCCCAGATAATAGTCGACAACAGGGAGCGCAACCTGGAGATAATAAACGGCCTTGAGCGAAGCGGCGCGGACTTGACATTCGCCCAGCTTCCGGTCGGCGACTACATACTCTCCGACAGGATCTGCGTGGAGCGCAAGACCTCCTCCGACCTCGAGGGCTCGATAATCAATGGCAGGCTCTTCGAGCAGCTTGAGAGGCTCAAGGCGAGCTTCGAGAAGCCGATGATGATAATAGAGGGCAACGGATTTCGGCTCGGGAGCAACGTCATACTCGGCACGGCGCTGAAGATCTACGTCGATTACGGGATACCGATCCTCTGGTCCGGGGATGCGCTTGAGACCGCAGACATATTGTCGGCAATCTCAATGAGGGAGCAGGAGCACAAGGCGCATGAGCCAAGGCTTGTCGGGCTAAAGAAGGCCCACTCGGAGGACGAGTGGCAGCTGCTGATTCTCAGCTCGATACCTGGAGTCGGCACGAAGCTCGCAAAGAACATGCTAAAGCACTTCAAAAGCATACGAAACATCGTAATCGCGGACGTTGAGGATCTCACCAAGATCGACAAGATAGGAAAGAAGAAGGCGCAGAGGATATACGAGATACTAAACACAAACTACGAGAGCGCAAAGGAGTAGTCAGCTCTCAATTATTGGCGTGATCGCAACATTTGCTGCACTTTCCTGGTCAAACTTCAAAGGAATTCTCTTCATCGCTCCAATCCTCAAGTTTTTCTTTGCAATTTTCTCCAAATTACCAGAAGTTGCAAATAAAATAAAATCTCTGGCGTCCTTCACACCGCATTTTTCAATAGCCTTTGAGATGTTCATCTTTCCCGCAACCAAAATAAGCATCTCCTTTGAGACCTCTCTGCTCCTCATCCCCTCTTCCTCGTATCTTATCAGCGCATTGAAGTAAGCCGGGAGCAGCCTCTGTTCGATCTCCTTTTGATTGTCAAAGATCTGCACGAAATCAACCCCCTTTGCAAGATTCAAGGCCTCCTTTACCAGTTCTCCGGTGGCAAGGGCGGAGCTGCACCGGTAGCACACTGCGGTTACTTTCGATAGTTTTTCCATCATAAAGAGCCCTTAGGCAAATGGTTAAATTCCTTGCCTTACATAAGAATATGTGGCTTATTCTTTTAAGCCTATTTTTGAGTGATTAGATGAGTCAGTTTGGAGTACAGTTGCACACAAAGCCCCACCGCAAGCTCTCAGGGAGCGGAAAGGGCAAGGTCAGAGGCCGTGACAAGAAGAGATACGAGGTCGGAGGATACTTCATAGCCACAAAGCTTGGCGAGAAGAATGCAGTCAAGAAGGTCAGGACGATGGGAGGGACGGTCAAGTCAAAGCTCCAGTATGTCGGATTCGCAAACCTTCTCACAAAGGACGGCTACAAAAAGGTCAAGATCAACTCGGTAATCGAGTCCCCTGACAACAGAAACTTCGCAAGGCTCACAATTCTTACAAAGGGATCGATAATCGAGACCGAGATGGGCAAGGCAGTCGTCACCAACCGCGCAGGAAGGGAAGGCAGCGTGAACGCAAAGCTACTCAAGTGAGAGCATGCCCGCAAGAGTGTACATCGCAGACGCCTCAAGGCAGCTTGATCTAAAGAAGCTAATCAACTACGATCCTTATCTAGACAACGCAATCAAGGAGGAGGACCTCGAGAAGCTGCGCGCCGACGAGATGGCGAATGTGATCTTCGCAAGGCAGGACTGCATGATAAAGGAGGGGGCAGCGCTGGGGCTCGACGCACAGAAGGTCTACTTATACATAAACGCAAACGATGACTTCCAGGAGAAGGCGGACAAGAAGCTAAAGGCGCAGATAGAGGGGATAGTGCGCGCCGACCCAGAGACGGAGCAGAAGGTCATCGCAAGCATCGCAGAGGAGCAGAAGAAGGCAGAGGGTGGATTCGGCTACCTGTTTGGTTAAATCATGATGAATTTTCTTAGCGTTGAGGACTTCTCCAAGTCGCAGATTGAGGAGATCTTCAAGATTGCAGACGAGCTCAAGGAGGGAAAGTGCGAGCTTGCACTAAAGCCCGGAGCAATAGCAGTTCTTCTTTTCGAAAAGCCCTCGACAAGGACCAGGATCTCATTTGAGGTAGCGATGGCCCAGCTGGGCGGAAACTACATCTACATCGACCCTGTCACAACACAGCTCTCAAGGGGAGAGACCTGGAGCGACACCGCAAAGGTGCTCAGCAGCTACGTCGACTTTATCATCTGCAGGCTCTATAGGCACGAGACGCTCCTTGAGATTGCAAAGAGCTCGACCGTCCCTGTGATAAATGCGCTCACAGACCAGGAGCATCCCGCGCAGGCGCTGGGAGATCTATACACAATACGCGAGTCGAAGGGAAGGCTCAAGGGACTAAAGATGGCACTTTTCGGGGACACGGCAAACAACACCTTCAACTCCCTTATGATTGCAGGGGCGATGATGGGCATGGAGATTGCGCTCATCGGGCCAAAGGCGAACGTTCCTAACGTGAAGTTCGTCTCAAAGGCAAAGGAGTACGGGATAGTCAAGCTCTTTGACGACCTAGAAGAGGGAGTCGAGGGTTCGGATGTCCTCTACACAGACACATTCGTTAGCATGGGCGAGGAGGCAGAGGCGGACCTGAGAAGAAAGCTCTTCATGCCATACCAAATCAACAAGAAGGTGCTGGAGATGGCAGATTCAAAGGCTGTTGTAATGCATCCGCTCCCTGCCCATAGGGGCGAGGAGATAACGGGAGATGTGCTGGATGGAAAACAGAGCATAGCATTTGAGCAGGCAAAGAACAAGCTGCTCATCGAGAAGGCGATAGTTCTCTATATTGCAGGACAGGAGTCCTGATTACTCTCCCCAGACATCTGCTTTTATGTTTGCCTTGTCGACTCCGAGCTCGACGAGCGCGGCCTCGATTGCTTTTGTGAACTTAAGCGGTCCGCAGACATAGCATGTTCTCTCCTTAGGGTCGCTGACGTGCCTTGAGATCATCGCTGCGTCGATGTGCCCGTACTCCCCGTCCCATCCAGGCACGTTCTGCTCCCTTGTTACGCTCCTTGTCATCTCGAACTTGAGGCTCTTCTTGTAGCCCTCAAGCTCGTCCTTTCTGATTGTCTCAGTTGTAAATCGCATGCTGTAGAGCAGCTTTATGTCTGTGTCGAGCTTCTTTTCCGCAATGAGCCTGAGCATGGAGAGGAACGGCGCTACGCCAGTGCCTCCCGCAACAAAGAGGACCTTCTTGTTCTGGTTAGGGTCGTATTTGAACTGCCCGTGAGGCCCTGTAACATAGTAAATGTCGCCAACCTTTGCGGTGTCTAGCTTTGAGGTGAACCTTCCGTGGATCATGCTGATTGCAAACTCGAGGTACTTATCGTCCGGCTTTGAGGCAAGCGAGAACGCCCTGCCTATCTCCTCCCCTGTCTCAGGGTTCTTGTAGTAGAGCATAACAAACATTCCAGCGTCAAAGCCTAGAGTGGATCCGTCCTGCGCTGCGAACCTGAAGATGCTAACCTCGGGCGTCTCCTTTATTATCTCGGATATGACGTACGGCTTCTTTGTTATCATGAAATAAACCTTGCTCTAGCGGCGATTAGTTCTCGCCCAGATTCTCGACTATCTTCTCGAACTTCTCCACGGACTTTATTATCTCCTTCAGCTTCGGGTTGAGTATGTATCCAAGCCCGTAGCCCCTGTCCGTTCTGATGTGGGTTGGCTGCAGCACGTTTAGCTGCATTGACAGGTCCCTTAGCGTGATGATGAGCGTCTTCCGCGTGAAGCTGCCGCCAAGTTTTTGGTAGAGCTCCCTTGTCGTTCGCGGGGATTTCTCCATGAGCAGCTTTAGGACGGCGTAATTTGGCCTGCTGAGAAGCTTTCTTATCTTCCAGATTTCGTCCTTTTCTCTCTCCTTTCCTGGCATATGTATACATAACCCATCAAGTTTTATAAACGTATATTTTGTTTATGAAGGGCAACAAAAAATCTTTTTTTGAGCGTCTTTTAGGAAGGTATATATATCTTATTCTGTATATCTTAGTATATATCTTATACTAAAGTAAATCAATTGATATTTATGGTAAATATTCAATTCTGGAAGCCGCGGCAAAAGCCGCAGATCCAAATGCAAAGAGAAAAATTGAGTTTTACAGTCGAATTTACTCCATATTCTTCAAAGCTGGAAGAGGCAAATCTGCAAATCAGAAGGGATTTGGTGAAAATCGGTGGCTTAACAAGGTATCTTTTCTGCGCCGATTTTGGCGAAATCAGGAAAACGGAGCTAGAGCTGCTCGAAATGGCAAAATTTTCTGTGATACAGGAGTTAAGCAAGAGGGAATTGAAAGGCATTGAGGATTTCGGGGCGGCAAAAAACACCGCAATTAACGAATTGTCTAGGTACATTCCTTTGGATCGCGCTGCTAAGCTTGCCCTGCTTGTGGCTTACGATACTGTCGGATACGGTCCGATAAGCCTTCTGGTTGAGGACAGAAGCAATATAGAGGAGATTGAGATAGACTCTCCAACCGGTCTCATATCAATATACCATACAAGATATGGGCGATGCACTACCAACCTGCGATTCAATAGTGAGGAGCACTTTAGGCGTACTATAAACCGCTTCATCTATGATTCCGACAAGGAACTAAATGAATCAACACCAATAATCGATGCCCAGATCGGAGACTCCCGACTCCACGCTCAGATTAAGCCCTATGCGATAAGTGGTGCATGTGCCACGATAAGGCTAAATGGCAGAAAGGAGGCGAACATAAGCCATCTTCTTGGCAACGAGACGGCAAATTTTGATGAGCTTGCATATCTCTGGATGGCAATTGAAAGCAGAGCAAACATAATCATCTCAGGAGCTCCTGCAAGTGGGAAAACGACGCTGCTCATCTCACTGTTATCCTTTGTGCCCAGATATCTAAGGGCGATAACGATAGAGGAAGACGTAAATGAACTCAAATTCTATTCAAATGTTTCCAGTATCGTTTCCCTTTATGGGTCAAGGCAGAAGAACTACATCTCCACAAAGGAGCAGGTAATCAATGCGTTGAGGATGAGGCCGGATCTTCTCATCGTTGGCGAGATGCGTGGCGATGAGGCAAAGGAGCTTTTCGCCGGAGCCAATCTAGGGATTCCCTTTTTCACAACAATGCACAGCAACGACTCCGAAATGTCCCTGATAAAGAGATTGCTTGTTCGTCCTATGGGTGTCGATCCGCAGGCAATCAGCTCCCTTGACATCTCAATACAGATGCGCAACAAAGGGGTCGACCGCAGAGCTATTGGCGAAATCACCGAATACAAATGGCTGAGCAGAGCAGAGATACTCGAAGGAGGGATGCTGGTCGGGGACGATATGGTTAAAATGGATTCAATTGCGCTAAATTCCGCAATCAATCCAAATCTTCTCAAAGAATCTAAGGTTGTAGCAGCTTACTCTGCAAACAATGGGATTACAAAGCCCCTCGCCATAAAGGAACTCAAAAAGCGCGCAGAATTCCTAAAGGACATCTGTCTTGCCTCTAAGTCCACATTGGAACTCATAGAGGGTCTATACCGTTACAACGTGGGTAAATGAACACAAAACCATTCTTTGCAATCACCGCATCATTTGTCCTATCGTCCTTGTTGCTTTACCTCAACCAATCCTCAAACCTCCTGCTGGGCATTATGCTGATTTCGATTGCAACCCTCTCCTGCTCCATCTATTTTCTATGCGACGATTATCTCCGCAGCACATACTCAAAACGGCTCAAGGAAAGCAGCCTGGTCGACTCGCTGTTCCAACTTCTCCATTATCGCTCGAAAGGGAATAACTACCAAAGGAGCCTCTCCTACATAATAGAGAGCTCAACAATTCCAGAGATGAAAGCAGGCTTTCAGTCCATGGCCAGGCAAATCCGCCTCGGAAGGTCGCTTGGGGAGTCGCTGGAGAGCTTATTCGATAGGCACACTCTAAACTCCAACCTCAACTTCTCCCAAGACGATGTGCTCCACAGTGGCCTCCGAAAGTTTTTGGCTCTGCATTCAAAAGCAAAGGAGAGAAGCAGCTCGATAGCCCTAGACTCTCTCCAGAGGGGCTCCACAGTGAACATGTTCCTTTCAACTCTATTGCCATCATTTCTGCTCTTCATTTTCGTTGGCACATCGGTAATATCCCCTTCCCAAACCGGACTTCTTTTCATATCCGTTATGGTTCTCATCGTTGTGCCGTCCCTTTATGCTCTTAGCAGCACAGTTTTCTCGAGGAGATTAATTGTCGAAACAATTTAGCCTGTACGATTTAAGGATAAAGTTTGGAGAAAATGATTTGCTTAGCGATGCCGAGATATCCGCATTGGCGCTTAATCTGCTTGCAAACTACAAGAAGGGAAATCCAGCCCTAAAGTCGCTGGAGCTCAGCTCCTGTGGAGACATCAAATACCATAAGGTTGCAACGTTTGCAAGGCGCTATCGCCTTTCCGATGCGCATGGGGCAGAAAAAAGCCCATTTCGGGAGACCAATCTCAATATACTGCTAAAAATTCTACACATCGGGATAACCACAGGGGCCAACATCTCCAAGAATCTGGAGGATTTTGTGGAGTGGATAGACGCAAAGATCGAGAAGGATAACAGGATAAGGTCAAAAGTAAACGGGATGCAGATCCTATCTCTGGTTGGAATTGTCTTTTTCTTCCCCCTTTTTAGCGGGATAACTGCGAGCATAGTCCTCAGCTCGCTTACTGGCCCCTCCGCAATCGCAATCGTAAACGGGCTGAGGCTTATCGGGGCGGGATACATCGTTCTTGCGACACTTATAACAAATTCACTGCTCAAGCCAGCTCGAACCATCCTCTCGCTTGTGAGAGACTCTCTCCCAATGGTCATCTTCGGATGCACTCTCCAGGCAATCGCTTACTCATTCGCATCTTATGCTATATAGGTGAAAAAATGAACACGAGAATAAATTTTGCGGTGGAGGTACAGGCCCTTTTGGCTGTGGCAAAGTCCATGAAGGGGCAGGGCTCCCTAGAATACATCATGATGCTCGCCGCTGCGAGCCTGGTGGTTGCAGTCGCGCTTGCGATGGTTGTGAAGCTAAAGGGGGCAGCCGTGACTACCGTGCTTGTTAATGGGAGCAACAGCAGCATCAGCGGCGCAATCTCGCATGAATTGGCCACTTTGGCAAGCAACAGCGTGTGAGCATGTTTAAGGGTCAGCTCTCAGTGGAATTCCTCATTTACCTCTCCCTAGCCGGGCTTTCTTTGCTTTTTGCAACCGGCGTACTTAGCACCGCAGGACCGAGCCTGAGAAATTCAATGGATTATTATGTGACATCAACGCTTATCGGGCAGATAAATGATGCCATCCTCTCAAGCGCCAGCGGAATCACCATCTCCGGATTTCTCCCAAAAGGCATCTGCAATTCTTCAATTAGCGGAGAAACATTATCAACCGATTACGGGAAATTCGGCTTCATCGGCGGGATATCCCTGCCCCCAAAGTTATTTTGTCCAGATGGGCAGACGGCAGATTTCAACATACAATATGATTCGGGCAACATTGAGCTCATAAGGGTGGTTTGACGAATGCCCAGATAAGCTTTGAATTGATGATACTCATGACCCTGGCACTCTCCATATCTCTCTCCTCACTTATCTGGCTCAAAGGGAGCAACGCCTCAATGCAACCGTCAATCGATATATTGAAGGACTACTCGTGTGCCTCTGCGGCCTATGCGTCAGAATTGCTTAGTTCGTGCCTAAACTGCATAACTCCAGGGGTTTCAAGATGCTGAACCATAAAGCCGTACTCATCTCCCTAGACGCTATGATCTCACTGCCGATAGTGATGGCAACATTTTTTCTGATATTCGAGAGCTACCATGGAAATGTAGTGCAGCTAGGCTCTTTAGCCCAGGCCCAGACACTTGATCTAAAACTTTATTCAAAATCACAGCTTCTCGTCCAGGCCTTCAGGCTCCTTAATCTTAACTACAGCGGCGCAAGCTCATTCTCCGCTAACTTTGCGAAGTTCAACCGCATAAACCTAACTATAATTCCTTTTCCAAGCGCCACCTCAAATCGGTGCCAGGGAATACACGCATGCAGGATAGTAGAAATTAGGAATGAATCATACCTGGTGGTGCTAAAAAATGAGGATACAAGCTAGCTTAGAATTTTTGGTCATATTGGGGGCGATAAGCCTACTCAGCCTGACTACAGTGACCCTATACAAGGGAAGCGTGGGGAAAAGTGACCAGCTCATTGGGGGCATCATTCCAGGAAACAGTTTCGAAAGCGGGAATCTGCTTGGCCCAAGCGCCCTAAACCCCCAGCTTCTCATCTATCTGCCCGAGAATTCAACACTAAACAAGCCAAATAGGATGGAGGTAGCCGCGTTCGGATGCTATAATGGAACCGTAAGCTTATCTGCCAGAGCGCAATCCCTGTATTTTCCCCAAAACGCAATCATTTTCGGGGTTAATGGCATAAGCACCATCTCCCTATATTTCACCCCTCTCTCCGAAGGTTTTGGGGTTGTAGGCATCAATTATACCTACGCCTGCAGTGGGAGTTTACAGAATCGCTCCTCAGTCCTCACAACCTACGTAAGTGGATCTAACCTACCTGCCCAAAACCAGCTCCCAACCGTATCTCTTGAAAACCGTAACGAATCCGTTGTTTACGCGCTAGTGGACAACGGGAAGATCGCAAGCCTAAACGAATTCAGCCATTGCACGTATGCAAGCATGTTTGGCCCAACTGGAATTGCCCAGCAGTGCGGCACTGAGGATGCATGGTCATATTCCGTATTCTCGAGTTACTGCTACTCCACGAGCAATTACTACACCGCAACAACCTGTATCGTCCCTACAAACACCACTTATGGTCTGTCCTCCATAAGCCCTTCAGATTATAGGCTCAAGTACTCTTTGAGATTGGGCATCAATTATAATTCGGTCAGCTTATATTCAAACCTTTCAGATAACTCAACATCCGAGGTGCTCTTAGCAAACGAGATTGTCGGCAGCGCAGAAGTCGAATCAGCCGTATCACCCGACCCTCTTCTCACCTCCAGTTTCCTTTCGATTGGCGGAAAGACCAAAGTAGTAAATCAGGCGGCCTACGAACAATATATCCAAGCAAAAAACAATCTCTACAGCACCCTGAGCTTCTACAATCAGTCGTATGTCTCCACAGACATCCAGTCCTCCATCGAAGCTGCCGTTTCAGCATATGACAAAGCCTCAAACAACCTAATCAACAGCTCAAGTCTGCAGAATTCTGCATGCTTCCCCTCAGATTCTAACTATCTCTGCAAGGCGAGTTCCCCATTTTCATACCAGATAAACGCGATTTTAAGCGGAATAAACTTTGGAAACGAAACCATCCCGTATCTCGGGTCAGAGATAAGCATAATATCCAAGTGAGCTAATGAAAATCCAATTCGCTACAATAGAGGCCATGATCTCCTTATTGCTAGCACTATCTTTTTCTACATTCTATGCCTTTCAAATGAATGAAAATACGGCTGCCGCATATGCGGCTTTGACAAATTTGGGGGATTCTGCGGGCATCTACGACATTTCGCAACAGATAAGCTTTAACAGCAATCTACGCTCATGTATTTTGGAAAAAAACCTCTCTTGCGTAAGAGGCTACCTCTACCAGTACTCTAAAATCCTAAACTTAAAGGCTTCTTTGGAAGTTAATGGGACAATAATTGGCAATCTCTCAGGCAATTCGCAATCCGGCTGTTTTCCCCTCATTCAGGACATGATTAATCAGACCATCTGTATCTACGTGGGCGATTGAATGTCTTATTATGGATTAGTATTGGTCTCAACAATTTTTCTGATAGTCTATTTAACCCCAAATGTCTCCTTTTGCCTCTCTACCATCTTGCAGATAAACAGGGATTTGGCAGTATCCGGTCTGATTCTTCGTTTAGAAGGTTTCTACTGTACCACAAACCCCTATGGTTTTAATCTAAGCTATGGGACCTATCTTTCCTACCTTAACCGTCTTCCCCTAGATAAATACGGGTTCTTCTGCATCGGCTAAGTTTCTAAGAATTCTACCCGACTTTCGTGTGGAAGCTCTTGAGGCCGCTGATTACCTGCCTGCCCATCGTTATGCCGGGTATGCTTATCCTATCCGCCTTGCGCTCTTCGGCAAGCTTGAATGAGACATAGTCCAGCAGATAGATCGAGCTGACCACCTCCAGCACCTTGTTTGTCTTCTTCGCCTTTATGTGGAAGGCGTTTGGCAGGAACTGCGCGGTCTTGTATGCTAGGTATCCGTTCCCTATTATGACCGGCACAAATCCCTCCTTCCGCTTTGCGGAGAACGGCTTGTTGTCCCAGAAGAACGGCTCGATGTCGTTGTGGAACGAGTCTGGCATCTTGGAAAAGAAGGCGAACATCTTCGCGTTCTCGTTGAGCTGCTGCTTGAATCGCTTCGCGGCGGCGATCATCCATCCAGATGAGTAGATCACAGGTGTCCGCCCCTTGATGAGCTCCACAATCTTCTTCGCCTGCCCAAGGTTGGTCAGCTTGACTGCCTTTATCGCCTCCCTGAGCTCCTTCTTGCAGCCCACCACCGCAAGCGCCGCTGAAAGCATGTACGGGAATCCGTCTCTTGGAAGCATCCCCACAGGCAGCTTGACAACATAATCTGCGTATTCCGGAAGCTTTCCCCCAGAGGTTATCGCAACTACCTTCGCGCCCCGCTTCCTCATCTGCTTCACGCTGTAAATTGTCTCAGTGGTGTTCCCCGAATAGCTTATCGCAAGCACCCAGTCGACCTTCTCCTTGATCGGCAGCTTTGAGAACTTGATGTTCTTGTTCGTGATGTGCTTTAGCACCTCGCCGACTATCCCGCTGCCCCCCATTCCTGTCGCAAATATCGTCCCCTTCATGGGGACCGCCTTGATCTTGAGGTAAGCCGAGAGCGCCTCCACCCACTCACTTTCCCAATTGTTTATGTTCATTACCCTTGGTCCACTGACTGCATGTTTTTTGGTCGCCATTGATTCACTTTATAATTATTTTTACGCAACGTAGAGCGCAAATGTCCTCATGAACTTCTTCAAAAAGAGCATCATCTTGCTCGAGTTCCTCTTAACGTCCTTGACAAGCGGCTTGTATCGCGACTTCTCCTCGGGCGAGAGCTTCCCCTCTTTCACTATCTCCTGCTTCTTCCCGTCCACTATCTGGGTCTCGGTCTTGTTGACGATGTCCTTTCTGACCATCGCGTACCACTCATCGAGCGTTCCGCCGTGGTGCTTTATCATCCCAAGGAAGTCCTTCATCATGATCTTCCTCTTCTTTCCGGTCCTGTCCTCCTCAGCTGCAGGGATGAGCGCGGTCTTGTCACAGATGTCTGCTATGTCCGCCTGCGAGAATCCCATGGCCGCCCTTGCAAGCCTTCCGAAGTTTATGTTGCCAAGAGGCATCTTTCTTGTGTTGTAGATAAACGACTGTTTTCTTGTCTGGTAGTCCGGTGGTGGGATATAGATCGCCTCCCCGAACCTTCCGCTTCGCTTGAGCGCAGGGTCCATGTCCCATGGCTGGTTTGTCGCACCGATGATGAAGATGCCCTCGGGGTTCTTCTCGATTCCGTCCATCTCCTGGAGGAACTGGTTTACCGCCATTCGCATGTAGCTCTGGGATCCGCCCCCGTCGCCTCCGCCGTCCCTCTTCATTCCGAGAGCGTCCACCTCGTCGAAGAAGACAACACAAGGGGTGTTCTTCCTCGCCTGCTCGAAGATCTGGTGCATGTTCTTCTCGGTGTTACCTGCGTACATGTCTACTATCTCGTTGATCGCGGCCACGAGCAGATTTGACCCCGTCTCTCCCCCGATTGCATTTACGAAATATGTATTGTGCACAAAAAAATCATTTGCAACAAAGTTATGGGTGTCCTCTACTGTGAGGTCATACACATGTTCGGGAGCATCCAGATTCTCTATCTTGCTGATTTCCTCATACACAACCCTGCTGCCCCCCTTTTTCTTTATCTTTCCCCAAGAATCCTTCTTTTTTGAAAGCAAAGCGGCTCTGTTGCCGAACATCCCTATTTCGTCTATGAATGTGTCCACGTCCCTGCTCCTGTAAATTGATAGCGTGAAGTTTTCTGCCTTGCTGTGGATGCTAGAGAGGATCCCGAAACGGAGCAGAAGGTGCTGTATCTGCCTGACAAGCACCTTGGAGTTGCTCGAATAGCCGATTATTCTGTGCCTACGAGTCCCGTATCTTACCCCACTTTCCTCCCTGTCCTCAGACCATCCATCGCCAGAGAACAGGCGGTTTAGGAATAGGGCAAGAAGGTGCTTTTGCAATGTGAAGACAACTGGCGGTATCTTCTTGTTGTAGGAGCTTGTGAACGAAAGACCATGCGCATCTAGGAATCTCTGCATTGAGCTTCTTCCCTGTGCTCCTAGCTCTTGTATGTACCTACCAGCAACCTGCATTGTCATAACGCTTCCCTGTTCTACCACTGTGTTTATGTGGAGCTTGCGATTGAACTGTAGAACTGCAGACTGGAAGTCCTCCAAAAGCTCGGGATCAGAATTGGTAAATACAGGCTTTCCCTGCGTCAATCCGCCTTCGGCGATAAAGTAGGCGAGTAACTTGGCCTCGCACTCTCTAATTACTCCATTACCAAATATTGGGACATGTCTTGGAACTCCGATTTTGTCATTCTCCTTCAGTGTGGATGCCTCGCTCCATCCCTCCTTTGTAAGGAACGGATGCTCAGGCGTGCATTCCACAATCCTGCCCCGCTTGGTCGTTATCCTAAGCAGCGGCTTGCCGTCCAGCTTCCACCAGCCGCTCACCTTCCTGATCGCCAACTTGTGCATCTTGGTCAGCGTTACTATGTATGGCTCCTTGTTCTCAACAACTTCCTTTATGGTGACATATCTGCCATCTGGCAGCAGCACCTGAGTATCTGCGGTCACGCATTTTCCGCATCCCGGAGGACCATAGAACAGTACGCCAAGACCGAGCTTCTTGCCGTAAGCGCGCAGAAGCTCAGGCTTCTTGATTGCAAGTATGATGTTCTCGTGGATGAGCTTCTTCTGCTTCTTCATCCCTACGATGTCCGCGAACTTTAGCTTCGACTTGTACCACTTGACGCTCTTTAGCTGTCCCTCCTCGGATACGGTCTTCTCCTCCCCTCCGGAGAGCAGCTTCTTCTCCCCCTCCGCCGGCTGCTCCTCCACCTTCTTGTTTAGCGCCTCGAGCCTGGCCTTCGCCTGCTCGTACTTGGGGTTCTTCTCGATCGCCTTCTGGTACCACTCCCTTGCCTGCTCGTACTCCTTTTGGTACTCCGCGACGATTCCCATGACATAAGGGGCGTCGTAGCTGTCGGGCTCGAGCTTGAGCACCTGCTTGGCATCAGCCGTGGCAAGCTCGTACTTGTTTAGTATCGCATAGGCAAGAGCCCTGTTGAAGTAGGCGCTTGCGTACTTTGGGTCCTCGCGGATCGCCTGGCCGTAGAGGTCAATCGCCTCCTCGAACTTGTTGTCCTCGAAGAGGTTGCCCGCCTTCGTGTAGAGCTCCTTTGCCACAACGCTGGTTGTGCCCTTCTTTGGTTCCTTGTCATCAGCCATAATCGTCAACCGAATAATCCTTTTTGCTCCCCTTCCCTTGCCTTTTTGATAGCTACAATATCACTTTCATCCTTTTTAATGTTATCTAGGAGCCTGTTTAGCTCCCTGTCGACCATAGAGATGTGTGGATTCTCCCTTGGCACATCCACAAACCTGCATTTCAAAAGCGCGCCTGCGAGTTTTGATGCCTCCCTGTGCAGCTTCCTTAAGTTTGCGTCATTTACCTTGTACTTTCCGCCGAGCTGGTTTACCACAAGCTTGCTGTCCGAGAAAAGAGTTAGCTCCGCCTTGCCGCCAAACTCCTCGATCACCTTCTTGAGCGCCGCGATTATCGCAAGGTATTCAGCCACGTTGTTTGTCTGCCTTCCGTTGTAGAAGAACATCTTGACAAGTAGCTTCTCCTTTTGGTCGTAGATTGCATAGCCCGATGCGCTAGGACCTGGGTTCCCCCGCGCCGCTCCGTCGGTATAGACATGTATCTCCATGGCTTTCGCATCCATTATCTTAGAATAAATATATGAATTTGACTGGGCGCGCCTCTCAATTCTTAATGTCGATCGCCTTTTCGATCTCCTCCACGCTAAATCGGGGGTCCTTCCTAAGCACGTCCACCATCTGGTGCTTCTTCGAGTCCCTTAGGGTGGCAGCGAGGTTGATAACCTGGCTCTTGCATACATTTTCGCCTAGGGAGGTGAGGATGTAGAGGTCCTTTACCTTCT
>JAGWGN010000039.1 GCA_028867335.1 Microcaldota archaeon | reverse complement strand
GAGCTATGCGGGAATCTGGGTGACGACGTTTGATTGAAGGCGGCGTATCGAGGCGGGTGTCAAGCCTGCCAGAACCTCCCGAAAGGAGCGATACGCCAATGTCGAGAGATAGCACCATCATCCCGTTCCGTCAGCCCGAAGCGATTGACGATCCCCTGACTGAAGTCGCACGTGAAGGCGCCCGCCGAATGTTGGCGCAGGTATTGATTGCCGAAGCCGACGCCTTCGTCGCCCGATGGAAGGACTTGAAGTTGCCGGACGGCCGCGACCGCATCGTGCGGCACGGCCATGGACCGCAACGCGCCATCCAGACCGGGGTTGGGCCTGTCGAGGTCCGGCGCGCCAAGGTGCGCGACCGGGCTGACGTCGCCGCGGAGGCGAAAATCCGCTTCACCTCATCGATCCTGCCGAAGTGGGCGCGACGGACCAAGAGCCTCGATGCACTGTTGCCGATTCTCTATCTGCGCGGGGTGTCGACCGGCGACTTCCAGGAGGCCCTCGCCGCCCTCCTGGGCAAGGATGCACCCAATCTGTCTCCCGCCGTGATCGCGCGGCTGACGGCGGAGTGGCAGGCCGAATACGAGGCCTGGCAAAAGCGCGATCTCTCGGCGCGGCGTTATGTGTACGTGTGGGCGGACGGCGTCTATCTGCAGGCGCGAATGGAAGCGAGCGCCGAATGCATGCTCGTGCTGATTGGAGCCACCCCTGAGGGCAAGAAGGAACTTGTCGGCTTCCAGACCGGGGTGCGGGAGAGCGCGCAGAGCTGGCGCGAACTCCTCATCGACATCAAGCGGCGTGGCCTTGAGATCGCACCCGACCTCGCGGTCGGCGACGGCGCGCTCGGCTTCTGGAAGGCGATCGAGGAGGTCTTTCCCGGCACCAGGCACCAACGCTGTTGGGTTCACAAGACCGCCAACGTGCTCAACAAGGTCGCCCTCTCGGTCCAGGTCAACATGAAGGCAGACCTTCGAGAGATTTACGGAGCGTCGACCCGCGCGGCTGCCGAGGCCGCCATCGACGTGTTCGCCGACAAATACGGCGTCAAATACGAGAAGGCCGTCGAATGCCTGACCAAGGACCGGGAAGCTCTGCTCGCCTTCTTCGACTTCCCGGCCGAGCACTGGGATCATCTACGCACCTCAAACCCGATCGAAAGCGTGTTCGCCACGGTCCGTCATCGAACGGTGCGCACCAAGGGATCCCTGTCTGCGACAACCGCCAAGCTCATGGTGTTCAAGCTCGTCACCGCCGCGGCAAAAACCTGGCGACGATTGAAGGGAGAAAACCAGTTGCCGAAAGTCGTCCAAGGAGTCAGATTCCAAAACGGCATCGAGGTCATTGAAATGCCGGCTCACCACGCCGCCTGATCAACCTCGTCACCCAATCTCCCACTTAGCTCCCCGCGCCGGCGCGGCTGATCGAGGGCGGATTGCCGACCGAGACGACCGTGGCGCAAGTCCTCGTCGCCAAATATGCCGATCATCTTCCGCTCTACCGCCAGGCTCAGATTTACACCCGGCAGGGCGTCGAGCTCGACCGCTCGACGCTGGCCGATTGGGTTGGCCGTGCCGCCTTCCTGCTGCGGCCGGTTCATGAACGCTTGCTCGCGGCGCTGAAGACCTCTGGCAAACTATTTGCCGATGAGACCACAGCACCGGTGCTTGATCCCGGCCGGGGGCGCACCAAGCTCGGACAATTGTGGACCTACGCGCGGGACGATCGGCCATGGGGCGGCACCGACCCGCCTGGCGTCGCCTA
>JAGWGN010000038.1 GCA_028867335.1 Microcaldota archaeon | reverse complement strand
TGTTGCATATGATTCTGGCAAGGGAGCAATATATGTGACAAATTATGGTGCATCTACAGTCTCTGTTATATCAGACAATACAAACACTGTAACTGCAACCATCCCTGTCGGTACTAATCCATATGGTGTTGCATATGATTCTGGCAAGGGAGCAATATATGTGACAAATTATGGTGCATCTACAGTCTCTGTTATATCAGACAATACAAACACTGTAACTGCAACCATCCCTGTCGGTGCTGGTCCAATTGATGTTGCATATGATTCTGGCAAGGGAGCAATATATGTGACAAATTATGGTGCATCTACAGTCTCTGTTATATCAGACAATACAAACACTGTAACTGCAACCATCCCTGTCGGTGCTGGTCCATATGGTGTTGCATATGATTCTGGCAAGGGAGCAATATATGTGGCAAATTATGGTGCATCTACAGTCTCTGTTATATCAGACAATACAAACACTGTAACTGCAACCATCCCTGTCGGTGCTGGTCCAAGTGATGTTGCATATGATTCTGGCAAGGGAGCAATATATGTGACAAATTATGGTGCATCTACAGTCTCTGTTATATCAGACAAAATACAACCAGTTATAACAAATTGGTATCATTCTACTGGCGGTTCCACGCTTTCACAAATATTAGGAAACAATCAGGCCACATTAAATTTAGGCTGCACCCCCCCACTGAACACACTTCAACCGCAGGGAGAAAACATTCTTTATGACTGTAATTCGGGAACTACATCTGTTACAAGTACGACAGAATCAATTAATTCATATTCTGGAACATCTTCTTCATTGTTTTCTACTACCTGTGCTTCTGGATATCCATCATATATGTATGCATTATTTCCAACTGAGACATCAGTTTACAATTTCTGTATGGGAACGCAAACCACAAGTTATATAGCTACTACTGGTTATATGGGAACGCCTTCTGGCAGTACGAAATTATATGCCTGTGATATATCTGGAGTGTTTTTATCTCCATCCGTTTTTCAATCAGCACAAAAATTTGCAATTACATATAATGGTAATTGCCCGATATATCTTACACCGCTTCTAAGATTTAATACAAATACAACAAATGGAATAGACCCAAACATTCCGTCATTTACTACCGATTTGTGCGATTTTACATCAATGCCAGGTTATGCTTTACGGCAGATAAATAACATAGGATGTGATACCTCAATTTCAGCAAATCAGATTCATTATCTAAATGGGACTAGTTTATTGCAGGTAAACAATTATTATTCAAATAACGCTTTGTCTTTCTTTTCATCCATTCAGGACAACCAGTACAAGTCTGCACTTACTCTGCTTCCAAACCTACTGGGAATTTCCGCACCCTATACCGATTTTATTCTCTATACACCGTCTGCAAATTACATGATAGTTCTTACAGGCACTTCATCGAGTGGAAATATTTATTATGTAAATATAAATACCGTGACTAGCTTACTGGCAAAAAATTATGCCTATCAGTCATATCTAATGACAACTACGTCCACAACTTCGACTTTTGGACTGAGTGATATGTTCAATGGAGGTACTGTAAGACTTTATGGACCGTCAAATATGAATACTACCCTGCCTATTAGCGGATTGTTTACAGTAACATCCCCATATCAGATTCAAGCCTTTCCATCCTCTACTTCTAACGGACAGACTAGAATAATAGATCCCCAATGGACAAACGTACCAGCTACAAACTATCCTATAATTTGGACAGCGACACAATTACTATATCCCATTTATCTTACTGTTGCAAATGCACCTACCGATGCAGGTCTAATAGTAACAAACAATAATGTTGTAATAAATTCAACTCAGCAAACTTGGGTTGTATTACGATTAGATTCAACCCATT
>JAGWGN010000037.1 GCA_028867335.1 Microcaldota archaeon | reverse complement strand
AGTGATGAGCTCTGTCTTGTAATCTGTACAGCTACTGGACCGTGGTTAACATCATTGACACCTAGTGCAATATGGTCAGTACCAACTGGCGATGTGTTAAAGTCCTGATCATTTACTCTGATATGGATTATAACATCACCGTTTGACAGAGTGTTGGCTGTGGTTAGACCACTGCCAGTTAGATCTCTGTGCATTGGGAATACACCTGGTTCACTGGTTACAGACTTGGCTGGAACTGGGAAGTCACCTGTAGAACCGGAGATTATTTGTCCGAATGGTACTGGGTATACTGCCTTGTCCAACTTGACTGAACCTGTGTTGCCTCTTATGCCAGCATTATCTGAAACCTCTACGAGTTTGCCAGAGCTATCTCTAAAGTCAACATAGTTGACCTTGATGTTCTGACCTACTGAGGAGATTATAGTACCTGATTGGCATAATTGGTCTGGAATTTCAAAGGTACCAGTAAAGATACCTGTTGATGGACCAGTCTCAACTAGTGAGAAGCCAGTAGCGGACATGCTAGTTGCAAATCCGCCAGTGGTACCAGTGTTAGAGTCAACATATGATCCTGTGCTGTTTTTGAAGCACGAACCTGTGTTGTCTGGTGTAAATTGACTGTGTATATTGCTGTTTGACCATCGAATGTTAGCTTGACCAAATTGTATATCTACGAGTCTACCAATTGCGCTGCCATCAGAGTACTGTCCTAGACCTGCTTTACCTATTGTGTCGGTTGCATTGTCTTGGGCAGTCTGTGGGATGGAGCCACTTGGATTGAATGCAGGTGTTACTGCGGTGTAGATATCAACTAGATCATTGTTAACGTTAAGGTCTGGGTCATTGAGTGTAATTGTCACAGTATCGCCTATCTTGTATGTCTTGCTATCAAATGAAATGACACCAGTGTGAGTTGGGATATCTTGTTGTGCAGATATCTGTGTGTTCACTCCGTCTTGTCCAAGGTCCAAGTATGTGATCTGTGGAGCACGGGCTTCTGACTGGAGCATGTCTTGTATAGCTGGGAAGAATACATCATGGTTGATTGTTCTAAGGTTGGCGTAGGTATTTGGATCAAAGATATTCAACTGGTTGAGCATTACATACTGGTTTGTACCTGTAAAGACTCCGGTGTTGTCACCTGTCTCTTCAAGTTCATACCTGTATATGCCGTTGTTGATTCTTTGACTGTTTTGTGAACCATCGCCGATTAGACCAACGCTAAAGAAGTCAACTACCATTGGAGCTCCACTTGTTGACAATGCTACATTACCACTTGTGGTAAATGTAATCAAGAGACCAATATTGGCAGTCTTTGCAACTGAACCAAAGAGGACCTTGTTTATTGTAGCTGGACTTGCAACCTGAGTGGTACCAACACCGGTTTGTCCACCAGTATTTGTTCCGTTAAGGTTGATGAAGTCCTGTAAATTAGTAGAGTTTGCGATGCTGACTGCTTTTGTAGCGGATAATTTACCGTTAGTTGTGAGTCCAGTACCTGCGTTGTTATAAACTAGGTTTATTCCAACGTTAGAAATTGAACCACCAGTAGCACCGTTCAGACTAGAGAGTGATCTCAGGTCGAAATTGACAAAGTTGAAGCCCTTGAATCCTTCTGTGTTACCAGTCCTGTTTGTATCATGGATGGTATTCAGGAGGGTATTCATAGTTGTCTTCAAATCGACAAACAATGCGGTAGTTGAGTTTATTTGAGCTTTAGATGTAGTTCCACTTGAGAAATTGAAGATTGGTCTTGCGCTGAATGATTCATCTTCTGCCAAGTTGGTTGCATTTTGGTTACCTGTAACAGCTGCGATATTTTTGATACCTCTAGTTCCAGAATCACTTAGTAAAGTGGTTGCGTGAACTAGTTGTGCTGTTTCAGTACCTGCACCAGCTGCAGATAAGGTAAATGGTGTTCCAATTACCATTGTTGTGGATCTCTTGTATGTTGGATCCCAGAGGAACATTCTTTCGCTAATCTTGCCGTTCTTGTTATCATCATTGTCAGTTAGAGTTACCGGAATTCTCTGACCAGATGCCCAGGTATTATTCTGTGCAGTCTGTGTCAAGGAAGCAAATGAGAAACCGCCTACGATGCTTGTAGAGATATCATTGTATCTTACAATTGAAGACTGGCCTCT
>JAGWGN010000036.1 GCA_028867335.1 Microcaldota archaeon | reverse complement strand
AGTTTACAGTGTTGTAAAAATACAACTTATGTTGTAATACTTCTCTCTAAAGGGAGTTTAGTTACATAAAGTATAAGAAATCAAATGTATAAGAGTTCAACTATAGACTATATGGTATATATACCATATCGGTATGGCTTTTATACCATATGATGAACAGAATATATTCTAATCGGAATATAAAAAAGAATTATTGAGTAGTCTGAGCTGGCTCAGGTGCTACTACTGGTTTTATATTATATGTAGATACACCAACATCGGCGGGTTTGTTAGTAATCTCATAATGGTCTAGAATACGATTAATCAGTTGATCATCGCTCTCATTACCTTTTCTTGTTTTCTGTCCTGCTCGTAAATCGCCTAATACTTTTCTATGTCTATTAAGACGCGTCTTTGTAGTCTTGGATAGCATGGATGGACTGAATTTTCTATTTGGATTTGGTTGACGTGCCATTTATATATCATTTGATATGTATATTAATTGATATATAAACATTTATATTGGGCATAAATCTATAGAATTACAATGCCATTAGATAAAAATACGCTCAGCACCCTGAAAGCCCAATGGGTTATTCTGAAGGATGAAGGTGCAAAAGTATCTGATAGAGTTGCCGCATATAAGATGATAAACTTGATGCAAGAGCAACATGCGGAAGATGATGGGTTTACACCTATTAACCTGCAAGAAACAAGATATAAGATATTTGAGTCCGTAGAAAGAGCAGAAAAAGGCGGAAGTAAACCCGCTTCAAAACCTGCAACTGAATCAGCTCCAAGAGCAAGTTCCAGTGTATCAAATGCGAAAGTAAGTGATATAATTCAGAACTTTAAGTTTGAAGAGCTATCAGATGAACAACAAGAATCAGCAGAAAGGCAAATTAGAGCATTTTTCGAAAGAAAAGTAATTGCTATGAAAGTAGCAAGTGAGGAAAGATTTGCAGGACTTGGATTTGACAATGTTCAATCTGTAGGTCAAGCTACTGCTGAAAGCAACTAGCAACCTTCTCTTTTTTATTTTCATTACACTTATATACGGCTCACAATACTATATTGGTAATGACGAGAAAACAATTCCTACTTGAAAACTCTAAAAAATACAAGAAATTGTTAAAAATTAGATATGATGCAGATGGCAACCCCATTACACCATATCCACTAATGACAATGCGTGAAAAGTATCTAGCACAAGAGATATATAAAATCGGCGTGTTAGACATTGAAACCACTGGTTTAGGTGCAGACTTTGGACGCATGCTATCATGGGCTATTCTTGTAAGAGATGTAGTAACAGGGGAAGAAACTATTAGAAGCGGAGTTGTAAATGAAAGTGACCATAGAAAGGCAAAAGGTGATGCTGATCTAATCGACAAGAGGATCACTGAAGAACTAATAGAAGCAATATCAGACCTAGATTATCTTGTGGGACATTGGTTTATTGGAAAAAGAAGGCATGATATACCGTTTATTCGTTCCAGATGTGCAATAAACAAAGTTCATGGATTTCCAAAACATAAGATGGTTAGATATGCTGATACACAAAGATTCAGTAGTCAACTGCATAGACTTCGTAACAATGGTTTAGGTACTATTGCAGATGCATATGATCTAGCAATACACAAGACACCTGTAACTACAAAAGATTGGAAGAATGCTCAACAATTTGCTAACCGAAAGGCTTTAAGATACATTTTACATCATAACATACTTGATGTACAAATCACAAGCAAGGTTCTTAAGCACTTAGAGCAATATATAGGCATTTCAAGCATATTCGCATGATACCAAAACTCTCTCATGAAGAGAGCATACTTTATTTTTATATTAAACAAAATGGATGGACTAGACAAAGAGATTGTATAGCTTTCCGCGGGAAAGATGATAGAAGAACCAGAAAATTATTACAGGCTATGGAATCAAGAAAGATTATAATTCATAAATATAAACCGTTTTATAATGGATATAATACCATACAAGAAAGATTTTACCACATAGTTTAAATAGGGTTTCAAGCTAATAATTTTTCTATGGAATTTGTTACGTTCACTGTAATTAATCCTCGCGGAGATAGGATGCAATTCTGTTTAGAAGCAAGAAAAGCCGATATTATAATAGAAAGGATTATAAATATGGGACACTCTAAAGTAATTATTGAGTAGAAATTTATGCAGACAATGTGATGCTAGAATTCATAATTGTTCAGACGAGGAAAATTGTGAATGTTCAGTATGTAGAGATGGAATGGGTGG
>JAGWGN010000035.1 GCA_028867335.1 Microcaldota archaeon | reverse complement strand
AGCAGAAAGAAGCAGAAGGTGCAGGCAAAGATTGGCCTTGCGCTGATAAAGAGGCACCTTGTCACGGTGCTAAAGGGAGATGAGTACGTTGACAGCTGGATCATAGTCAACGTGGGGAAGTGGGACTGCATAGTCTGCACAAACGACGTGGGGCTCAAGGAAAAGCTAAAGTCGATGGGTTCCAAGGTGGTCAGCCTCTCAAGGAGCGGGATGCTGCGCTGAATACTTAAAAAATTGCACTAAAAAACAAATATAAAGAGCAGGTTTATAAAGAAAGATAAACAACATCAATTTGAAGGTAGTTAAATGTCTTTAATAGTCAATAATAAAAATAAAAGTATAACGATAATGAAATTAAGCAAGCCAGGTTGCCCTAGAATGATAGTAGATTCAAAAGCGACTATTGAAGTTCGAGATGATTATGGAAATAAAGGGATAAAATCTAAGATGCTTTCCAGAATTAAATTGCTCTACTAGGACTGTTGAGATTCCTTATATTCCTCTAAGTGGAAAGGCCATTTTCCAATTATCTTATCTAATAGGATTGCTTTTTCAATTTTTGGTTTCTCCTTGCCCCATAAGGAAGCTAGTATGTCAGGGCCCTTTTCGTTCAGTACTGTAGTATCTTTGAAGGCACAAATATCAAAATTATCATAATAGCCGTTGGTGTCTGTAATTATTGAATAATCGTTTATTGTGCTTTTTTTATCGATTTCGAGTTTTCTGGCAAACTCTTTCCATAAAATATCATGTGTTTTACTCAATGTTAGAGTATAACCAAATGCTAAGAAAATTCTTTTATCAGGATTTTGTGTAAGTGCAGAGAATTTTCTTATTATGCCTTGTTCTCTCATTTTTTTAAGAAAATAAAGAACTTTCATCTGGGTAGTCTTGCCTTGTATAATCAAATCTTTTATTTTAATTTTAGAATTGCTATTTAACAATTTTAATAGGCGTTTTTCTTGTTCTGAAAGAACTGTACTTTCATCAATCAATTCATTTCGAATAGGGAAGAAACCCATTGTGAAAAAGTTTACTGCAGAAAATTTGATTATGGGAGAGTAGTCACTAACTTTTATTCTAAAATTATATTGCCATGATCTAAAGTCTTTTGATGACAGACCAGATACGAATAATAACAAATCAAAATCTCCACTTGCAATGTATGCATCTTGAACAAAAATATCTCCTAGAATCATTTCTTTCAAAACTTCTGAATTAGGCGCCTTTTCAAATTTAATCGTAATGAGCCTGCTTTCTGCAAATCCTAACTTTTCAAAATCTACATCAAGAATGTATTCGATACTATATTTTTGCTCTAAATCCTCGATTACTTTCTTAATTAGGTGATTAGAAGCTCCGAATTCACGTGCTAGAGCTTTGATTGGTTTCCTCGAATTTTTATATAGTGAAAGAAGTAGAGAATATTGTAGTTCTCCTTCTATAAATTCTTTTTTTATCCTTTTTTTCCTCAATTTAATCCCAATACTATATTATTATATCAATAAATATAAATAAATATCTAAAATATTATACTTTTAAGCATACAAGTATATATATCCCAAAAGTTATATCTTACTTAAGTCGTGGGGACGCACATGGTCAATATCGTAAAAAGTATTGGTCATCTGTTTCTTCACTCCCTGAAGATTGTAACCCAATTCCCAATTGGTTCCCACGGCTTACCCCAATATTTAAACTAGATAGTGGATACCATGAACTACTACGCGTACATCGGAAGGAGGATTGCGGATTTGAGCGGCCTGCGATTCAAGATACAAAAGCTCTTCTCGTTTGTTAACTACTCGGATTTTGACAGGCTCCAGTCGCTGATGAGCGAGATGGAGCAGATACTCAAAAAGTATGAGAACTAGGTGCTATGATGAAACTTGGATTTGACAACTTTAAGGCTCTGGTGGGCAGGAAGCCAGTGGAAACGCATGAAAAGAGATATCTTTGCTGGAGGTGCGGAAAGGACTACACCGACCCGAAGGACTATCTTTGGCACATACAGTACTGCTAGTTGGGTTGGTGGGGATATGGAAAAAGAGAGAGGATTCCTGTTGCTCAAGCCGAAAAGGATGGCAAACGTAAATAGAATCGCAAGGTCGATAGCGATGTGCAAGGGAGTCAAGGAGGTTTTTCTTACAAGCGGCGAATACGGATTTATAGCAACAGTCGAAACCAGGGCAAACGGAGGGATTAGGGGGATAACAAGTTTGGTCAAGAAGACGACCAAATGCATCAGGGCAAGTCATGCAGTTGCACACTACATTTATAGCAAAGATGGGTGGAGAAGATGAATCGTATCACAATGC
>JAGWGN010000034.1 GCA_028867335.1 Microcaldota archaeon | reverse complement strand
ACTATGAGCCCAAGCGATATCATCACCGCAAACTCCGCGATTCCAAGCAGGCCAAAGCTAAGCTGCGATGCGGCGTAAGCAAATAGGACAATCCCGCTTATCGTCCCCCCGAGCGCCCCGGAGCTGTTTGTCGATATGAAGAAGGTCAGATATGAGGGAATGGGCTTTGTCAGGACCGTGTCAAAGTTCCCGTTGATCAAATTCTGCCCAACCCATCCTATGTCTATTAAGTATTTCGTTGTTCCGAGCACTATTATCGTGACCGAGGAGAGCAGCATCATCTGCGGGTAGCTCCACCCCCCGATTCCGTTCGATACCTGATAGACGATTGTTATGAATATGAATGTCATCACTGCCTGGAGCATGTAGTTTATGAACCAGAACATGTACTGCACTCTGTAGGCCATCGCAATCCGCCAGGTGTAAGCCTGGAATAGGAGCAGCAAATGCAGATCCCTTCTGATTTTCTCGATCATTCAAACACCTACGCTATCGATATGCTTTCTCACTATTCTCCACATGATGAGGCATAGTACTGAGAAGACCAACAGCCAAGCGACACCTAGCTCCATGCTGCTAACCGCCTGCGCAGGGCCAAGCGTGCCTGTGAAAATCGCAGCAGGGGTGTAGAGCATGAACTGGAATGGAAGGATCCCTGTTATCGCTGACACACTGCCGGGCAGAAGGTTTAGCGGAATGAGTCCTCCGCTTAGGAACTGCAGCAGGAAGGTGAATACTGTCGAAACCCCTCCGATGTCCACGAAGAAGAATGAGAGGCAGCCTATGAGGAATTCGACTGTGGCAGTCAGCGCGAGCATCAAAATAATCGCCAAAACAAACAGCAGCCACGAGTATGCCGAAAGTGAGATGTGCATCAAAACTGTTACAAGGATTATTATGGGGATCCCTATGAGGGAATCTACCACCATGTTGCCCAGTGCGTATGCCAGCAATCCGCCAACGTAATGCATCGGCTTTATTAGAACTCCAAACACATTGCCGTAAGTGACGTCATCTGAAATCGCATGCGATATGTTTGGTGCAATCGCATTCATTGCCGAAATGATGAAGAAGTACGAGATTATCTGGTTGAGTGTGAAATTGTTTATTGCAGAAACCCCGGAGGCCAGGTAAATCGCAGTCCACACAAATAGCATGACGATGGGGTTCATTATTTGGAAGAGCATCATAAGTGCCAGGTTCATCTTATATACCAGCCTGTCCTTCATCAGCGTCATCGCCCACGCCACATACCCCCATATATAAAATCTAGACTTCACTTATCTCACCCTCTTGCTCGCGTAGAACCTGGAGAGTATGTAGCTTAGGTCTGGCTCGGAGACGTTGTAATCCAGCACCTCCTCGGAGTTAAGCAACGCGATTATGTTCCTGTCCTTTAGCCTCTCAGCGTTTATCTCAATTTTCAGGTAACTCTCTCGCGCCTCCACAATCTTTCCGTACTTTCTGTATTTTGCAACCTCTATCTTCTTACCGAAGTGTATCTCGAGCTGCTTTTTCTTCCCGAAGAACTTCTGCAGTGCGGATTTTGTGCTGTCAAAGACCACTGATCCCTTGTCTATTATGATGACGTGCTCGGCAAGCGCCTTTATCTCATCGACTATGTGGGTTGTGATGAAAAACGTTATCTTGTATCGTTTTTGCATGTCAAGGAGCGCCTTCCTCAGGTTTATCACTGATGAGAGGTCCATGCCGATTGTTGCCTCGTCCATGAAGACTATCTCGGGCATGTGAAGGACCGAGGCAACGAAGTTGCACTTGAGCCTCTCGCCGAGCGAGAGCGTCCTCACCTGCCTTAGGTACACATCGCCCAGGTCAAGGAGCTTTATGAAATACTTCAGCCTCTCTTGGTACTCCTTTTCAGGTATCTCGTAGAGCTGTCTTGCGTACTCAAAGCTGTCGATTGCTGGAAGATTCCACATCATCTGGTTGTGCGCCCCGCTGACCATCCCGTATCTCCATGCGAGCTTTATCCGGTTCTCCCAGGGGGTCATTCCCATAACGCTCGCCTCGCCGCCATCGGGGTGGAGTATACCCACAAGGATCTTGATGAGCGTTGACTTGCCGCTGCCGTTCTCGCCCAGCAGCATGACAATCTCTCCTCTCTTCACCCTGAAGCTCATCTGATTTAGCGCCTTCTTCGTGTAGTATTTTCTCCTAAGCGAGGCAAGGAAGATTTTCTTGCCTTGTAGACTTTGGTAGCTCCTAAAGCTCTTGCTGAGCTTGTTTACTTTGATGATCTCGTCCATACCTTGCGCCCTGCACACTTCATTGGTCGCATACCACTAAATAAATTGCGACAAAGGCGTATTTTTCGCCAAAAATGCGCGTCAATCAAAGGAGTCAGCTTCTGCCCAAAACGAACAAAATGCCCTCGAAACGAAAGCTCTATATATCATGAGATTCAATGCTTTTGTATAC
>JAGWGN010000033.1 GCA_028867335.1 Microcaldota archaeon | reverse complement strand
AACCCGATAGCCAGGCTGCTAAACATCAGCGACCAGAAGGCGTACACCGCAACGAGCAGATGGGACAGCGAGGTTGCGGGGAAGAAGCAGGCAAAGAGGGAGGAGGCGGGAAGGCCTAGCGTGTTTGCTCCGATACCCGAGGCGACGAACCTTGAGATAGACCGCCTGATAAGGGAGGGGAAGATGAGCGATCGGCAGATAGCCGAGGAGACCGGGGTGAGCGTCGCATCAGTGCAGAACCGCAGGAGCAAAAAGAACGAGAAGGAGACCGTGAAGATAATGGAGAGGGTCAAGGAGGCAGAGAAGAAAGTGGAGGAAGTCGGGCCTTCCGACGTCTTTGGCATTGCGATGTTCCCGAAAGAGAAGACTGATTCTGCAAAACAGGCGCTAAGGGCGTAATGACGAATGCAACAACGTCATTTAAAAAGCTTGCTTTCTAAGTAATCCCCATGGCGAGCGTTCACGGCACAGTCGAGAACAAGGCGGCGAGCGGGATAAGCTACATTGGCCTTGAGACAACGCCGTATCTTGTGACTGCCGAGACAATCTCAGAGCACCTTGGAATCGAGGTGGGCAGGATAAAGGCGGGTCTTGGGATAAACATGTTCAGGTTCCCCGGGTTCTCCGATACCCACGTAACAATAGGCGCAAACAATCTGCTCAGGTTCGTAGACAATCTCTTCAAACAAAAACTTCTCCTTGACAACTTCACAGAGTATGGCATAGGCGCCTTCTACGTCGCAACAGAAAGCAGCACCGAGAGCAGCAGGGCGCTGACGGCTGCAATCCTTGAAATAGTAGAGCCCGTTCTGATCCATAAATCAAAGAACCTCAGCAGCGACAAGAAGGAGGTGATAAAGAAGTTCATAACAGAGATGAGGGGCGCAGACACGCTTGAGACAAAGTTTGCATGCACCGCACTCTCAAAGACTGCATTTACGCTAAACCAGTCGCTGATAAGCGGCTCGATTGGGGGCGCGATAATCCTCGGGACCGACATTGCAATCTACGACCATAAGAAGGCGCAGAATGCGGAGGCCACCCAGGGCGGAGGGTCGGCTCTGCTCTATCTCACAAAGGATCCGCTCCTTGTGAAGCTAGACAACAGGGCTGCGCACTTTAACCTCTCGACATACGACTTCTACAAGCAAGACGACCACATACCGACCGTTAGCAGCGGATTCGGGTCAAAGGTGAACTATGTGGTGACGCTTGGTACCGCGTTCAAGAATTACGAGAAGAAGTTCGGGATGAGCAAGGACAGCTACTTTGTTAGCCACGTTCCTTATCGCATGGAGGCGGAGTACAACGCCTCCTTCATCTACGTCCACTGGCTCAAGAAGTACAACCCCGCAAAGCTTAGGAAGATCGAAGAGAAGATAGGGATGAGTGAGCCGATAGGGACCTCGCCAGGGGCAATCGCATATCTTCTTGAGGTGATAAAGAGCCACTACCAGGCAAGCAGGAACGGGGAGATCTCGCTGATGGAGTTCCTCAACCAGCACGAGGGGGTCAAGGCGCTGTGGGCCTATCACCAAAAGATGCGCAAGACCGAGGAGTTCAGAAGGTTCAAGGAGGGCTTCGGGCTCGACCAGGCGCTAAAGATCTCGGGATACGCGGGAAACTGGTACAACGGCTCGATGTGGGTCGCGGCAGGAAGCCTGATCCGAGAGATCATAAAGGAAAAGGCAAAGGAGAAGGATATCTACTTCGGCTCATACGGCAGCGGATCCGCATCCACCATCTTCAAGGGAGAGATGGTAACTGGGCTCGACAGAAAGGAGCAGCTTGCGCTGGTCGAGCTCGCCTCGTTCAAGTACGGGGAGAAGCTCTCGCTTGAGCAGTACAAGGCGATCCACGACTCGAAGCTCGAGAAGAACGAGTACTGCGAGAAGGGCAACAACCTAATGCTAAAGGACAAGGAGCTGCTACGCGACAAGACCGCAGAGCTCGGCTTCAAATTGATCTGCTACGACGCAAGAAGGGAGGGACGCTACGCCTTCAACGGCAAGGAGATACAGAAAGGCCCGATAATAATGAAGACTGAATGATGGGATTATAAGCCTTTTCTGCATTTAGTATTCGATTTCTATGACACACACTATACTTCTGGCAGGATTCGGGCCATACCTTGAATACGAGACGAACCTCAGCGGCGTTATTGCAAGGCAGCTGAACGGAAAGCGAATCCGAAACGCAAGGATAATCGGGATCGAGCTACCGACAAGACACAGGACCGCGGCAAAGATGCTGCGCGAGGCGGTGATGAGGGAGAAGCCAGACATAGTGATTGGAACAGGACTTGCGGTAAGAGGCCATGTCTCGCTTGAGAGGGTCGCGATCAACAACTTCTACACGATCGGGAAGGACGGGGAGAGTGATGAGACGCTTGAGGCGGACGGCAAGATGGCCTACCACTCAAAGCTTCCGCTAAAGAAGATAAGAAACGCGCTGCAGAA
>JAGWGN010000032.1 GCA_028867335.1 Microcaldota archaeon | reverse complement strand
TTGAGCACAGAGCCGATGAGTGCCTTTAGGTTGTATGAACCAGCCGCTGTGACTGATCCCTTCTCTCCTAGCCATACCTGTGAATTGGATAGAGTGCATGTTGGGGTTGTAACCGTGCACGAAACGCCGGCAGTGTTTGTCACTGTTGCCGTGATAGGTGTTGTCGTGTATGCAAGGTTGCCGATTACTGCGGCGATGTTTGCAGCAACTACTCCGTCGCTTGGCTGTGCGGTTGATCCGACCACGACCTGTACGACAGGCTGTCCTGCGCTGTTTATTATCGGTATATTGCTAAATGAGACTGGTCCTGCTACTACTAAGCCCATTGCCAAACTTGCTGCGATCGCAGCGATTCTCTTTGCGTTCAAACTCTTCATGACATCAACATCTATTGGTATTAGAGTGTATTTTGGATTTATAAAGCTTTCCTCAAGTCATTATCATTTTTATGGTATTTGTCGTCTAGATAAAGAGTTTATCCCAGATCCGGAGCGATTGGGCACTTTGCCAGGTACTGCGCATTTCCAGAGACGTAGAGGTGAAGCAAAGTTACGGTTGTTGAGTTAGCGTTGCTGAAGTTCAAAAAGACGCTCGGCTCTGAGTTCGCCACAGCCAGGCACTTACCTGCAGTCTGCTGGCTGGTATTTATCGGGTAGCCAAGACCTGCCGCGTAGGTGCAGCTGGCGTTTCTCTGGTCTATCTGGAAGAAGTCTATCGTCTTTGAGTTTCGATTGTGCGCGATGTACTGGATTATCTGCGAGTAGCAGGAAATCTCGCTTGGCAGCTGGCTAAGATTTGAGAACGTCGAGACAACCCCAACCCTTGGGGCCGCAAGGAAATTGGTCTTGAAAGAGGAGAATGGAACGGCGACGGTGTTCGCAAAGACGTAGTAGATGCTGACTGCAATCAGCGCAACGACGATTAGCACAACAGCGTAGACAAGATAGCTCCTCCTGCCCTTTTCCGGCACCTGCTTTTCGGCCCTCTTCTCGTTCTTTGCCTTCGGCTTGAGCTCCTTTGAGTCCTTATTTATCTGTTGCTTTGCGGTGTTCTTGGTTGCCATTGAGATCACTTAAGCAGATACAGAGGGTAGCAGGCAGACATAACGTTGTCGTCACCCATGACGCTCAGGCTCGTCCCGTAGAACGAGTATATCTTGACGTTTGGATTCGCGCTCGATGTGAGTATTATTGTAGGTGATCCGCTCTTCGCGCTTGAGATCTGGCAGGTGCTCAGGGTCTTTGTCGTGTTCCCAATAAGGCAAGAGTTGTTGGAAATTGTGCTTGCGCTCGTGTTCTTGCCCATCGCGCTAAGGGCCGCCGCAATCCTGCTCTGGCAGAGCAGCTCCGCAGGGGTTGCCGTCCCGTTTATCGCTATGACGACTAAGTGGGATGCGGCGACCGCGCTTGTGAATGAGGTTGCAGGCGCAAAGCTGTTCGCCCCTCCGGCATAGACGTAGTTTGCTGCCATATCAAGTACTGTGAGAAGTATTATCGCAACAAAAACCGTCCTCCATCCCCTTGCGCTCCTCTGGTTGTGGACGAGCTTTCTCTTGGAGCCAAGGCTTCGCTTGAATAAGTAGACCAATACCAAGACGATAATGCCGATGATGAGCGAGAAAAGGGCTGCGAGCAGAGGCACCGATGCGACTGCTCCGGAGTATGTGGTGCTAACAAGTGGAGCAATGGCGTTTACGAACGGTGAGTCCACGCTCCTTGCGAACTCGGTTAGGCTAAAGAATGGGAGGAAGCTTGAAAACGCGGACTGTGCCGACTTGTATGTGGCGTTTATCTGTGATGACATGAGTGGCACATTGCCAACCTGCCCGTTCATGGCCGCAAGGTTTGAGATCTGGGAGTATGCGACAGAGGCCGCAGCAGGATTTGCGGTCCTTGAGTCTAGCTGGGTTTTTAGCACAAGCGAAGTCGAGTTCTGAAGCGGCCTGAAGAGGATGTAGTAGGTCCCGTTGAGTTTTGTGTAATTGCCCTCGAGGGTCCCCATGGCATCGAGCACCCTGTTTGTCGCTGAGGTGAAGTTTATCGCAAGGTAGTTCTGCACAAGGTTTGCGTACCTTGACTGGAGCTCGGTGAGCTGCGCTGATACTGTTGCATTGCTTATGTGCGCGAGCACAAACTGCGTGTTGTTGACAAGCGTAGGGTAGGTGATGAGTGTGGTATTGAGTATCGCATTGAGCTGCGCCGATTTCTGCTTTCCCACCACAGGGGTGAGATACGATGCTGCAATCTGGCTGGAGTTGGAGGCGATTGAAAGTATCTGGGGGTCGCTTAATGTGAGCTTGGCCAGGTTGTTGATCTGGTTTTGTATGATTGGAAGCGCGGTGTAGTTGTAGGTTGTGAACTGGCAGTAGCCGAGAGCGTTGCAGTACCAAGGTGCGTTGGAAGCCGGGACGTTCGCCGACTGGGCACCGCCGCCCACGTACGAGCTGCACGCCTGGAACTGCTGGGAAGTTATGTTTTGCGTCGGTGGGAAGATCGGGTTCTGGTAGATCAGGCTTGATATCGTCGAGATGTTGTTGAAGTCCGCAAGTATGACGGGCCTTGCCGCCACCTGGTTTGTTACGTTTATCCTATTTAGAAGCGAGTAGACGGTGTTGAAGCTGTTGTTTAATATCGTGTACTGCGAGCCAAAGCTTGCGATGCCGGTTGCGAATATACCTCCAGGCCCGCCGGCATTGTAGAGCACCTTGTTGCAGCTAGGCACTATCTGACAGGACTGGCAGAGGTTTGCAGTTGTGCAGGTGATTCCCCTATCAAGCCCGGTCTCCCTTAGGCAATCGCCTAT
>JAGWGN010000031.1 GCA_028867335.1 Microcaldota archaeon | reverse complement strand
TAAATTGGTGTGCCTGAACCATCATTATTGGTAAATATTTCTAATTTAGAACCTGCTCCGCCTATTGCTACTATGTTTACATGAACTAAAGCACAATGACCTCTTTTAGTTATGATACCACTAGATGTTAATGTAACAACTGCGTTTTTCGGCATTTTCTAAATACCTCTTATTCTGCAAAGTAGTGATACGTTTTGAATTGCTGTGTTTCCACTAGATAATTCAACTCCGCTAGAATCAAAGAACTTTAGTTTACCTAATGAGGCTCCGTTGCCTGCACCTGCTACAAATGATATTCCAAGTCCATAATTCTTGTGAACTACTGAACATAGATATACTTGAGTAAAGTGTTGAATTCCGCTAAAGTCTAATGGCATTCCACCTGTTTCATATTCATCAGTTGCATCAAATGTTATATTGACTATTGCTTCTCTTTCTCTACTTGTAGTTGTTGGTTTTATATACAAGTTTCTACCGTTTAGGTGTGTGAAAGTGGAATTCATAGCAATTCCTGAAGCTGCTAAATATAATTCAAATGTAGTAGTTGCTGTATTTGGTACTGCGTCATGAATAGATATTGTGTTTGCTCCATCTACACCTTTTGGTACAGTAAATGTAGTTGTTTTATCTCCGTTTGCTGTAGTTGTTGAAGAAGCTAATGTTACTGAAGTTCCATTAAATGTTGCTGTTAACGCAGAAGTTGCCGCATAACCTGAAAGTGTAACTGTTGCTGTTGCTCCTACATTTCCAAATAGAGGACTAACTGTAACTTTTGGAGTAATTGTGAAACTTGCCGTAGTACTATTTGGAACTGCGTCATGTACTGTAACTGTATGAGCACCTTGAACTGAATCTACTGCACCTGAAGGTACTGTATAAGTTGTAGTTAATGCTCCATGTGCATCAGTTGTACCTGACACAGGAGTAACACCTGTTGCACCGAAAGTAACTGTAATTGCTGAAGAAGCTGCATAACCTGATAAAGTAATAGTATCTGAATCTCCTACATTTCCACTTGTAGGACTTAAAACTAATTTTGGATTAATTGTATAATTTGCTGAAGCTGTACCTGCTGAAGCATCAGTAGCAACTATTGCATGTGCACCTTGAACACTTCCAACTAATCCCGCAGGAATGACTATATGTGCTGTAAATGCACCTGAACCATCTGAAGTAATTGGTGCATCACTTGGAGTAATTGCAACTCCTGCAAAAGTAAATGTAACTGCTGAAGTAAGTGCAAAACCTGTACCTGTTACTACAGTTGTATCGCCAACATTTCCGTTATTTGGAGTTAAAACGATTGCAGCTACCATATAAAAATGTTATGATTATTTAGTATATAAAGATATTGTTTAATTGCCTCTAATCAAAACTGTTAGAGTCATACTTTGTGTTGCTGTACTGTTATTTGCAAGTTGTGCACCTGTTGAATCCCAAACTTTTAAAAGACCTGTTGCCGCATTATTTCCGCTTGCTACAATATATGATAATTCTGGTACATATGATTTTTGCATTACTTCAC
Organism: Microcaldota archaeon; assembly: GCA_028867335.1. Taxonomy (GTDB): domain Archaea; phylum Micrarchaeota; class Micrarchaeia; order Micrarchaeales; family CABMGC01; genus JAGWGI01. The sequence continues at coordinate 1,318 of JAGWGN010000031.1, read as the reverse complement.
AATAGTAAACAGTTTTGAAACCAACTTTTGTAAAGTCGATTGTATTTCCACCTGTTACATAATTTTGTGCAGAATCAAATGTTATATCAACTACCATACTTCTTTCTCTAGAAACTCCGCCATCTTTTATGTTATGTGCACGACTTCCATTTAAATGTGCATATGCAGAATTCATAGCAACTGTAATCGTCATATAAAATTAATGGATTTATTTAGTATATAAGTATTATGAGGACTTCACGGTATTTTACGGCACGCGACTTTGTTAGTCTAACTAGTGTTGACTGTATCTGTCGTTGTGGCTACGAATAGTCCTCTAACCTATATTTGTTTATGGTTATTCGTAATATAAACTTAACTTTTATGAGGACAAATACCGCCATTTATGGCTCGTCCACAGTTACAATTAAAACATTGAATACTAAAGCCATCTGGAAAATTATGCCTAATAAGCCATTCTATTAAATCATGTCCAGTATATCTTCGTTTTCCGCGTTTATGCTTGTATCCATCATTTTTATCATGATTTACTGTTAAAAATTTATATATTGATTCTCCACAACATGAGCACTTCATAGTTCCGCCTGAGTAATGTGATATAACTATTCTTCTATTATTTTCATGATATATTTGTAAATAATGATAATGACACATACCATTTGCAGTATATTTACGCATACACCCTTCAATAGTACATGTTTGTGGTGGATTTACTTCAATTAGTGTTTTATTTGGATCTCCATATTTTCTAAATCTCCAATAATGTTTATTACAATATCCTCGTCCAACATGTTTATTATTACATCCTTGAATAGTGCAAATTTCCATAATTAAATAAAGTATACACTATTATTTAAAGTTTTTAAAAATATAAAAAAGAGGAAATTGTTGCTTTTGATAGTACTTAGTTACCCTTTTTGATATTTATTACCTTGCCTTGAGCTGCAAAGTTACGACATGTTAATTCGAGCATAGCCTCATAGAGTGCTTTGTCGTTAAACGAGCCGTTAATAAATGGATAGCCTTGTATTCTTTTGCTTGCTTCATAATACACTATTGGCTTTAGAACTTGAAGTCCAAGCATAGGTTTCATTGGACTGTTCTTATCTGCGGAAGTGTTAAGTATGAATAAGTCACCTACATCACCAGTAGCCTTTGGTGCATCCTTTGTTGGGATAAATGGTAAGCCATATATCGTGGATATATGAAGTCCAACACCTGCTCCTGTGAATGTGTCTATACCGTTTACAGTAACATTAAACTCTCGTCTTATATCCGTTGGGTTTATAATTCTGAGAGCGTTGCTGTAAGCAGACTG
>JAGWGN010000030.1 GCA_028867335.1 Microcaldota archaeon | reverse complement strand
AAAAAGAAGCTACTCTGTTCTTTCTATCCCATTCCATCTGGTTTTTTATTTTTCCTATTAGTTTTTGACGGCATTCTTCATCTAACATAACTAATACTATTATAATCAATGTAATATAAATGTTTAAAGACTTATATTACTATTAATCCACTATCTACAATATATTTAGGATAATATATTTACCATTATCAATAGTATACTTTGGAAGAAAGGTAAGTGCTTTTGCACCGCATGCAATTCGGTAATATAAAGGTATCGCCTTTAAATACTCTAAAATAATTGTGCCTAACAATAGGCGAACACGCCCAATATAAATGTTTTCAACAGGCGCAAAAGAAACATAATATAAATGTTTCTCTAGTGCGGAACAAGGCGCAGGACTGTAGCAAGCCTAATATAAATGTTTGGAATAGGCCTAGAACGGGGCCTAATATAAACCTTTCGAAACAGGCGCGGAGGACACAAACACTTATATTACCATATCACATAAGGAAAGTGCCGTATAACAGATTATTTCCCTAATATAAATGTTTCGGGCTTAAATACCCGCGATGGGTTATGCGCGGATAGGTAATATAAATGTTTCTAATCTGTATATAACGGCGAATGTAAACAATTATATTTTAGTCCATTTTATAGAAGGACTTTTATAATAGACCTCATTTCCACTGATTTACTCATGGGATCATTGCGGACTATGACAAATTATAAATGTCGTGTGTGGACTGGAAATAAATCTACTTGTATATAAGTCTTTTAACGCCTAGACAGTATGTGCTAATAGTGTTTTTTATTTCCACTCTAGGCACAAAATGATCGCATCAAATCACCGCCATTTCCACTGTATTTGAATCTGGAGTGGAAACGTAGGTATCAGTTTTCCACGCGAAACGTTTATATTGGAATGCGTTCAGGTGTCCATATGGAAAATTTTGAAAATCCATGAAAACTAAAAAAGAATGCAAATACTTTTATAGTGGTACTGTTTATAATAGTTATGCATACATCATGTAAGCATTGTTCGCGACAAGTAGCAAAAGGCAAAGATATATGTGTTTATCATACAAGTGTAGAATTAAATAGACTTTGCAAATTATGCAATGAACGCTACGTACTAAACTTATCAAATATGTTATGTGAAGCATGTTATAATAGATATTGTAGGTTTTATCCATTACGAATTAAAGTATTTGATATACTCGGATGGTCATGTAAGTGTTGCGGAAATAATGACTTTTATCACCTAGTTATAGATCATATAAATCATTCTGATAAAGAATCTAATCAGGTAGAGTTATATCTTAAGAAGATTATAAATCATAAATCCCCACATGAAGAATTTCAAATATTATGTTGGTCTTGTAATAGAAGTAAAAATCAAGGTAAGAAATGTACTATTAATCATAATCTAAAAACAAGAGAACAAATAATTAATTATATTACTTCACTTAATTTAGAATCTAACACTAAATTAACATAATTGTGGTGATAAATTGGACTCTGCTCTAGGAGCTTCCAATGTGCCATATTGTTTACCTACTTCCAAACCTTACGGGCTCGCATGGGTAATTACTCCATTTACGAGTTTCCACACCCTGCTGATTGAAGTGACTCTTATTTTGGCATCTCGTCCAAATGTAATATAGTTATTATACAAATATAAATCTTTCTAATTCTTCCATAGTTCTAAAGGCGGATTGCTTCGGTTCTAGAAATATACCTCTTTTATTAAGTGCTATAGCCTCTGGACTGTCTGGATAATATTCTAATGTTAATGCATCAATGCTACTTTTTCGTTTTGGAAACATTTATAGATCCAAAGTCCAGTTGTATCGCGGTTCTTTGTAATATATACAATATGGACAATAATAGTCATTATACAGTGGTGCCCTTCTACTCCAATACTCCGCGTTACAACAAACACAATAATGCACTCCATGCTTTAGATGATGTATAACTGTTGGGTTATTACCATAGTAAAAATTATAATTCATTCTATCATCGTCAAAAGGTAATTTAATCATTTTGCTTTACGCCAATCCAATGATATTCTATATTGGCAATTAGAAATATAAAAAAGTTTACAACTGCTAAAATTACAAATCCGCCATAAGTACCCGTTTCTGCATGCATATGAGGATAAAAGTTACCTGAAGTATCATTTATATTAGAAGGTGTAAATCCATAATGTGACCAAGTATTTAAGCAAAGTCCTATAAATGTTATTATTAAAACATTAAACAATAATGCAACTGAAAGCAAAATATATTTTTTATCTATGAATAGAGTCATATCTGTGCTACATTTATATGAATAGGGCAACAAGCAGTAACATTCTTACCACAAGTACAATATATTTCAGGTCTAAATCCAAAGTTAGTTAATGGCTCAAATGATGTATCTTCGGGAGTAACTTCGGGAGTAACTCGCTTCGCTCGTTCAAGTATAGTTATCATAATACTTTCTAATTTGTTTACGGCATCAATTACTTCATTGACTTTTTGCTTTACTTCATAAATATCATGATGTTTATCATTATGCAAAAAAGTATTTAGTTTCGAGATCATAACGGATATGCCTCGAATTCTTTAAAGACACTTCTTTTCAGGATTAATCTATAGAATGCTTCACACTCCCACAAGGCACCATTAGAGGCTAAGTGTGGTCTAGGTTCTTCAGGCATGCCCAAATACTTGAAGATTATATCTGCATTTAATTTGTTCTTTCTATCTTCAATCGGAACATTCTCTTCATGAGATAGAATATCTGCATATGCTAGACTATGCATGTCTATAGTTCTGTGTCCAAATGGATTTTTCAATCCCTCGACTTTTGCATTATATGCAATAAAGTCCCTGTCAAATGACGGATTTTCACCTGCTATGGTAAAGTCACCATCCGAATAAGTCCTTACCCAATCGAAGAATTGTTCTAGCAATGTCTTTACTGTTATTTCATTTGCTAGTTCTTTCTCAGTGAAGCCATTTACTTCTAATGCTTCTTTTGTGACTACCTGTGTTTTCTTGGCTCCGCAGACTCCATAGAATCTGTTATCGGGGTTGTTAAAGTCGATTGCTCCTATACTGAGCAAAGGATTCACAACTGCATCCAATCCGCCTGTTTCTACGTCTACAACAAACATATCTAGTATATTGGTGAGTACATAATATAAACGTATGTTTTAGTTATTACTATAACTTTTCTCTACTTGTTTTCCTAATTTATTCTTACATCCGT
>JAGWGN010000002.1 GCA_028867335.1 Microcaldota archaeon | reverse complement strand
AAGGTTGGGGTAGGGGAGCCCTGAGACCATGAGGTAGTCCGGTCCCTGGGTGGGATCAACGCTGCCCTCCGTTATCTGGGAGGCGATCTGGCTGTCCGCCGCCAAAACCACCATGTTGACCTGCGGTATGTTGAATAGCACCGTATTCTTCTGGGCTATCACGTGCACAAGCACGGTCTGGGTGGTGTTCTTTAGGTCAGCAATTGACTGGTTGAAGCTTATGGTTGAGTTGGTACCTTTTGTGCTGAGCACCGCGGAGACAAAGAAGCTCGGCACCGCTATGAATACCGCTATCGCAAGGACCGCCACCACGACCACCGCTACTGCTATTGTCTTTGTGAATTCCATCCAGGACCCAGAATCAGTCTAAATGGGACAGATATTATTTTAAAGAGATGCCATTTAGACATCAGCTAAACAGGCGCTCAACGAGCATCTACGAGTGAAAAAACGCACATTGGACAATGCTTATATACCACAAAATTCACATTTTTATAGTGTTGAGATGCCTAGATTTAACAATGTTTTTGGTTATAAAAAAGAGCCGATTCAGGGAAATGACGATATAGGGCTTTGGACCAATGGCCAAAGGGTAAGGAAGGATTCGGAAGTTGTAAAGAAGCACGCCGAGGAAGCCTTCAGCGACATAAAGGCAAAGCTGACAGGAGTCGGAAGCGCCTTGAGCATAATTAATGATGAAAGGGCATCGCGTTTTAGCAATTTGATGGGCAGCCCAGAATTAAATTCGAGGATGGCCGCAGCTGAGGAAATAATGCTTGGCACGGTCAAAGACATCACGGGACAAATTTTGGACGTTTTGGAAAATCCGAATGCACGTAGGCCATACGGATCTGGGCCGACAGGAGTGCTTGAGCTTCTAAGGCAAACAACAAGCCCGACATATGATTTTGTCTGCCCAGTTAGGCTTCCGGACCAGATTGCAAATCTAGTTGACGTTTCGCATGAAGCTGAGCAGTACAGGAACAAGGAAAAGAGGCTCATGTCAGGAGAGTTTGGCGAGTTTGCAAAACATGAAATAGGTTCGATGGCGACAAGGCCTTACGGACTAAAGCTTCGCGCAAACACGGCGACTGAGCAGATTCTCGCTTTGGAGAGAGCTGCAGGGAAGTTGAGTGAAAAGGAACTTGTTGATTATCTTGTGGAATACAACAGCAATGCGATAATCGCGCTCATATTCCTGGAAGCAAGAAAGAAGGGAACAATGGACGGGCTCAGGGAATTCCTAAACGGCATAAACGATGTAGAGGCCATAAGAAAATATTCGCCTTATAGGACCTACGAAGCCGCAGAGGCCAAAAAGAGGAGTAAGGGATCAGGAACATTGGGAGCAGCCCCTGCGAATATAGTATCGCCGCCAGGCGGTGCCGGAGCTGGGGAGGTTGCTGCTAAAAGCAAAGTAGTTGCTCATTTCAACGAAGAGAAAGAAAAGCTCTTGGCAAAGCTCAAGGAGATTTCCTCCAAGACAGAGAAGGAGAAGATCTCAGTAGTGAATCACGACAGCGTAGCCTTAATCAGAGGAATAAACTCGATGCTTGATGTGCTCTCAAAAGAGGAAAAGGAGGCCATGGATCTTATTGTTGAGCAGATACATGCATCCTTTAGCAACAGGGCTGAGAGAATCGGGCTTAAAGTCAATTACATAAACAATGTTGGCAAGCACGACTTCGGCAAGCAGGATGCAGATGATGCATTTGCAGAATGGAAAGAAGACATGAGAGAGTGGCAGAAGAGCGGGAACATAAGGTACTCGCACCAGAATGGGAATGCCTACACTAACACCGATCTAGACAAATTCCTAGAGGAGAGGAAGCAGGAGTTCTTAAGGCTCTTTAACGGAAGGAAGGGGCTCTACAACCTAAGAAGGGGGAAGGGCTACGACGCTGACGTTATGGAAGGGGATGAGAATAACTCTGCACCTGTCATGTAGTTCGATTTTCCTTTGTTTTTATTAAAGGTCAGCTCAGCTTTTGTAGTTAGCTTTTTATAGGTATTTGTTTAGAATAAAACAGGTGTAAATATGGCAGCAGATGATGAGGAAGACTCAGACGAAGAAGATGATGACGACTTCAGTGACGACGAAGAAGATATGGACGATGAGGAGTAGGTCCTGTCCCTGTTTAGTTTTTTATAATTTATCGTTTATCCTTTGTGGAGCGCGTGGAACTTCTTGGCGTTCGTGATTTTCTCTAGCTCATCAAACAGTTTCTTGTTCTGGAGTTGCTTCTTTGCTGTCTCCTCAACCTGCGAATGATACTTGTCGTAGAGTTCCTTGTTGTTGTCCTTTAGACTTTCTAGCTTGGAGTTTATTTCCTTGAGCTTCTTTTCGTAAGAGCCTGTGTCTAGCTTTTTGAGGCTCTTTAGCTTGTCTTGGTCGTCAAGGTTCAGTTTTGAGAATCCGCCCAGCGACTCCTTCTTCTGCTCGAGTGCGTCCTTGGTTGCTTTGTCTGCGACAAGCTTTTTTATGGTGCTGTCGGTCTGCTGCCTTGCCATCTCCAGATGATAGAACTTTGACAGGGCAATCTGGTTGCCCAGAGATTCGCCCGTGCCCTTGAGTAGGAAGTCTGGGGACGCACTAACCTTTGCCTCATTGCTTATGCTCTTTGCCTCCTTTATCAGCTCCTTGTGGGCGGCCTGCATCTCCTGCACATGCTCCTTTAGGGCCTGATCAAGGGCCGCCTTCTCGGCCTTTGGAGAGAGATTCTGGTCAAGTATGCTCTTGAATTTTGCCGTCGAGGCCTTGTCGACCTTCCCCACGGTGTTTATGATTTTCTCGCCAATCCTTGTGTTGTGGTTTTGGTTGGGCAGATTGATGTTGCTTCTGAGGGTCTTTGACGTGGACATCTGGACCATTCCTCCGCTTGGGGAGCTGTTCGGCCCGCTTGCCGCAGACTTTAGCATAACCGGAGAGGAATATGGAAAGAGGCCTGCGCCTCCTGCCTTGAGGTTGTTTATTATTGCCTGCCCACCCTGCGCATATCCTGCCGCCACCATCTGCTTGTTGTTTAACTTTAACTTGGCGTCCTTTGCCCCCTGCACCGCAAGCTTACCCAATGTGCCCGCTCCTCCTCCGCCGGCTACCCTTGCCTTTGCCTTGAAGGGACTCTTTCCCGACAGGGTTCCCCTTCCGGTCCTTATTCCAAGGAGCGTCGAGACCCCGAAGAGCCTGAAGATGTCTGAGCCCCTTGTAAGCCCTGCTGCGGCGGCGATCAGTATGAGTATTACTATGACTGGGACTAGCGCGTTTATCGCGCCGATGCTTAATGCGAATTGTGCAATCATTTTCTCCTTACTTTTATTGGGTCATTTTTGATATAAAAGGCTTATCTGCGCTTAGACAAAAGTGCAAGCATCACCGAGATTATGGAGACGAGCAGCACCGCGATTCCTATGTCTCCGTATGAGAGCTCAAAGAGACCGATAGGCGCTGACTGGATTGCGTGAGCAGGGGCGTAGTAGTAGTTTGTGACGGTCGTCGTCTGGCAGTTGGCGCCGGGGGAGCTGCATGTCAGCGATGGGTTTGAGGCAAGAGTCAGCGGCGTCTGGGAGACTGTTGTAGGCTCAGGGCCGGCAAACCCGAAGAAGGTCGCATTGACCTGGGCGTTCCCTGTTCCGCATACCGTCTGGGTTAGGGAGAAGGAGCCGTCCGCTGCAGTCACAACAGGGGAGCTCATAAGGCCAAGCTGGCTTGTGCAGATTCCGCTGCCATCACTTGCGTAAGGCAGGCAGTATCTTGTAGGGCCGTTTGCAAATGCTGGCTGGCATACATTTGGCAGCCCCTCGCTGTTTACCTTGTTGATGTTGCAGTCGTACTTTAGCGGAGTGAGAAGCGCGGCGGGAGGCGGGGAGCAGTCGCCCATTGAGTTGTAAGAGGTGGCGAAGGTAACCTGCTGCGAGTTTGCGAAGTCGTTGGGGCTCTGCTTGTTTGGCTGAGGGGAGAGCGGATTCGCCGGCTTGCACGGGCTTGTTGCAAGGCCGGGGGAGTTCACGGTGAAGGCGCACAGCTGCGCGCCTGCGACGTCAGCGGCTACGGTGGGATTGAAGTTTGCGAAGTTTATGTTCTTGTCGTAGTAGATGTATATCTGGTTGTTTGCGATCGGCTGCGTGTTCCCGTTAACGGTGTAGGTTAGTGCCCCGCTTATCGTCAACACAGTCTTGTTGGCGTTGAACTGGTCCACGGCCGGGGTCACGGTTAGGCCCACGATAGACGGCTGCGCTATGTCGGCATCTATCGGGGCTGAGAAGGTGTTGTTGAATGTGTCGCGCAGGATGTAGATCAGCCTATTGTATCCTAGCGCCTGGTACTGCGATGGGGAGGAGACCCCATAGAGGAGCGTGTTGCTCATGAACAGGTCGTGAGTCGCCGTGTAGGCCTGGGAGACGTAGAAGTTGAAGAGGTTCACAACAGCGGAGCCCCCTTGGGTGAGGCTGAAGACTGTGTTTGCCCCCAGGTAGTTCTTGTCCACAAACGCCTGGGTTGCTGGAGGCGGGTTGTTTGAGAGCACGCTCGCGGCGGCGCTTGAGCCATACTGCGGAGGCGCAACTGGCGCAGAGGCGATAACCTGGTACCCGGGGCTGCCGCCCTGGGTGAATGTGGTTATCTGGTAGTTTAGCTGGTGGGTTGCGTTCAGTATGTACTGGTTTCCTGTGCCGTCATGCAGCGGGTTTGTGGTGATGTTCACCATCGCATCCCCGAACTGCCTGTTTGAGTCGATGGTGTATATCGATTGCGGGGAGAGAGTCGTGCCTATGTCCGAGAGGTTTTGCTGGTAGAAGTTGTTTAGCTGGTCCTGAAGATACGTGTAGCCCCCGTCAAGAGGTGCGACAATCGTGTTTGTGAAGATCGGGCTAGTCCCGTAGGTGTAGACAGGGGTGCTGATGTCCGCTGCTGGGGGTATCACTGGCGAGCCAAGAGAAACGCCGGTTTGCTTTGAGATTTTTGTCGATGGATTTCTGCCAGTCGTTATGGTCGTCGTGGTGCAGGTGCCTCCCTGGAAGTTTGTCCAGCTCTGCTGCACATCGGAGCTGTACTGGTATGGAACAAGCACCTCGCCGTTTATGTTGAGCGTGACCGACTGCTGCAGCGGAACAATCTGGGTGGCTGCGGGAGTTGGTCCGCTTAGCTGCGAGTTTGCTGATGAGATTGCGCCTATTGCGGATTGCGTAGGGCATCCGGAGCCCGAGACGCCGGTCTGGCTAACCGACTGTGCGCAGTTTGTTAGCTGCGACTGCGAGAGAGGCGAGGAGTAGCTAGAGGAGATTGACTCTGGTAGCGTGAGCTGCTGGCTTCCGCCAAGCTGCTCGACAAAGGCAAGCGGATCAGGCATGTTATATACTGGAGGGGCCATGTCCTTCACCGCCGCAAGCAGCTTGCAGTCGCTTTGCGGCGAGGCCTCCAGCGCGCTGTCGGTGAAGCAGCTGAACTGCGAGTTGCCCTCGAAGAGCTTTGTGTAGTTCTGCACGCTTACAGACGTGAGCAGAAGGTCGTTGTATGTGTTTGGGTTTGCGGGGAAGATAGTGTAGTAGCCGTCAGAGACCTGTTGCGATTGCGATCCTGTGAAGAGCAGGCTCATCGACTCGTTGAATGCTATTGAGAACCCAAGGCTCGTGTAGATCGGCGCCCACTTTCCGGCAAGCGCAACCGAGGAGCTGATGGCCCTTGGCACCTGGGGCTGGGCAAGGCCAGAAACCGGAGACATGTTTAGCGCCCTTATCTGCGGGCCTATTGGCTGGAATGTTCCCTGGTAGCCGTACTTGCTTGCCAGATTCTGCGGATTGTATGTGCAGGTTGCGGCAGATGAAGAATCACAGAAATTGACGGTCTGCGGATTGCCGAGGCTGTAGAACCGAGATCCAACAAAACCGGCGTAGCTCAGATCCTGTAGGGAGGTGGCGGTTATGTTTGCCGATAGGAGCCAGCCGTATGGCGGATATATGTTTGATGCAGACTGGCTAGGGATCGAGATGCTTGTTGAGGCAGAAGAGGAAGCCGAGCCCGAGCCCGCTGCGATGCATGAATAGGAAAACTGTGTAGGCTTCTTGCCGGATGCGCTGCACGCGGTCGTCACAAGGGTGCACGGATTTGTTTGCAAAGACGAGGAGGATTGCGCAGGTGCGCATGTAGGCAGAGTTGCAGGGGCGGCAGTGCAGGTGTCTGCTGAAATTGAGGCGCCTTGAACTGAGGATTTCAGGGAGCAGGTAGTTGTGGTGTAGAGGTCATTTTGCAGGGACGGATTCAGAGGGACATTTAGCCCGGTTGAGTTTATCACACGCATTGTCATCAAGCTAAAGAAGACACCCTGGTAGTTGCACTCTCCGAGTCCGGGGCAAGATTGCTGGACGACGTCAAGTCCCCCTGCCCAGTTGTCTAGGATGTAAAGGTATCCGTTTACGTCCTGTATTCCCAGAGGGTGGTGGTAGATTGCGGTATCGAGGTCGCTTCCGGAGGTTGGCTGTGGGTTCTCCTTTGAGACATAATCGCTTATCCAGCTCTGAGGCTGGCCGTATGGGCCGGTGTTCTCAAGCCATGCGAGGGTGTTCACCGCGACGGTTGATGAGGCAACTGTTTGCTGGGAGGACGGGTTTGGGGCCTGGTAAGCGAGATTTATCGTGCTAAATAGCTTGAAAGGAGAGGTTGGGTTTCCGCTTGCGTCCGGGGTGCCGGTAGTCTGGTATTCGTAAACATATCCGCCGTCGCTTTGGTTTGCAAGGAAGACATACTGGCCCGTCGGCGAGGCGGCAATCTCGGGCATCACCATGTCAGTGGCAGCGTTTTGGGTAGGGTTGGTGGTTGTGGTGACCGCCACAGGGGTTTGGACTTGCGGGCTTGAGCTCGATGCCCCGACTATCTCCTCTATTGCGGGGACGCGCGAACTGCCACTTGGGAGGGTTCCTGCAAGGAAGATGTCTCCGGCGTAATCTACAGTCATGTTTATCGGAACGAATCCGGATACTGAAGGGCTTAGCTGCGCGACAAGATATGTGTTGTCGTTTTGGGTCTGCGTCACCTGCTTCCAGTACTGGCTCCACTCTGCGTTCCACTCCTCGGATGTGAATGCGGGAGGAACGTTCGGAGCCCCGACGTCATAGCTTCCCAGAGGCACAGTCCTTAGAACGTATATCCCATAGCTTCCCTGTGAGTTGAAGAGGACAAACGTATAATCCGTGGGCAGCGAGACGACAGAGATGGGCGTTGGGATGTGGGTCGGAGCTGGCTGCACGATGCTAAATGGCCTGCAGACCGCCGGCGTCGGTATCTCGGTGCCAAGGCCGATGCACTGACCCTGATCCCCGTAGAGACTGCAGTATGTCGGTCCCGTGCAGTCCGTCAGGTACTGGATGTATCCCGAGATGGTGCAGCTGCCAGAGTCGCTGCATGAGTGGCAGTAGAGCGAGTCGGAGTAGCTCCCCCATCCTGGGAATGGATACGGAGGGTATACTCCATTTGAATCTGGGCCCATTCCAAGCTGCGCGTAGGAGGGCTTGTTGGCTATGCAGAAGTTTGGGTTCTTGGATGGATATGCCTGATTGTACTGAGCGGTGCTCGCCTGCGGATTTGTAACTGTGCTCTTTGAGAGGCTGTCCCATTTTGGTATCGCGCTCTGCGGGCCAAGAGAGAGCTCTCCCTTGTATCCGACAAAGAAATCGCTGCCGATTGTTATCGGGAGCGCATCGAGCGCGTTGAGCGGCGCGGAGTATTTTGCGGGGCTGAAGACATCGTATGAGAGCTGCAGGTTCTGGTTGAATAGCGATGGTATCGAGATCTGATAGTTGACATATGGAAGGATAGCCGCCTGTATCTGCGACCCCTGTGCCGTGTAGTATGGGATGTAGGTGTTTGAGAATCCGGTCACAACAGCGGTTGAGAGATAGTCCGAGGTGGGGAAGTTGCAGATTGTCCTTGTGCTAAAGCCCACCCCGCTTGTGTCGGTCTCGTATGTGTAGGGAAGGCCTGACTGCTTTTGCACGATCTTGCCGCCATCGCAGACCGTCTCTCCGTGCTGGCCCTTTACGCAGTTTGCGGGAGAGAAGCTCAGGAGCTTGTCCGATATCGTCGGCACCTCGCTTATCCAGGTCCACAGGGCGTGAAGGTCCCCGGAGCTTGGCTGCTGGAAAATGTTTACGCTCTTTGAAAATGAGTCTGAGATGTATCCGTCGACCTGCGCGGTGAAGGCAAGTGCGTTTATGCTGAGCAGCGGGCCCGTCAGCTGGCTGGTAAGCGGCGTTCCGGCCAGGGCTCCCTCCGAGATGCTGGTTGATGTGGTTGCGCCACTCTTGCTTACTGTGTAGCCTCCGAGGTATGACGGGTCTATCTGGGCAAGCGTGCCAAAGTCATCTGGCCCAGCGTTAAGCGGGCCGAAGCATCCGTCGCCCCCCTGGATGTATCCCGGATTTCCCGGAACGTTGTGGTAGAAGTATTTTGCCGCGCTCGGATCGGTTACTGGATCGTGTGGGCAGGTCAAGAGCCAGAGGGCGGTCTGGGCGTTCATGCTGTTCACTGCGCTTGTCGGGGAATAGGGAAGCAGATCGGAGCTCGTTGATGAGGCGAATCCGGAGCCTCCGGAGGAAGGGGATCCGATTGTTGCGTGTATGATCGCTTGCGCGTTTAGCGCAGGCGCAAAGAAAGATATGAGGAGAAGGACAAGGGAAGCTGAGAGAAGGGCATTTGATCTGCGCGTCAAATCCATGTCATCCACTACTTCTTTCCACACCACACTATTTATTCCTATTTATCTCGCAAAACCGATTTATACCTTGGGCTCCAATCAGGGATTATGGATTACGATTTTGTGACATGGCTGGGGCACGCGGGTTTCATGATCAGGGCAAATGGCCTCAACATCTTTGTCGACCCTTTCAGGCTTCACAGTTTCTCTGAGAAGGCGGACCTGATATTCATAACCCACCCTCACATGGACCACCTAAGCATCGAGGAGATTGGGAGGATAACAAAGCCAACGACGCACTTTGTCGCGCCTGCAGAGGTCGCAGATAAGATCCCATCAAAGAACATCACGGTCGTAAAGCCAACTGATAAGGGTACCGTGATGGGAATCGGGTTTGAAGCTGTGCCGGCATACAACATTGACAAAGAGAAGCTTGGATTCCACAAGAAATCAAGCAGATGGGTGGGGTATATCATCAATGCAGGGGGAAAGAGGATCTACCACCCTGGAGATACGGACTTGATAGAGGAGATGCGAAAGGTCGAGGTCGATCTCGCTCTGATCCCATGCGGCGGCAAATACGTTATGGACATAGATGAGGCAATAGAAGCGACGAAGGTCATCAAGGCGAAGAACTTTGCGCCTATGCACTACCGCGCCCTTCTGGGAAAAGAAGGATCCGAAAAGGCAGAGAAAAAGTTCCTTGAAAATGTCAGGGGTGCAATCCTGCTAAAGGAAAACGGGGAGCCATTCTATTCTTTTTGAAGCGCATCCTGCACTTTCCGCGCAATCTCAAGTATCTGAATGGGAGTTAGCTTGTATGCACGCTGGTTGACCCCTTCAATGCCTTCAATCCTGCGCGATATCTCTGACTTTTCCATCTTGAGATAGCGATGCGAATTGATGAGCGCGTTTCTTATCTGCTTGTTCTTGTGCTGCATCATCAGGTTTATCTTCTCCCTCTCCTGCTCGCTTGGCCTAAACTGCTTTGGCTTGATGTAGATAACCGCCGAGTCCACCTTTGGCACGGGATAGAAGTTCCCCTTCGAGACATCCATTATCTTCGTCATCGAAAAGCACAGGCTGCTCATAACGCTCAGGCGCGAGTAGTTCTGGTTGTTGCACTCGGCGCGCATATGCTCGACAAACTCCTTTTGCAGACAGAGCACCGCCTGCATGGAGTGCGCAAGCAGCCAGTCGATCACCTTGCTTGAGAGGTTGTATGGGACGTTTGAGATCATTATGTCGATGTTCTTTGCGTCCAGCTCCTCATCGCTTGCCTTGAAGAAGTCCTTGTTTATCAGCGTGAGCTTCTTTGAGCGCACCTCCATCTCAAGTAGCCTGTAGAGGTTGCCGTCCTTCTCGACAGCCACCACCTTCCTTGCGCGCTTGGTGAGCTGCTTGGTGAGTATGCCGTATCCAGGGCCGAGCTCGAGCACATTCTTGCCGTCCCCATGGACAGCCTCGGCTATCGCTATCTCCTCGTTCTTGAGGAAGTTCTGTCCCAGGGACTTCTTTGGGACAGCGTACATGTCCGTTTTTCCAAGCATGGCAAGACCTATGAGCGATTGTGCATGTATTTAATTATTAATGTAATAGCTTATTATTGGTTAGATGCGGCTCCAATCCTCTCTAGAGTTCCTTACAACCTACAGCTTCCTGTTTCTGGTAATCGGAGTCATACTCAGCTTTTTGTTCTTCTTTGCAAGCGCGCCGAAGTCCTCGATACCCAACCAGTGCACAGCATTCAGCGGGCCGTCATGCAACATCGCAAACTACTACGTGAACCAAAGCCAAAAGTATTCTGTCGTCTCTTTCTCCTTCACAAATCCCGGGCCTGTGCCGATTAATGTGCTGAACCTCACAGTCCTTGTGAACACCGCAAACAGCTTTGCAAGCGGATGCATACCAAACGTGGTTTATCCCGGGGGGACGTTCACGTGCATAGCGGCAATGGCAAGAACACCATCTATTGGCAGCCAGATCAACGGGTACTACTCATACAACGCGCTCTACTGCAACTCTGGAATTGGGAACCTGCAAAACAACTGCACGAGCGGTATAAACCTGCAGTACGGGGGATCATTCTCTACGACAGCCGCCTCGACAAAGCCGCTCATATTCAGCGTTCTTGCCGCGATAAGCCCAACGACACAGCAGCTGCCGCCATTCCAGACCAATCCGACTGCCATACCTGCAGGATACTTCAGGACGCAGAGTGGATCTTGGACAACAGTCACCGGGGGATTCGGGTTTGGAAGCTCGGCATACATCGGAAGCACATTCATAGGATACAGGGTCTCGCCTTTCACGGTCTCGACATCGGTGCTTGGAAGCAACAGCATCTCATGCTCCGGGTCCTACAACTCCCTTCTCTCCGAGGCATACACTGCAATCTACATACCTTCGGGAGTCTCTGCAACCCCGGGAGTTTCTGTATACGCAAACAACGCAATAGAATTCTACTATGCACCAAAGTCAATGGCGTGGAACAGCGTCTTTGGAGGGGGCGCATGGGTTGCAGGAGCCACTCCAAGGCAGTACGGACCAGCAAGCATAACTCTAAACTCCGGAATAAACTACTTCGCAGTCCTCTGGGATCACACATGCGGCGCAGGGGTGCAGGTGGTCAGCGTTGCAGGACTGCCCGGAACTGCTTCAACCACAACCGTAACGACAACTACAATTGCTTCGACAACAACCTCGTCTTCAACAACCTCAAGCACCTCTACAAGCTCCACCTCGACCACTTCCACGAGCTCAACCTCAAGCACTTCTGTTTCAACCACCACGACCACGATAGCATACATTTACGGGGTTGGGGGAAGCACCACGGCCACCTACTACGCCTCGATACTTAGCGGCGGCGGGGTGTCAACTTGGACTGCAACAAACAGCTATCCCATCTCAATAGGCAGCCAGACATGCGCCGCTTATAGCGGATACATATACTGCGTCGGAGGATATTCGGGAGGGGTTCAGACAGCAACATACTATGCAACAATCGGCAACGGCGGAATTGGCACATGGACAGCTACTACCTCATATCCGGTAGGGATGGAAACAGGAACGTGCGTACCTGCAAGCGGCTATCTATACTGTGTGGGGGGAAGCACCGGGGGCGCAGCACTCAACAACGTTTACTCCGCTCCGATTAGCTCCAGCGGGATTGGATCATGGACCACGCAAAACAGCTATCCGACAGGAGACAGCTTCAATTCATGCACTACAAATGGACAGTACATATACTGCATCGGGGGAAGCACAAGCGGAAACGGGGCTGGAGGAACAATGGTTGCAAATGTGTACTATGCCTCCATCGCATCTGGAACGGTGGGCGTGTGGACCTCAACAAACGCTTATCCAGTCGCGATTGCAACGCAGCCATGCGTGCTCAACAACCAAAACATATACTGCATGTCCGGATATCTCCAAAGCACATCGCTGACCAACGCAGTCTACTCTGCTCCAGTATATTCCAGCGGGGCGGTCGGATCTTGGATATCGACCAATACTTATCCGGCCAGCCTTGAGGAGTTCACGTGCACAAACGGACCTAGCAATACAATATACTGCCCAGGAGGAGGAAACCAGGCGGGGGTCTATTACGCAAACGAATTATCGCAAGGCACCACCACGTGGACCTCTAGCAACTCTTATCCAATTAGCGGATACTATATTGAATCTGCGACGAACATGGCAACCACCACCATCACCACATCGACTTCCACAACCACGACAATATTTACCGCAACTGGAGGAACGGTTACAACTTCAGGGGGCGATGAGATCCATACATTTACTTCTAATGGGGTCTTCACAGTCACCGGAAATAGCGGAAACGTCCAGGTACTTGTTATAGCAGGGGGAGGAAGTGGAGGATACAGCAACGGGGGAGGAGGGGGTGCCGGAGGTCTTATTTATAATGCGTTATACGCCGTTTCAAACCAGGCATATCAGGTAACAATTGGCGCCGGAGGCGCGACAGGCACATCATCCACCGGAGCTTTCTTCGGTGCAAACAGCGTCTTTTCTACGCTCACCGCAATTGGAGGAGGGGCGGGATATGCAGGTTCTGGAGGAAGCGGGGGCAGTGCATACGCAGGCCAGTCCGCACCGCCAGGTAGCGGCACAGCTGGTCAAGGCAATAATGCAGGCAACCAGGGTACCGGATCCGCAGGGGGAGGTGGCGGAAGCGGGGCTGTTGGATCGGATGGGGTTGGTAATGCAGGAGGGGCGGGAGGAGCAGGCAGTTCTTACAGCATCCCAGGATCCTCAGTGAGCTATGCAGCCGGTGGAGGGGGAAGCGGACTCTCTAGCGGCGGAGCAGGAGGCGGATCGGGCGCAGGAAACGGGGCAACAGGTTCAGGCGTGGCCGGAGGCGCTGCGACTGCCAACACTGGCAGCGGGGGAGGGGGAGGAGGAAGCGCAGGAAACGGAGGCGCAGGCGGCTCCGGAATTGTGATAATACGCTTCAACGCACTGGGGAATGGGACTCCGGGAGTGACAACATCCACAACGACGACTACAACAACCACGACAATCTTTACTGCAGCGTGCGGAGGTACGCTTACAAGTTCAAGTGGAAATAGCATTTGCACATTCACGTCAAGCGGCACATTCACCGTAACTGGCAATAGCGGAAATGTTGCAATACTCGTGGTTGCCGGGGGTGGGGGAGGGGGAGGAGACTGCTCGAATGGAGCCGGAGGGGGTGGGGGAGGGGGAGGGGTAGTTTATGCTTCCTCCTATGCGACATCAAACCAGGCTTACTCTGTCACGGTTGGATCAGGTGGGACGGGCGGCGATTCTGGAGTTGAGCCTTCTTGTACGTCTGGACCTGTTTCGACAGGAGCAAGAGGCTCGAATTCAATCTTCGGAAGTATAATTGCGAATGGAGGGGGAGGGGGAGGAGGTAGTAGCGGCGGAGCCACAAATGGGGGCTCGGGAGGAGGGTCTTCAGGCGATATGGGCCCAGCAGGAGGTACGGCAAACCAAGGAAGCAGCGGAGGCGGCACAGGATATGGCAACAATGGAGGTTCTGGAGGGGTCGGTACAGGTAACAATCAAGAAGCTGGTGGGGGAGGGGGAGCTGGGGCAGTAGGTGGAAGTGGTAGCACGGGTAGCGTCTCAGGATCTGGAGGAAATGGCTTACAGTTTAGTATAAGCGGATCAAGCAACTACTATGCTGGGGGCGGGGGAGGCGGAACCTGGAATTTTGGAGGCTTAGGTAGTGGGGGCAGTGGAGGTGGGGGAGGGGGAGGAGCTCATGGGGCAAATGGAATCGCTGGTACCTTGAATACAGGAGGTGGGGGAGGGGGAAGCGGATATGGCTACCCTCTTGGGGCAAATGTATTCGGAGGAAGCGGTGGATCAGGGATCATAATTATCGCATACAATTCGGCTGGGAACGGCAATCCGTAAAATGCAATATGCTTGAAAGATCATTCGATAAGTCTTTTTGAGATGCTTGCGATGTTCTTGAAGTTCGCAAGCTGCGCTCCTGCATCATCGGAGGAGTTGAAAATCTCTATCTTCACCTTCTGCCGGTCTGAGATGTCGAGCACATGCTGTATGTTCTTGTCGTTTAGTACGCTGTCATTGACCATCACAACCGCTGCGTCGTATTTCTCTAGGGCCTCTGTGACCTGGTCGATGCCGTAGAACGAGGAACTGAAGTTTAGGCCCCCTAAGAATTTGTTTAGCAGCTCAAACTCCCGCTTTATCTGTTCCTGCGCAAGAAGCTGAGTGATTGCGTCGCTTTGCATCGCCTCCCTTATACCTCCGCGCTCCGCATCGCTTGCCTGAATGTAGACAAGCCTCTTCTCGATCTTGATCCCCTTGTCGCTTATGTACTTCTTGATGTCGTCCTTTGTGAATCCAGGGCCTGCGACTGCCACTATGTCCACCTTCATGTTTTTTATCGCATCAATTACCTCAAGGAAGTATTTTTCGCGCTGGATTCCGTAGTCCTTCTCCTTCATCCGCTTGCTAAGCTTGCTGTAGAGTTCGGTTATTATCTCAATCCCGTATCCGCGTATGTACGCGGGTGTCGCCTTTTCATCGTCAAGCGCGACAACCCCGATCCTTGGCTTCTTGGAGTCCTGCACCGACTGCTTTATCCGCTTTAGTATGTACTCCTTCCACTGCTGCTTTTGAATGTCAAGTGTGTCCCCGATGCCGACGTTTATCGTGTGGTAGCTCTGCAGCTTTATGAACTCCTCGGGCCTGCCCCACAGTATCTTCCCTGTGAAGCGCAGCTTGCTCGCCCCCTTGTCGAGCTCGACCTTTTCCACGCTTATCTTCACTATGACTTCTTTCTGCTCGCCGACGTCGCCCTCGCTTGGCTTGAACCTTCTGTAGCTCTTCGACTCGATGTTGTCGCCTGCGGCGACGATCCTCTCGATAAGGTAGAGGTCGTCGAACGAGTCGGGGCGAAGCCTCATCGTGCTTGTCGACTCGAATAGCTTTAGCAGGTGCATATTTTCACTAATCATTGGTTGATCTGAACCATTTTTCGTATTCCTTATGGTTTCCCACAAAGAATATTACCTTTATCGTATTTTTAACCTTGTACACAATTCTATATTGTCCAAGCCCGATTACAAAGAAACCTAGGCCATGATGTAGGTGTCTTCCGGTAGGTTCGATAGTCATGTGCTGTATTCTTTTTGAGATTCGTTCCTTTATACTCTTATCGAGTTTCAGAAACTGCACTTCGGCTAGGGTAGAGAAGGATATTTGATATTTGGTCATCAACATTAACCTAGTCTTAAATAAGCTTTCGCGCTTTTAAATGCTAGGAAATTTTCTATAAATTTTAGGCCAGGATTATAATTTTAACCCTGCTTTCTTAGCTACTTGCTCGAATGGAACAAGCTTGACCTTTCCTTTCTTGATCTGAGACTCTATCCTCTTGATCTTAGCGGAAACCAGTCTTGCCTCAAGTTCGCTCTTTGGGATGTATTCCTTGCCGAGTTCCAATATCCCTGCACGTATCGCATCTGACTTTGTCTTATAAAAACCTCTTTTTACAAGTTCTTCCAATATTGTAGCAACCGCCCCTTCCAGCCTTACCAGAGTTTCCATAGTATCATATCAAATTGATATCTTTTTGATATATAAGCCTATCTCTTGAGGGGACGGGCAGAGAATGCGAAACGAGTTAAAAGCTTTAGATTCAAGAGAGTATCATGTTTATCATCTCACTCACCATACTCTCGGCGCTCATCAGCCTGGTCACAAACGCCTACTCGGTGGTCAATGCGCTCCTTGTGCAGTACGGCTACTTCGCGATATTCGCGCTGATGACAATGGAGTACGCCTCGCTGCCCGTTCCAAGCGAGGTCGTCTTGCCGCTTATAGGATTCTTCGCCGCGAAGGGAACGTTCACTTTCCTTAGCGCTCTTGCGACAGTGGTTGCTGCAGGGATAGTTGGGATGGCAATCGACTACTACATCGCCTACTTTGTCGGCAAGGACGTGATTTACAAGCATGCGGAGAGATTCCACATAAGCAGAAAGAGGATTGAGGAGTTCGACGAGTGGTTCAACAGAAACGGCGCATTTGCGGTCTTCATAGCAAGGCTGATACCCGTCGCGCGCGGGCTGATAAGCCTGCCTGCGGGATTCGCGAAGATGCGGAAGACAACGTTCTTCTTGTACTCTACTGCCGGGGCGCTTATATGGGACGTGGTTCTGATGCTCTTTGGTTACTATGGGCTTGCCTCAAACAGCGTGAGCATTGTGATAAGCGCAGTCGCGGTGTTTGCGGTTGCGATATATGTTATTTACAAAATCAGCACGAGCAGACTGAGAAAAAAGTGATCACTTCTTTGGCAGCTTCGGCGGCTTCTCCTCCTTGTATGTTATCGTGTGGCCCTTTACAATCTTGATTATCTGGTCTATCGCCTTCCTTATGTCCGCCTCTGTCTTTGCTCCCGTGCAGATGATCTTTCCGTTCTTGAACAGCAGAAGTGCAGTCTTTGGCTCCTTTATCTTGCAGATTGCGCCAGGGAACTGCTCAGGCTCGTAGTCGATGTCTGTGGAAGCCCGTGCTATCCCGTAGAGGTCGAGGTCTATACCAAGATCCGAGCTTGCTACTATGTTCTCAACCCTGAAGACCGGACGAGGGATCTGCTTGCCACTTTTTGCCATTTAATCACGCTTATATACTCAGGATAGCTATTTATATATATTTGAGGTTTATAAAGTATTGTAATTATACAACGTGAGCATATGGCACCAAGATCGCACGGATTATTCATGGGAAGGACAAGGCACCTGGCAAGGCATCACCAGCCGGGCAAGCTTGGACTCACCACGCTGATCAAGAACTTCAAGGTAGGGGACATGGTTGCAATTGTCCCTAAGGGAAGCTTCCCAGACATCCCTCACCCAAGGTACAGGGGAAAGATCGGCAAGATCATAGAGAAAAGAGGAACCGCATACATCGTCAGGATCCCTGTCTCAAAGTCTACGGTCAGAAAGATAATCGTCCCTCAAAGACACCTTGAGAAGCCAAAGAAGTAATTCCTATCTCTCTTTGGAAACTAATTTTCGCCCTTTGAGTAGCGTCTTCATTATTGTCTTGCTTGCGTCAAGTATCTCAATTTCTATCGGAATGCCACGTTTATTGTAGTGTGTTATTATATTTCCGCTTCGCTTTCCAAAATCAGGCATGCCGTTTTTTATGATCATTAGCAGAATGTCGGTCTTGGGATCGTACTTATATCTCATATCTTTCCCTTTTCGCTTTGTATATCGTTATAACAATTTTTATTCCTTTGGAATCCTCGGTAATTACCCGCAACAGATGCCCATTAAGCCTACGTTGATAGATATTCCTGCCGCTGTGGCCTTCAAGTGTGATCTCTGGGCTTTCTAGAGTTATTTTCACTAGTTCTTCAGTGACCTTATATCTTGCCATTCGTTCTCGAGCATGTTGACTTATGACTATCTCATGCATGAATAGATTGACTAAAAATAGACTTTTAAAATGTCTGAAAATTTTCTAAAATTTTTAGGATAGATTCTTAAAAGTGCGGCTTTCCGTAAGGCCTTGTGAGCAGATAGAACCTGCTCTCTCCCTTTAGCTCTACGATTATCCTGTCTGTTAGAAGTTTGACAGGATCCTGAAGTAGCGATACCCTTGCCGAGATGTCTGCGAAGCTCTCAAACGGCTTCTCCTCCCTCGCCTTTATTATTCCCTGAAGGTGCTTTTTTCCGACACCGGGAAGCAGCTCGAGTGAGTGCTCCCTTATGTTGATCGGGCCTGCCCTGTTGAAGACGTCTACGAACTTTGGCTCGTTGCCCTTGACGATCTGCGAGACCGCCTTCGGCAGCTCGTTTCTCGCGCCCTCGGTCAGCTCGCTGTAGTTTAGCCTGAGTTTTATCAGTGCAATCTTGTCCCGCTCCGCCTTTCCTATGTATACTCTTTCTCCCACCTTCAGGATTGCCCCAAGCTTTGGGACCGCCTCAAGGAGCGTGAACTTATTCTCGCCAAGAAGTATCGCTGTCGGCTCCGACTTTGCGGCGCCGGACTTGCCAGTAGGGAGATAGTCTAGAACAACAGCGTGTTCCTCCAATTCCTCTTTTCTCTCGAATTCCATGGACAGCGCCCAAAATATGCAAAACTGTTACTTCTTGTACTTGGCCACGACCTCAAGTACCTTCTTAATGACATCGGCCTCGAACGTCTTTTTCTCAATTAGCAGTACGTTCTTTAGCTGGACCTCGTTGGCCGGCATGACATCGATGACCTTGATTATCGCCTTCTTGCTTATCCCCACGTCCTCAAGGTCGGCTGCGAACTTCTTTGCCTTGTCCAGATCCATGGAGGCGAACTTCTTTGCGTGGTCGTATGCTATCTGCTGCTCGTATCCCAGCTCCCCAGCCTTCTTTCGCTCCTCTAGTATGTCAAGTGACTCCGCTACCGTTACTGGATTGCCTGAAATGTGATCTTTTCCTATCATTAATACACCTTAAGGATAATAGGGCAAAGTTAATTATTAAACCTTTCCCTACTAACTATTATCGGTGCTAATTTGGACGCAAAAGAGGCCTATTCAAGGACGCTTGCCGAGATGAAAAAGCACATATCCGGAAAGACCGACACGATCGAGCTGCTCTTTATCGCAATCGTTGCAAACGGGCACGCTCTGCTTGAGGGAGTGCCGGGAGTCGCAAAGACGACCATGACAAAGGCGCTTGCATCAACCATACAGGCGGACTTCAAGAGGATCCAGGGGACCCCGGACCTAGAGCCCAAGGACATAGTCGGCTACGCCTACCTTGACGACAACAACTCGCCCGCCTTCAAGAAGGGACCGATATTCACAAACATCCTGCTTATCGACGAGCTCAACAGGTCCCCTCCAAAGACGATGAGCGCGCTTCTTGAGACACTTGAGGAGCGGCAGGTAACCGCGGGAGGGGTTGACATGCAGCTTCCGAGGCCATTCACAGCCTTTGCAACCCAGAACCCGCTGCGAATAGAGGGGACCGAGCCGCTGCCAAAGGTGCTTGCGGACAGGTTCATAATGAAGATCGATGTCGACTACCCGAGCGAGGAGGAGGAGAAGGAGATGCTTCGAATCAAGGAACGGGAGGAGAAGAGCATAGTGAGCAAGATAATCAGCACGCAGGACATAATCGAGTACCAGCAGCAGGCAAAGCTAATCAAGATGCCAGATGACGTAGCAAACTACATCACCGGGATAGTCAATGCCACGCGAACCGACATCCACGTTGTGATGGGCGCAAGCCCGAGGGCCGACATTGCGCTGATGATGTGCGGAAAGGCAAAGGCGCTAATCGAGGGAAGGACCGAGGTCACAAGGGACGACATAAAGTTCCTTGCAAAGCCGGTGCTCAGCCACAGGATTGCTGTTCGCGCCACAGGAGGAGTCGGGGTTAAGGGGATTGTGGACGGAATACTTGCCACTCTTGGATAGTCATTGCGCGTACTCAACTTCAACTTCTGCAGTCCTGTCGTTATATAGTCCGAAGATAGTCTGCCCGACATAGATGTAGAGGATTGTTCCGCCAGAGTTAACTTTCACGGTTGTAAGGGGTTTTACAACAATCTGGTTGGTGTAGACGCCATTGTTGTACACCACAAGTTGCGCCTTTGTGCTCCCATTTTTATCAGAGAAAATGAGGTTCTCCAACTTCACAGTTATGTAACCGTTGGTGAGATTCTCTCCAATCTTAAGTGTTCTTATCTGGGGAACAAACTTTGGCGGCTTTGGGAAGTTACTGTTTATAAGTACAGATTTTTGGTAGGTGTTTTTGTTCCCGGCATTATCACTCATCACTATTGAAACAGAGTAATTGCCTGGCGCAGGGTAGGTGTGGTTTAGATTTTTTGTCCATCCAGAGTCCACAGTTCCGTCGCCCCAGCTCCAGAGAAGATAGATGGATGAGGCGTTGCGCGCCTGGTCTTTTATGGTCCCATTAGGTATTATTTTTGAGCCGGACCTATCAAATTTGAGTTTTATGCTGAATGGATTTGAGGTTACCCCGCTTACAAAGATGTGGCTTATCTGAGTATTCACGTTCCCGATGTCATCAATTGCAGTAAGCCTTATTGTATAGTTCCCTGCATGGAGGTATGTGTGGCTGAGGCCTGAAGGCCAGCCAGTTGTGACCGAACCGTCGCCCCAGCTCCAGGTTGTAAATATTGTTCTTGCATCATTGTTTGGATCTACAACCACTCCTAGCGGGGTGACTTTAAGAGAGCTAACAGCGTAGCTGACATTTATTATGAAAGGGTCCATCGTCGAGTGAATCGAATTGTTTGATGTTACGGTGTATCCGGAAAGCGTTGCGGATGCTGAGAGGGATGCGCTAATCAGTGCACATCCGATGAAAATAAGTAGCAAATTTTTAACTAATATATTCTGCCAGGCCATATGTCAAGGAATCTCTTTTAAGGTTATAAAAAGATGCTTGTATCTGCGTTTCTATTGCACATTTACCGTCTGGCTTGCAGTGTTTGTAAGCCCGAGATTGTCCCTTGCTGTGACTGTGATTGTGTATGATCCAGGAGTTATGTAGGTGTGGCTGAGGCCTGAAGGCCATGCACCCGATGTTGTTCCGTCGCCCCAGCTCCAGAGAACATTCAGAGAGGTGGCAAGGGTGTTAGGGTCGTTTATGCTCCCCTGGGGAATTACCGTCTCCCCGCTTTTCTGATAGTTGACGTTTATCGCGATAGGCTGGCCCGACACTATCGAGGATTGCTGGATTGTCGTGGTGGCTGAAGGGCTAACAGAGACTGACGTTTTCTGAGTGTTGGTTGTCCCTATGTTGTCTGTGGCAGTCAATGTTATGATGTATGTACCCTGCTGCGAGTATGTGTGGCTGAGGCCTGAAGGCCAGCCCGTTGAAGGAGCTGTGCCGTCTCCCCAGTCCCAGTTTGTCGTAATTGATGTCGCGGCATCGTTTGGATCATTTATTGAACCCGATGGAGTGACCTTTAACCCACTCTTTGGATAGCTTACGCTTATTGAAATGGGTTTGCCTGAAACGCCTCCGGAAGTCGTGCCCCCGCTTGTTCCTGAAACCGTAACGAGCTGGACGTTCGTGTTACTCTGGCCTATGTCATCTGTCGCTGTTATTGTAACTGCGTACTGCCCCGCAGATGCATAAGTGTGGCTGAGGCCTGAAGGCCAGCCACCTGATGGCGAACTTCCATCGCCCCAGTCCCAGCTAACCGAAAGAGTCTTCGCGGCATCGTTTGGATCGTTTATGCTACCAGAAGGGGTAACTGTAAGGCCACTTGCCTGGTAGTTGACATTGAACCCGATTTGTGAGAGGGCGGACTGAAGCGAAACTGTCTGTGTTGCAGAGGCGCTCTGACCGAAGTTGTCTGAAACAGAAAATGTTACAGTGTATGTTCCGCCTTGCGCGTAGGTATGACTTAGGCCTGAAGGCCAGCCGTGAGTGTCCGGAGTTCCGTCTCCCCAGTCCCAGATTACGGAACTAAACACTGAGCCTTGCGCAGTATCTGTTGCAGACCCCTGTGGGGTCACTTTGAGTCCGCCATTTTTAATCAAATTGAACTGTATCTGTATTCCGCCAGATGAACCAGAAGATGTTGAGGAGCCTCCACCAACCGTAGTTGTTATGGATTGAGAGTTGCGAAGCCCTAGGTCATCAGTTGCAGTAATAGTTATTATGTAAGTTCCTGACTGAGAATAGGTATGACTGAGGCCTGAAGGCCAGCCGTTAGATTGCGCACTGTTGTCACCCCAGTCCCAGGTTACAGATATTGTAGCGGCTGCAGGATTTGGGTCGTTTATGGTGCCGCGTGGTGTTACTGTCATACCGCTTGTTGTTGCAGTCACTGAAATTGAAATTGGCAGATTATTCTGGCCCTGATTGTTTGTGGTAATGATCTGAATGGTTGCACCAGAACCTTGTGAGACGCTGACTGATTCAATCTGGCTTGAGGCCTCTCCAAAAGTATCAACTACCGTTCCTGAAATACTGTACTGCCCAGGAATGGTATAGCTATGCTGTGGCGAAAAGCCAGTGGTGTCTGGAGAGCCATCGCCCCAGTCCCATGTCACAGATCTTATGCTTGCACCCTTGTTTGGGTCCACTATAGTTCCGCTAACAGTTACGAACATACCGTTACCACCTACTTGTGGGTTGAAATTAAGGGTAGGCGAAGTGAAACCTGTAGAAGCATCGGTTATTCCAGGAAATGAGGTAGAAATAGTTGTGCCGCCGCTCCCTCCGGCAAGATTCACATTTTTTGTATTTGTGGCAGTGTTGCCTAAACTATCCCGCACAGTTGTTGTTATTGTATAGGAACCCGAATGAGAGTAAGTATGGACCGGATACAACCCTTGTGTTGAGGACCCGTCTCCCCAATTTACCGATACAGAACCATAGCTTATCTGAGCGCCTTGGTTGGGGTCCGTTATGGTTCCACTTAGTGTTACGGTTAATCCTCCCCCACTAACTGATTGGGAAAGGCTCATTTGTATCTGTTGCGATGGGGTAGAAAGCGTGTTAAGGCCATGTTGAGAAGGTGAGAAAAAATATGCGGAACCGAAAAAACTAAGCATGAAAATGGTTATTCCTAACCCAAAAATGCTAGCTATCCCAGTCGCATTCATAATTTAATTTGGGGTTAAGAGATATATATAGATAACTATTGTTTTGTTTTTTCAATAGTTATGCTCTCGGTAAAAACCTGGATTTCAGTTTGTTGTAAAGTCTATAGAGAGAAACAAACTTACAGAAAGCTATTTAAATATGCTCAGTTAAATCAAAAATCAAGGTGTACTGGTGAAGAGTTCAAACATTAGACTTCTTTGGATGCTTACAATACTTCTAGGTAGCATGTTTAGCATTGTAAATGCTGCAACTAGCGTTTCTGGAGGAGGATCTTCTTCTGGAACTACGGTTTCAGGAACCAACGGCTCAACAATTGATGTTCTAACCTCACAGCTCTGCGGCATAGTCGGCGGAGTGAGGACTGTCATCGGAGTGATCGCTCTTGTCATGTTCCTCGTGGGAGGAGTGCTGTACGCAGTCGGACACTTCATGCCTGCGGCAGGACAGGTAAAGGCAAGCATGCAGGGATGGGCAATGGGTATGATTCTCGGTGGGGTCATCGGAGTGATACTCGTGATACTTGCGCCATTCATAATATCAACAATACTGAACTTCGGATCGGGACTCTCTTCACTTGCGTGCTGAAGTCCTGTAGGGTTCAGTCTGTTTTTTATTTTTCTTTATGGAGATTATAAAGTCCGATAAGGGCAGGTACAGGCTTTTTTTCTTCATAGCCTCGTTTGTTTTCATCAGCTTCGCTACAGCTCTTGCCGTCTTCGGGCTAATCTCTTTCTATGTTCAGCTTGCAACGCTTGCCGATGCGATTCTTTTCGTAGCTTATTCAACGCTATTCTTGATATCGGAGGGAAAAAGGAAAGTTTCAGAACCTGGGAAGCTGGCATTAAATGGCACGTTTGCCTTTTTGGTTATCAACTTCCTGATCCTGCTTCTCGTTGAGACTGGCGCGAGGACGACGATGACAGCTTACCTTGTCTCGGCGTACCAGTACGTGGCGATAAACTTCGTGCTCTTCTTGCCGCTTATCTTCCTGACGTTCTTCGGGCTCTACCTTTATCGGCAGGGCTACCGAAAGCTGTCAGCGATGCTCTTTGGGATGTTTGTTGTGGTGATGATCCTCTACTTCTTCTCCGGGCTGGTCTACCACCACTACAAAATAGACGATGAGATATTCATACAGTTCGCAAGCACGAAATACCTGCTTGCCGGGATGAACCCCTACGGGATGTCCGTTTCATCCCAGATCTTCTACAACTCGACAAGCGGCGCGATAAACTCGCCCAGCATAACCACTACGAACCACATAATCGGTACACTAAACTATCCGTCCCTCTTTTTGCTCTCATTTATGCCGTTCTATCTGATTTCAACCCCGACTTTGCAGAACCTTGTAAACATAGACATAGAGGCGCAGGGGATGATTTTCCTGCTGCTTGCCTTCTTTGCGACAGCGCTTTTGGTCGAGAAAAGATACATAGAGAAGCCGGTCTACGGCATAATACTCTTCTTGACAATCGCGATGGCGTACCTCTCCTCCATAACCATATTCCTGATGTTCGCCCTGCTCCTGGTAGCATACGCAAAACTT
This sequence comes from Microcaldota archaeon, assembly GCA_028867335.1. GTDB lineage: Archaea > Micrarchaeota > Micrarchaeia > Micrarchaeales > CABMGC01 > JAGWGI01. Next base: position 65,824 of record JAGWGN010000002.1, on the reverse strand, counting down.
GAGAGCAGATATTCATGGCTCTTCTTGGGGCTATGCCTATCCATACAGGAGCAGCTTTGGTTCCCAGTGATACTCCTGATAATATACTCGGCAAGCAACTCCGGGATTAGAAAAGGCGCGCAGAACCTAATCGGATCGCTGGGAGTCTTTATCGCACTCAACCTTTACTTCATACTTTTGAACCCGAGCGCCTTTTTTGGCAACCTTTTTGGCCCGGTAAACCAGCTGCTTCTTCCTGAGTCGTCCTCACCGATAGGGTACCTGATTGCGACAAACTACCACATGCTTTTGGGCACATTCTCCATAGTGTTTCTCGCAGCGATGGCACTTTTTGCGATGCTCTTCGCTTACCTAAACCAGAAGAGGCTTGTCGGAATCTTTGCAATGGTGCCCTTCCTCTTTTTGTCCCACTCGATACCTATATACTACACGTTCTTCACAGGATTTGCGATAGTCAGCCTTTTCATCGCACAAAAAGGCGGAAAGGGCCAGATAAGAAGATGGATGGGCGAAAACAGGAATGCGGTTCTGTGCATCGTGGCCGTGGTTGTGGCAGTCCCTATTTATCTGATTTGCGGTTCGCACCTCGCCTACCAAAATAATTTCAATCTGAGCGTGAGCAACGCAAGCATTCATTTTGACAGCGCCCTGAACAAAACGGTATACACGGCAACCATCCATTACGCGAACCTATCAAACGATTCCGTGTACGTCTTCGCGGGGGTCATCTCAAAGTACAACATAGGCTTTGCAGGCATACTAAACTATGCGCTGATAAATGACAGCGTGCAGTGTGGCGGGGAGGATTATAGGTGCATGGTGAACGTAAACAAAATAGCGCTGCCAGGCAATGCCTCTTCGTATAGTCTGGTGATGTACATAAGGCCCTCATCAGGCAACCCGGTGTATGGGGTTAGGGCAAACATTTACAACGGCGAGCACCTCTATGTTTCGGATGGCGTCTTCAACCAGAGCATACTGGGGATGAGCAGCGGAAAATGAGATGTGTTTTTATTTATTGCACTCCAATGCGTATTGGTATTCATGGCAGGCATAATCGAGGACTCCTTTGAGACGTACAGCGAGAACCTCAAGTTCATAGCTCTCTTCTCCATCCCATTTTTGATCTCCTTTCTGATACCTGTGCTCGCGCCGCTCCCCACCTACATAACCTCCGGGGGGATATTCCTTAGGAGCGCAAGCATATTCATCAACCTAAACATAATCAGCCTTGTCGCAATCGTAATACCAATCTTCGTCTCTCTCTTGTTCCTCAGCTTCGCCCTTGTCGCAATCAGCCTGATAGTCAAGTCAACAAGGACGCACGTGAAGACGGGCAGGGGGGTGCTCAAGGGCATAGAGAAATACACCGCCAAGGTTTTTGTGCTTCTGCTTGCCTTCCAGTTCCTGCTGATAATAGTCAATGTGATAGGATACTATCTCGGGATCTCAGGGATATTGACGGCGATCTTCGGGTTCATCGGATTCATGCTGATATTCTATGCGCCAGCGGCGATGGTGATCGACAACAAGCACATGATACGCGCGATAAAGGACAGCGCAAAGCTTGTTGTGCGCGAGCCGCAGTACTTCCTATTCGGGATCTTCCTCCTGCTTGTCACGCTCTCGGTCGTGGACTTCCTTGCAATAGGGATAAGCGGCACGCAGGCAAGCCGCTACATAGTGCTGCTGATCAGCTCGCTGATCATACTTCCTTATTTTGTAATCTTCCAGGCGGAGGCGTACATGAAGCGCTTCTCTATCATCAAGAACGCCTGATGAAAGGAATAAAAAGAATCGCTGTAATAGCTTATTGGTTTTGATGGGAGGGCGACTTTCTAGGGTAATGGCGCCACTGCTGCTCTTCCTTTTCCTCTTCGGGGTCTCAAACGCCCAGAACATCTGCACAAATACCGCACCGGTGGGCATAACGATAAACCAGATTCCCTTGATAGGGATTGCGCTCATCGCCTTGAGCATCTCCTTTGACATAATCGCTATAGGATACATAGTCGGAAAGCTGGTTCCCGGAACGCAGCTCTCCAACTGGGTGAAGAAGGAGTACTGGGAGGTTGCAAAGTCGGCGATGCTCATCGCAGGGATATACTCAATAATGGTCCTGCTTGGAAGCGTGGCAGTGGGCCTTGCCGGGTCTTCTGTGAACGTGCCTGCAGGCAGCTCGCTGGGCGCATCGCTCTCCGCGCTGACCACTGCCACTCAGAGCTATTTGCAACTCGCTTTCTGCGGCACTGTGCAACCAAACCCTTCAGGGGGCAGCGTGATGCTTGGAGGCGCAAACTACATAGGGTACCTGCTTGGGATCAGCCTGGGACTCGGAGCAATCAGCAACCTGCAGGTGGGATACTACATACCCATTCCGCTGGGGGCCACGATCCTTCAGGCAATCCCAACATTCACCTTGGGGACAGGATTCTCAATCTACAAAAACCCGATGCTGGCTGGAGCCCCTGATGCGGGAGGCTACGAGTCACTGATAAACGACGCGATAAGCATGATAATCCTACCAGTTTACACAGTGATAGGGATGGAGTATTACCTCATGCCGATGCTCGTATTCATCGGACTCGCATTCATGATACCTATGGGGATAATCTTCAGGGCGATGCCGTTCGTAAGGGGGATTGGGGGGACCCTGATAGGGATAGGGATTGGGATAACCATAGTCTTTCCATCGATAATACTGATAGTGAACCAGCCGATAAGCAACATAGTGAACACGTACATAGCAGTGCCCGGAACGGCAGGCGCATCGGCCACTGCGCCGTGGTGGATCTCTTCGGCGACTTCTTATCTGCCGCAGGGGCAGGGAGCGGCAGACGCGCTCGCAAGCATAAGCTCGATATATCCGGGCCTGAACGGGGTTTTTAGATTCACCATGCCTGCGGTCGTTCAGTTTTTGCTCTTGATCCTTGACCTTGCGATCGCCTTCCCTATAATAGACAGCATAGCAAAGTCGCTTGGGGGAACGATAAACATAGAGTTCGGGAAGCTCAAGATAAAGTGATATTATGCAAAACCTACTATTCCAAGCATCCTCCGCTGTTTCAAGCAGCTGCACTTTTGGGGGGATAAACAGCAACGACTGGATCGGGATAAGCGCTCTTGTCATACTGCTCAGCCTGACGATAGCGGGCCTTGTGTATCTTATCGCAAACTTTGCAGGGGGAAGGGAGAGGGAGAGGATCAGGGGATTTGTGCGATTTGAGCTTGGGCAGGCGATAATCAGCATGCTGATAATCGTCATCATAATGGGGATAGCCACAACGGCCTGCAATGTCAGCCTGCAACTCACCCAGCCCAGCCAGGACTCGTTCTCCTTTGCGCAGCATTACGTGGGAGGGCTCCTCTTTGTCAACGGGATAGGGCTGATGAACAGCATCTACTCCACAAGCATAGCGTTCACGATCTATTCCGGAGTGCTCACAGGGCTCTCGGAGGCGCTGCCAGACCTGCCGCTCAACCCCCTGATACCCGGGCTGAAAAACTCCAAGATATTCGCAGCAAGCGTGGGCGCACCTGACTTCAGCTCGATATACAAGAACTACGCAACTGTTCTAACGGATGTCTTCATACCGCTTGTTGTCCTAAGCTTCTCGATGCTCTTTTTGCAGTTCCTCGCCCTTCCGCTCATACAGGCAGCAGCGCTGACTGTGGTGCTTCCCGTAGCGCTCATAATGCGAAGCCTCTCCTTCACCGGGCCTAGGCTCAGGCAGGCCGCAAACGAGTTCCTCGCCATAGCACTAGCTTTCTATTTCATCTTCCCGATGACTTTTGTTATGGATGCACAGATAATAAACTGGATGTACTGCACCCCCTCGCAGGCAAGCTGCGCAAACCCCTACCCGCAGTACTCTGGAAGCTACAATGTTCCTGGGCTCACTCAGTCCTCGCTCTTTGGATCGGCCCCGCAGCCGGACTTCGGATTCGGCGGGGTCCAGCTGCCCACAAACTTTTACGGCAGCGCTGTAGGGGAGTTCTTTAGCACATTCCTCAAGTCCTCGGATCCGCTCACAGCCATCTTCGCGGCCCCTGCGATAGTAACAAACGTCGGGATGCAGGTGGCAGGGTACATTTTCCAGACGACTGTGCTCATAGCGCTTGACCTTGCAATAACGATAGGGCTGGCGGCAGGGCTTGCCAAGGGAATCAGCGCGGCGCTAAACTTCCTTGGGTCGGAGAGCCTCTTTAGCTGAGTTTATGGCGCACAACAAAACTGCAATCACGTTTTCGCTCGCTTTGCTAGCGCTCGCCATCCTCTTTGGCTCCGCCTCGGCCCAGGTGATCAACTTCCCGACCCAGGTGACCAATCCGCTCGGATCGCTCAGCTCATGGCTCCCGATAGTCTCCATCGCGATATTCATCTCGATCGCGATAGGGTTCTTCCTGTACATCATCGGCAAGCTGCTAAACGACGGGCAGATAAGCTCGAGGGGAATAACAGAGCTTGGCCAATCGATAGGGACTGCGATATACGTTGTGCTGATAATAAGCGTCCTCATTCTCTTCGGAAGCTTTGTCTCGAACTCAAGCCTTGTGGGCACATCAACAGGAGACTTCGGCAGCCACGTCACGAACATGTGCGGCGATTTGCAGAATTCCCAGGTCAGCCTTCTGCAGGGGGACCCGACCAGCTTTGTGTGCGCGCTGGTGGAGAACTCGCAGAACTCCGGAGGGAGCGCGAGCTCGTATGTGAACTACGGACTTGCCTCAAGCTACGTGATGATTGCAAACCTCACAAATCAGGCGGCTGCGAACCTAAACGGGCTCTACGTCTACGAGGGAATGATCGGATTCCTCTCCACCCTAAAGTCCGATCCGGGGCTCTGCCTGCCGTCCGCCTGCGCAGACCCGCTGGTGCCTAGGCTGCTATCGATAGACTTGGCCTCACAGCCTTTCGCTGGATACTCTCTGATAACATTCATGACAAAGCCGCTTGAGACCCAGGGGATATTCATAATGTACATGTTCCTAACTCAGCTGGTCATAATGTTCATACTGCTCGTGGTGTGGCCTTTCCTTCTTGCCGCAGGCATAATCCTCAGGGCGATCTCCTTCACGAGGAGCGCGGGAGGGCTCCTGATGGGGATAACCCTGGTGATTGTGATAATACTGCCGCTGGTGATGATAATCGAATACAACATGCTGGGCAGCGGGGTGACCACAAGCCAGCTTGTCGGGGCCCCTATCCCGCCGCAGGCAACGTGGAACTGGAACGACAACAGCGCCACTAGCAGCGGGATGTCGGCAACCCACACATTCCTTCCTGGCCCACAAACCATAACTCTTGACGTGCAGAGCAACGGGCAGTCGGGAAGCGCGAGCGCGAATCTGGATGTAATTCCGGGGGCGGCCATCTCCCAGACTGCGCAGTCTGCCAAGGGCGCACTGCTGCCTGTGAGCTTTGAGGTGAATGTTGACCAGTACGGTGTGGCAACGGTACAGGTGACGCAGGTCGGAAACGAGCAGCAGCTTCCTGGGATATACCTTCACGGCCTTCCGACTACTGGTCTGATCGTCACGCCACAGGGAAGCGTTGACAACCAAAACACCGGGAACCCCAAGACAACGATAGCATGGGACTGGGGGGACGGGAAGACCTCGACAGGATGGCCGCAGGGACTAAGCCACACATATGCTAGCGCTTCAAATCCGACGATAAAGCTGACGGTAACTGACGACAAGGGGAACATGAACTCGGTATCGCAGGCGGTTGCGGTTGGGCTAAATCCGATAACAACCGACACGCAGACATCGAGCTCTGACAACATACAGATAAATCTCGCCTTCGCTACCGGGGGAGCATGGGGGCCTGAGAAGAGTCCTTGCGATCCCAACGTTAGCCCAGACTGCAGGGACATAATATACAACTCGCTGACCCCAAACTTTTATGTCTTCCCGAGCATCTCGGCCATAGCGAACTACAACGGATGCTGGCCGCTTGCAGGCAACCTTCCGGCAGAGGAGGCAAAGGACTCGGTACTCATGGCGATCTCGCTCGGCTTCGGGGCGGCGTTCACATTTGGCGGATTCGTTTCGCAGGTTCCGCAGCTGACGGGCATACTCAGCACCCCGTGCGTACCATCGGCCGCAGTCGCTACCTCGATGGAGTTCATGGACGTCTACGGGCTGATGTCCGTGGCGGGATTTGTCATACCCTTCCTCAACATACTGATAATACTCTCGGCGATGAAGAACGTCTCGTTCCTCTTTGGCGGGGACACAGACATAGCAGGGCTTGGAAAGCTGGTTTAGATGATTGTCAAAAATTTCGTACTGGCCGCGTTTGCGCTCCTCATGGCACTCACAGGCACTGCACACGCGCAATCGATCATCAACTTCGCGAACACGTGCAGCTACTTCTTCGGGCAGGGGGGGATAGCAGGCTCGTTCCCATGGCTTGGGCCAAACTTTGACAGCTACGGCTTTGTGCTGCAGGTCGCGCTCCTGATAGTTGCGATGGTGTTTGCTGCGCTTGCGATAATGTATGCCGTGGGGTACGGCTTTGGGATACCCAGGATCTTGGTGTTTGTCAAGACAGAGTACCTTGAGAGCGTACTTAACATAATTATGATCGTTGTGCTCTTCGGGGGCGCCGCGGTGCTCAGCGGGGGCATGGTGTTCATCTCCAACCTTGGCAATGCCGTGATAGCCTCGGCAGGCGCGGCCGGGTCCGCGCCGCTTGTGGCGCTTGGGGCAAACCCGACCGCGGGCTACCAGGACATTCAGGGGATATACAGCTCGGTGTGCCAGACATACATGAGCGATGCGGTCAGCCACCTAGCTGGGCTGAGTGGGCTGAACGGGATTTCATACGGATACAGCATTGCCTCAGGGTTTGTGATAAACCTGATGCCAAACGGAATGGGAATATCCATAGCCCCGCTTGCTGGGATAACGCCTTATCTGCTGCTGGTGGGATTCTTGAGCCCTCTCGTCTCGGGCGTCGTGGGGATAGAGATAGGGGTTGTCTTCTTCATGGTGATAGTGTACTACCTCTTCCCGCTCCTGCTCTTTGCAGGGGTGCTGATGCGCTCGTTCCCGTGGACTCGCGCGGCGGGTGGCACTCTGATTGCGCTCTTCATAGGATTCTACATCTTCTTCCCTGCGCTCATCTACCCATTCACAACGGTGAACTACCACTGCCTAGAGCAGGCGGACTGCAGCGGGCAGTACATACTTGGCTCCTCCTCGATTGGCTCTGCGGCAACTGCGCAGGACCCTTTCACGCAGCTGCAGACCCTTGCAGGAGAGGTGGCGCAGGCTGCGGTGCAAAGCGAGTTCGTGGACATCTTTGACTTCTACATCTTCTCGATAATAAACGCGACGTTCCAGATATTCGGTATAATAATTTCGTTTGTCATATCCTATAGCCTGCTTGAGGGATTCGCCGACCTGCTCGGCGCCCCTTCGCTGCAGGCAAGAGACATGCTAAAGAAGGTGGTATGATCATGCTAGACCCTATACTCATGTTTGCTGCAAGCTGCTCTAGCGGAGTGGGCGGGCTGCTCTGCTCGCCGATCACAGGATGGTTCCCGTTCGCGTCCCTGGGGGTCCTTGTCATAATGCTTATCGCCAGCCTGATCTACGGCCTCTCGCCGATTATGGGAAGAAGCGAGATGAGGACGTGGGCGAGGCTGAAGATGTACGAGACGCTCTTCTCATTTCTGCTTGTCATAATTTTCAGCGGATTCGCGCTGATGGTCTACACGATAAACCCAATCCCCCTGTTCACAAACCTAAACCTGGTTCCCGGGGCGGGCAGTGTGGCCGCAGGGATTCCCGCAGTCTGGGGGGTGCACAGCGACTGCACGCAGGTTACGGATATCTACGGGCTCTCCGAGTGCGACTTATTCAATTTCAACAGCAACATTGTCTACTACCTAAACAACGTGATCGGCGGGGCGACCATATTATTCTCATCCACCCCGAGCTTCCAGCTAAAGTACTCCTTCAATCCGGCGATATCAAACTTCGGTCTGAGCCTGGGGCTTACTCTAGACTCGCTTCCCATAGCCGAGTTCCTTGAGGGGTCGACTCTTGCAATAGGTTCGCTGATAATACTCTCCCAGGTGCAGCTTCTGCTGCTTGACGCCGCTATGCTCATCTTCGCGATACTGCTGCCGCTAGGGCTTGTGGCGAGGATCTTCGGGATAACCAGGAGCTTTGGAGGGGCGATGATAGCCTTTGCGCTTGGAATCGGGCTCATATTCCCAATAATGGTCTCGATAACCTACGGATTTTTGGTGCAGGTGCTCAGCGTGCTTGCCGTTCAGCCGGCGATCAACGCGATAAATGCGGTCGCCCTTCTAAGCGACCCAACAGGTCCGGTCCTCGCAATTGTTAACTCCGTATTTGAATGGCTTGGAATTGCACTGGCAGGAACGCTTGTACTGCCTCTTATAACCTTCACGATAGTTAACACATTCATAATTGACTTCTCGCAGGCGGTGGGAGAGAGGATGGACTTCCTCTCGCTGCTCACGAGCGTCGCATAAGGTGAAAACATGAAAATGGCCCAGTCAATTGTCGCTGTCGCGCTTTTAGTGGTATTTGCCATGTCGCTTGCAAATGCGCAGAGCGCAGGGGGGCCGTGCGCCACAAACCAGCTAGACATACAAAACCTTGCGCCATGGTACTGCAGCAGCGTGAACCAGGCGGTCTACAACGCCTGGCAGCAGTGGCTGCCCGTTGGGTTTGCGGTCATGACCGTCGCATTTTCAATAGCCGCAATACTTTTCGCAATAGGAGTTGCCCTGAGAAACCAGAGGCTGAGGGACTTCGGGGTAGGTGAGATATACGAGGCCACCGCTACGGCCCTGATAGTTATACTCTTCATGTTCATTGCAGCGGTGATGATCGGGGTGCTCCCGTCCCTCTTCACCGGGCCACAAAACCCGTATGTGACCTCGCTAACCTACATAACCGGCACCATAACGCAAACCACAACGCTGATAACTGGGCTATTTAACATCTACAGCGTTGACGCGTATTACTCAAGCTACACTCTTGGGGTGAGTCTTGGGCCTCAAGGTGCCGTGCCCGACACAGGGCAGTTCGGGACCTTTGCCGCCTCGGGCATAACGAAATTCGTGACAAGCTACATAGTTCAGGCGTTCAAGGGGGCGATCGATCTGTTCTTTTTGCTTCCTGCGCAGATTGTTGCGTACCTGCTGATGGAGGGCCTGCTGGTGCTAAATGTCGAGTATTACATACTCATATTTGCGATGTACGCCGCCATCCCGGTTTTCCTGTTGCCAGGAGTAATACTCAGGGCCTTCATACCTACGCGCTCGCTCGGAGGGATGTTCATGGCGATAGCCATAGGGTTCTTCTTCATAATGCCGCTGCTCTTTGCGGTCGCGTTCTACTTCACGCAAGGTGGTGTCGCCACCTCGCTGGCCCAGGCAACGCAGCAGCTTAGCCAGTTCGGATCCGGAACCGGTGCAGAGCAAAATGCGATCTCGGCGTCCAGCCCGCTTGTGGGCACCCTACACGACATCCAAAGCTCAATGGGCGCGTACTGGCTCTCGATACTCTTCTACCCTGCGCTCATAATGGCGATAACGTACTTTGCGGTGATAACAATCTCCGACTTCATCGGCGGATTCGCGCACAGCTCCGGAACATTCATAGGAAAGCTCTGAGGGGTGCTGTTGTTATTTATAGATTTTTGCAGGATATGTATCGTAGGGATCTGATTGCCTAGCCTCAAGTCACTGCTCTTTGTAGCGTTCGTTGGAATCTCATTAGTGATAATGATCGTGACCTCGACGCTGCAGATTCCGAGCTACGTAAAGATAATCTTCCTTGCAATAGCCCTCTTCATAGACATACTCGCCATGTCGACTAGGTTCTACAGCTACCTCTTCATACCTCTCTACAGGATGAAGGACAAGACGATAGTTTTAAGCAACGAGGAGCCCTTCTACATCGCCCCGTCAGGCAATGCGATAATAACAAGGGAGGGAAGCGATGTCTACGCGACCGCCTTTGTGAAGATACCGATCTACAAGTCCGCCACCGAGATGAACGAGGAGGAGAAGATTGACTTTGCTAGGCTCTTTAGCAGGATCGTCAGCATCAGCAAGACGCCGTACAAGATAACCACACAGATGTACCTCATCAACAAGGACGAGTACATAAACAAGATACGCGACAGGCTCAACGAGGTCGAGGAGCGATACCAAAAATCGATGAGCGAGAAGGAGGCGAATCCGAGCGTAGTCGAGAGGGAGAAGGGGGAGGTCACGATGTGGCACAATCTGCTTGAGAGCATCGGGAGGATCCAGTCGCATGCGCTGCTAAACTACGTCACGGTGACCGCGATGGGGAGCACGGAAGAGGAGGCGACGGCCCTTGCGACCCAGCAGGCGGATGAGCTATCATCAGGAATCGGCGCAACGCTCGGAATCACCACGTCTATGATGAGCGGGGAGGAGATACTGCTTGTCACGCAGGCTGACTACACGATACCGTTCTCGACTGTCAGCGAGGAAATAAGGCAGAAGACTGTCTCTGAGGGGCTGTAACATGGACGAGGAAACTATAATCTATCTGGGATTCACTGGGATAGTCGCACTCATCGCAATATTCTTCTCGGCAAACTACGGGCCACTCTCGATTGTCGCGATAGTGCTCTCGATAGTCACGCTGATAATAATCGCGATAATAAACTATGCAGACTTCATACTCTTCCCGATAGTCACGATAGTGCTGGGGATAAAGACCGTGCCGGCAAAGAACTACATGATACCAAAGAACCAGAACTGCATAATAAAGAACGTAAACGGGCTCTACTACGCGACTGGATATCTGACCGCAAACGTCTACAACTACGTCTTCGCGGCGGAGCGGGTCGATGTTAGCGAGGAACAGAAGCTCGCATCCGGGCCGGAGAAGTGGGAGAGGATAGTGATGAACGTGAAGTTCCCATTCAAGTTCCACCTGATAACCTACGCAAACGAGATACAGGCGTACCGAGAGGACCTTGAGGGGAAGAGGGGCTTCCTCGAGTTCCAGCTCTCAAAGGAGATGCAGGCTGCGAGCCCGAACCAGCTAACGATCGACGACTTCCAGAGGAGGATAAACGTGATCCAGTCAAGGATAGAGAGGCTCTCATCAGGTGAGAGGCCGGTGGGCAGCGTGATGTATATCGAGAGCATCGCGGTGGGAGTCAGCGAGAAGGCGGCTGCGGATGCGCTCACAAACCAGATCAACCAGCTCCAGACAGTGTTCAACTCGATGGACCTGAGCATAACAAGGGTTGTCGGAAGGGAGCTTAACATACTCTTCAGATTCGGATACTTCATACCGACAAGCACGTCGGAGCTTGAGGGGCTGTTCAATGTGCAAAAGTGAGGTATTTTTAACCTGTAATAGAAGATGATATTATGACATTGGTAAGGGCGCAAAACCTGATGAGCAACGAGCTCGCAAAGCGAGTCTTCCTCAGCAGGCCGCCTGAGCCGCCCCATGAGTACCTACTCAACGACCCTACGAACTCGATCTTCGTGGGTATAACCAAGGTTTTCAATGCACCCTTCTCCTGGAGCTTCCAGAACCTCACGAACCCGCACCTTGCGGTCGTGGGAATCACGGGAGCAGGTAAGAGCTTCTTTGTGAAGACATTCTTGATCCGCGCAAGCTACGTCTGGAACACGAACGCGATCATAATCGACTGGGCTGGGGAATACCGCGCCTGGGTAAAGCAGAGCGGGGGGACGGTCATCTCTCTTGCAAAGGGGGACTACCTAAACATCATGGACCTCTCCGGGATGAAGCCGCTGGACCGAGCAAAGCAGATAATCAGCTCCTTTGAGATCCTCACCGACATCTCGCAGTACCCGGAGCAGAAGAGGCTCACGATGGAGGCGATCGAGCAGACCTATGTCAACGCAGGATTTAGCCTAGCTGCAATCCCTGACCCGAAGAAGGATGCGCCGACGCTAAAGGGAGTTATCTCGATTCTTGAGGAAAAGCTGCAGGACGGAACCTACGAGTATCCGGCAGAGCTTGAGAACGCAATCTACAGGCTAAGGCAGTTCGCAAGGGAGGGAGAGGACTACTTCGCAAGGAAGAGCACTCTCGACCTTGGAAAATTGGTGTCCTCCGGGCTTGTCGACCTGGACATCTCCGGTCTTCCTGACGAGAGCTTCAGGGCGCTTGCCGCGCTCTTCATCCTCCAGTCGCTGAAGGAGAAGATGAGAAGCGAGGGATGGAGCGCATCAAAGGGGCTTCGCGCAATAATAGTGCTGGACGAGGCGTGGAAAGTGGCAAGCGACGAGAGAAGCGACGCGGTGATGATAGTCAGAGAGGGAAGAAAGTACCAGTTCGGGCTGATCGTTGCATCGCAGAACCCGACCGACATCAACGAGGCGATCTTCTCCAACGTCGGCACGACAATCATGCTCAGGATAAAGTTCGAGAAGTTCATGAACTATCTGCAGGGCTCGCTCAACTTCTCCGACTTCATAAGGAAGGAGATAAGCAAGTTCGGGGTCGGGCAGGCGGCAGTGGACATGTCCTTCCAGACATCTGTGCAGTTCCCGGAGATATTCGTGATCGACAAGGTGGTGGGGGAGATTCCGCTTGACGTCTACACGATCTCGACAGGGGACATACTAAACCAGGACGAGCTTGAGAACGCTGAGATCCAGAAGGAGTACTACTTCGAGAAGATCGATTTGCGAAGCAAGCTTATCGAGAGCAACATAGGCATCGAGGTCATAGAGAGCATATTCAGGAGGCTTGACGAGCACAACAGGCAGCTGGATGTTAGGGGGTTTGTTGAGATACTCAACGAGTTCAAGGTGGACAAGCAGAACATCATACTCCTGATGCGAAGCATCGGGCTGCAGGACATGATAATAACCAGAGTGTTCACCTATATAGCGACGTGATTGTTTGGCGGGATCCACATTTGTAGTGAACAGGCTTGAGCTAAAGAAGATGCTGGCGATGCTCAAGGTGAACGACAAGAGCGTGGATGAGCTTGAGGCGAACCTCAACAGGCTCCACAGGCACGTAAACGCGGTCTCGTTTGCCGGGATGCTCCAGAAGGTGGGGCTAAAACAGGGGGACATAACAAACGTGTTTCGAAGGATGGGGATTGATGATATCAGCATAACGGAGATATTCAACGCTCTTGACGAGGAGAAGATAAACGAGACTTTCGGCAAGATCGTCGTGCTTAGCATAGAGTGATGGTTATGGCAAAAAAGAGCGTATGCGTGTGCTGCGGAAACGAGAGGAACGGCCTTGAGGTTGAGGTCGACTATGTCATACGCGCAATACGCTTTGTGAAGGAGAAGCTGCACCTGAAAGTCATGAACAACAGGCTGATTTGGTGCAAGGAGTGCTACCCAAGGCATATGCACGCGACAAAGGACGCCGCGGTAAACCCAAAGTTTGAGGGTGAGGGCGTGGTCATACTGGAGGACGCGGGAAGGCACTCGCAGAACAGCGTCGAGAGGCTCGGATACGAGCAGAGCCGCAAGGCCTACGAGTCGAGGCAGGCGGTGTATGTGGGCATAGGGATCGTATTTGCGCTCCTTGGGATAATACTCTCGCCGAGCGTAACCTCGATTGCGGTCTCGATAGCGCTTGTTGTCTTCCTCTACCTGCTTTCGCTGCTAAACTACACCCCGAAAATCGCCGCAAAGCAGCCGAAGTAAGCAATAAATATATTTAATAGGTAGTATACGCTATATCTAGAGAGTGATCCATTGCCTGATGAGGAGATTGTGCCAAGAGTTGAGGAGATAGATTTCCCAGGCAAGCTCACCGGCACGCTCGAGCAGGCAAAGGATAAGCTCTCTGCAATCCCCTTCTTCTCAGTAAAGCTAAACGGCGAGGAGCTTAGCATCGCGAAGGTCGAGAGCAGAAACATCAAGAAGAAACCGTTCCTATTCTACCTGATAAACATCAAGAGCGACGGCATACACGTGATCTACTCCATAGCCCCTGACACCAGCGAGAAGGTGAGGAGGCTGTATGTCATCAAGAACCTCGCCTCCATCCTCTCTATGATCAACGACTCATACCAGATCGACAGCGTGAAGTTCTTCCAGTACATAGACTCCTCTGTCGATGACGTGCTAAACAGCCTCTCCCAGAGCTACAGCACCCTATTCAACAAGTACGATTCGCTTCTATCCGAGTACAGGGAGATAAGGAGGCTGAATTTAGAGCTCTCCTCGGCAAACCGCAACCTCACGATACAGACGACGCAGCTTGACGAGGAGGACAAGCAGCTGCGCGCGCAGCTCAAGGCGCTGCAGACATACTCCGACGAGGCGCTGATGGCGATGGTGCAGGACTGGATAGTCACCCACAACAACTCGATCGACATAACCGAGTTTGCGGCGAACTACAAGATCGCTGCGCCGAGGATCGAGCAGATACTCGACAAGATGGTCTCGCTCGGATACGTCGAGCTGAAGAGTTAGTGGTCACTTGAAATATCTCGCTACGGTAAACAAGAAGTTCCGCTACGTGAGGGTCTACAACGTGATCAAGAGAGTCAACCAGAGCAGCAATGCCGCAAGCGACTTCATGGAAAAGTTCGTCGACAAATACATACTCAAGAAGAAGAAGGTTGACGAGGTATAGTGGCTGGTTGGATGGCGGAGAATTCTAAAAAAATGGGGATCGCGATAATAGCGGTGCCGATAATCGCCATAGTGCTTCTTGTCGCGGGGATAATAATCTACACCCAGAGCGCCTTTGCTGCGATACCCAAGGCCCCGGTCCAGGTATCCGGCCCGATCAGTTTCAACGTCTCACTTGTGTCAAGCGGAGTGGCCACATACAGCAACGCGCAGCTGCTTGTGCCTTACGCTGTCGCAAGATACACCTCGGCAAACCTCAGCGAAATAGAGCTGTTCCTTGACGTTTATACCAAGAACCCCTTGCCAAACATCTATTACCTAAATACCACAAACTACTGCTACCACTGCTACAGCGACTTGGCGGTTTTCTCCAACGTCAGCATTTACCTAAGGAAATACGGGGTGATCGGAGCGACAAACAGGCTCTTCTACATAAACCCAAGCCAGCTCTCCTCGGTGCCTGCCGGCTCCACCATAATCGTTCCTTCGGGGCTCCTCCCGGTATACATGCTGCCGCAGTCCGGCTTCCAGCTTTCCGGATCGGAGAACCTTCTAACTTTAATAAACAACAGCGACACCATACTCTATATTGGGGACAACTTCAGCAGAAGCTCGGGCCCGGGAGGGGTCATCTTCTCCTCGTCAAACGCCACTTTGACGGCAATTGCGCGGATCGGGCTTGATTCCGGACCGTTTAGGAACACAAACCTCACGAACAACTATTTCGATTTCAAGAACACGACATTTGGCTTCAGGCTTGGGGGCTATCAGTATTCCGCCTCGTATCTTAGCACGGCGAACGGATCTGTGGTTTCGTTTTCAAATACGCAAAAATCCGGATGGGGCAACAGCACGAACGTCGCAAAAGACATAGCAAGGGCGATAAGCCTGCACTTTTGGATGGACGACATAGCAAGCGGCTCCTACATAACGACCATTCCTGGCGAAAGCGCGACCATAGGGGTGCCAGCATTCGCAAGCAGCATAAACAACACCGGAGGAGTAGGGAGGAGAATTAACGCCTCGTACGCTGTTCTGACCGCAGTGGTCGGAAACTCGGCAGACTTCCTCGAAAGGCAGATTCCGGTAAACCTCGTATATGCCTCAAACGGCACCCTCTCGCTGCCCACTTACGTAGGCCAGTCGCAGAGCGTGCCGATAGGGGTGTCGATAAACGTCAACTCCACGACGCCGCAACTGGTGATTCCGCACATCGACCTATACGACAAGAACCTCAGCTTTGTAGCCGCAATACCGATACCTTTCTTCAACACCACATCAAACATCGACATAATAAAGTACTACTCTTTCCAGATCCCCAGCGGCACATACATAGCGGTTCTTCGCAACTTCTTCAACAAGTACTACTCAAGCGCGATAGTGAACGTGACAAGCGTGACGCTCACCCCGATAAGCCTAGGATTTGCGAACGGGACGTTCAGCTTCCTTGCCCAGAGCAATAACTTCCCTATATCGAACGCAACCTACTCCATGGACCTAAACGGCGCCTACACATACAACGGTGTGCTAAGCGGAGGGGTTATAACGTATTCACTGCCGAAGGGAACAGTTATCGGATACGGACCGGAGACCTTCAACCTGCACATCTTCAACACCAAGTACAGCTACGTAGCCGCAAACACCCAGCAGGTCCTCAACATCCCCACAATATACATCGAGTTCGTGATTGTCGGCCTTGCGGTGCTGATACTGAATCTGATCATCAAGCCGCCAAACCGCGACGAGTACTATATAGACGTCCCTGAGTTCCAGCAGGCGAAGAAGGTGAACGTCAAGATCAACCGCGGCGAGATACTAAACGTATTCGACAAGGTCAACTTCCTCTACCACTGGAAGTACATGCCGCTCACCCTTGAGGAGATAAAGAGTGGGGTGAGCAACAACATCCGCTACAACAACATACCTGTCTCGATAACGATGCAGAATGCCGCCCTGATAATGAGCAGGCTGATTGTTGACGGGGACATCGTCTCATCCGGAGGATACTATGCACCGAAGAAGTGGATGAGCGACTCGGGATACGATATAGAGTATCTCTCCGTCTTCAGAAGGATCAGGGACTACTGCGTCGGGCACGCGCTTCTTTTCACCGACGTGGGTGCAAGCGAGGCCGCAGACATAACACTCAGCAAGAGCGGGGCGCAGACGCACATAGTCATCTATTCAAGCCTAGGCACAATGCGAAACATAGAGGTCGCGCCGAACTTCAAGACCTACATCGTGTTCGCCGATGAGGAGAAGATGCTTGGATTCACCGAGAAGCTCTACAAATCGTACGGAAACCAGGCTGAGATGCTAAAGATCGGCATCTCCTACGGATACATTAGGCTTGTTGACGCAAACAATTTGGACCAGATTGTCTTCTGAATTAGGGCTATTCCTCTTCCTCCTTTGCCGTCTTTTCTTCGGCAGCGGCGGCCTCCTCCTCAGCCTGGGCGGCTGCCTTTTCGTCCTCAAAGAGCTTCTTGTACTTGCCATCGATTAGTGACTTGAGGGACGCCTCTATCGCATCGCTCTTCATTCCGGTGAGCTCGCCAAGGTCCGCTGAAAGCTGGCTCACGTATCGCATTATCGTCTTGTACTTTGTCTCGGCAGTGGTCCTGTTTCGAACCCCGCTTAGGTATCTTTGCAGTATCCTCAGCGCATCCATGACCGCGAGCCTGACCTCCTCGATTATCTCCTCCTCCTGGGCGACCGACTGCTTTCCGACGCCCGCGTAGGGTATGTATACGGATGAGACGCTGACTAGTATGCTGATCGGCGACTTCTCGAAGTCGTCAATGTTGTATCTCTTCCACTGCAGCCCGCGCACCGATTCAGTTATTGCGCATGTCCCTCCGTCAAAGAGCAGCGGAACCTTGTTTGCGAATCTTAGTATGTTTCCGCTCGGCCCGCTGTCCGTTACCTTACCGGCGTTCCCCCCATATGCAATCCCTATCTCGACAACAAAGGGTATCCCGCCCCTGAAGACCTTCGGCTTTCTCTCGACCACCGCCTGGAACTCAGGGTTTAGTATGTTCTTTATCGCCGCCTCTATCTGCTTCTCCCCTATTGTGGAGAGGGAGTCCATGTCCGGGGCGATCCACTTTATCTTCTTGAATGCGTTGACAAGCTCCTGCGCCTCGTCCCATGTGAGCTCCCTCGGGCTCTTTGCAAAATCCATCTTTGGCAGCAGCTCCCTGAGCTCGTTAACCTTGTTTGGTGTCACCCTTGCAAATGCCTCGACAAGAAATGAGGAGAGCTTCTGGGACTCGGTTATGTGCGCAAAGTCGAGGAGGTCGCTTGACTCGATCCCCAACGGGTGAGGCTGTATCTGCTTTGGCCTCTTTGGCATCTCATTCACAGACCTTGGGAACACGAAATCCTTCCCATCAGGGTCGATTAGCTTTATGCTGATGTGCGGATTCACAAGCGCGGTCCTCTTTAGGTACTCATATACGCCGTGGTCGCCGTTCTCGTACTTAACCCCTCCGAACTCTGCCTCAATCACGACCCCCTTGACAGAATCCTTTCCTAGCTCGACTAGGTTCTCAATCACGGGCTTGTTGTCCTTGATGCTGATTCCAAGGTCGCACTCATAAGCCTCCTTTCCCGTTCCCGATTTTACGTGTATATGCTTTCCCGTAGTGATTTGGGAGAACAGCGTGCACCCTGCTGCCCCGATTCCCTGTTGGCCTCGCTGCTGCATGTATCTGTGGAACTTTGTTCCGGATAGCACGTTTGCAAGCGCCTTTCCCACTATCTTCTTTGGGATTCCGGGCCCGTTGTCCTTGATGATTACAAGATACCTCTCCTCGCCGGTCGACTTTATCTTGACGCTGACCTCTGGGAGAATTCCAGCCTCCTCGCAGGCGTCAAGGGTGTTTGTAACATACTCGTGAATGACTGTGGTTAATGATCTTACCTTTCCTGCATATCCGAGCATCTGCCTGTTCTTTCGAAAGAACTCGGATATCGAGTGCTCCTTGAACTCCTTGAATATCTCTTCAGCCCCTTTCTTCTCCGCCATATGATCGCCTACCTAAGCTCACGCCTTGCTTTCTCCATTACTCTGTATGCCTTTTTATGCGTTCCCCCCTCCAGGAGTATATTTATCGCAACGTTTGCTATCTTTATCTGGTCTATTGTGCCGATCAGGCTCACAGTGCTCTCGTAGATACACATCTTCGCCCCGCTGACCGACTCTATGTACTCCTTTGTCTTGCCGTTCTCCCCGATTATCCTGCCCTTTATCCTCATGAGCTGGTCCTTGTTGCGAAAGAGCTCCTTGAGGTTGATGGGGGTGAAAAAGTACTCCTCCGAGAGAAGGGAGTACGCCTGGTTGATGTCGAATCCCCTGCCGAAGGCGGAGATGATGTTCTTGGCGTTGTACTCCTCGTACGCCTCGCCCTCGATCACAACCTGGTTGTCCTCCTCTATGTGGATCTTGCAGCCAAGCCTCTTCTCTATCGACTCAAGTAGCTTCTTGTCCGATAGGAGTTTTGCCCTCTTGACTGGAATTAAGACCTGCTGCACACTAATCACTCTATTTTCTACCTTTCACCTCAGATACCTATATATCTTTACGTGGAACAATCGCACTTGGGGGTTATGTGTAGCGCGTGATTCCCAACTGATTCTTTGATGGGAAGTTACCCAAATGGCGCAAGCTTTAAATATCTTAATGTTTACAACCATTCAATTATGTGATTCCATCGTGATTCTTTCACGAAGAGGGGATGTTGGAATCACGAACTTCGACGGATTGTCGTCGAAATCCAAAAGATGGTAAAAATGGCCAAAAATAGCAAAATGGAACAGGAAATCCAGGACCTAAAGAAGGTCGTGGAGAAGCTATCGAAGGCCGGAAATGCAGTCGAGGAGGTCGAGGGGAACAGCGGCGTCTCAGCGCTTGTAAAGTACATGCTTGACGAGAACGCAAAGAGAGACAAGGTGCTCAGAGGGATATTCGACAGGCTCAAGAGGCTCGAGGAGGAGCTCACCTCAATGGAGGAGGTCGACAGGGGCATGGAGGTCCCTATGGGAACAAACAGGGAGATACCGCTATCAAATCTTGATTCTAAGATACTTGAAATCGCACAGGCGAAGGGAATGGTCTGCGCGGATGACATAAAGGGACAGATGAACTACAAGGGACGAAACGCGGCATGTGCAAGGCTAAATAGGCTGCACAGGGCCGGCCTTCTGGACAGGATACAGCTTGGCCACAAGGTTTACTTCAAATATGATGCTGGCAAGACGACCAACACACTCATTATTTCACCTCCACAGTGAGTGAGAACCAGATGGGCCTGCCTTCCCCCAAGGCAGGCCTTTATACTATTTCTGGAGGTATCTACACCCTCAGCCAAGCCGCGGACAAAGACAAAGACTGAGAAATACTTAAATATGGCAAAATAAGAGCTCAGTTATGAAACCGGTCAGCAGGGCAAAACTGCTCAAAGAGTTTGAGAAAGAGACCAGGGAAGCGCTTCTCAGCCAGATCGAGAATAGCCTGAGGAAAAAATACCCTGAGCTTTTTTTGATTTACAGAGAGATAACCCAGATACATAGTCTGCCAGAGCGCAATGAATGCGTAAAACTCATGAGGGAGGTAGACAGGAAGTTTGGGGGAGGGGTTTACGGGGAACTGCTCATGAGGAAGGGATACTTCCAGGTGGTTCACAATCATTTGGCAAATGACCTGACGCAGCTGCTAAACCTGCTAGATACCCGCAGGAACGTGGAAATATGCGCCGGAATGGGGAAGATCTCTTACTGGGTAAAAAGGGGAGGGATAGAGATTACGGCCACGGACTCCGGGGTGAAAATCAAGGGGGATGAGAGGTACGTTAAAAGGATGAGCTACAAGAAGGCGCTTGAAAAATTCGATCCTCAGACAGTTGTTGCGGCTTGGCCTATACCCTATGACGCAAGATTCGTTGGCAACATAATGAAACACCCCTCAGTCAAGAACCTGATCATCCTTGGAAAGGGAGGTTTTATCGCAAGGAAATACGGAAAGAGCATCCTAAATTATGGGGAGATAGTGCCGCTACATATCAATACCTCACCTTCTGCTGCGGATAGCACAATCAATAATACCGATTATGGACCGAACGTCAAGAAAAGCATAAAGAAATTTTTCCAGTTCGGTGAGTCTGACAAACTGCATCAAAGCATACTGATTAGGGCGGTACGAAAATAAGAGAGGTCCCATGTAATCTATTTATTCCTATGCTGAGAGGTAAGTAAGATTGGATGCAGAACATAGCCGTGCTCTCACACTGCGCAGACATAGACGGGGTTGGGGCAGCCTCACTGCTTAAGATCAAGTACAACCTGCCAAGCAGCAGACTGTTCTTCTCCGGATACGCAAAGGAGGATATACTATACGCGGAGAGCAAATTCAGGAAGTTCTATGGAAAGGGATTCGTCCTTTTCGTGACTGACCTTAGCGTCAACGAACCTACCGTACCAGTTTGGATAAAGATAATCAAGGAGATCAAGGCAAAGGGAGGGAAGGTGTTCTGGTTTGATCATCACCCGTGGAGTGCATATGCGATGAAGAACGTGGCAGGGATATGCGATGCCGCAATTGTCGGGGAGAACGAAAAGTACTGCGCAACGGAGATAACGAAACAGGAGCTTCAGCTTAATACGCCTTTTGTTAACGAATTCTGCAAGGTGGTACACTTCTCTGACTTCAACCTAAAGCCGGACACAAAGAAGCACTACGAACTCGTAAAGGCATATGCGCTTAGCATAACATCGATCACAAAGGCAAAGTCGTCGGCAGGCATGCAGGGAAAGCTTAGGCACATTGCAGATGTGATTGCAAGCAGGAAATTTGTGGACAAAAAGATAAAGGATGAGGAAAGAAAGTTTGAGAAGCTGAACACTGATCGCATAAGTAAGATGCTAAAGAATCTGCACCTCGTCGGAAGGAAGGTGGCGATAGGATTTGCAACAGGCGTTCAGTCAACGCAGGCGTGCGGCATGGTGATTAAGCAGTCGGGAAGGGATGTCGGCATTGTGATAGACCCAAAGCAGGGCAAGGGCAGCATTAGAAGCCTCAAGAGCAATATCTCCGGACTTGCAGCTGCGCTCGGCGGCGGAGGGCATCCCCACGCCTCGGGTTTTGAGCTTGATCTGAAGAAGTATCCACTCGGTTCTGAAGCTGGAAGAATAAAGCTTATGGAAAAAATCGGAAAGGAATCCTCTAGGCTTCTCTAATTCTTGGATTTTATTCATTCGAAACGAATATCTAGGCAGCTATTTAAAACGCCGCTTTAAATTCGTATATAGTGGCAATCATGACATTGAAAAAGGAACCCAGGAGAAAAAAGGAGGAAAACAGTGATAGCTCTAAAGTAGAAGATTTAACAAAAGTAGTGAGGAGAAATAAGGTTGAATCTCAGAAAGAACAGGTGACAAAATACCCATTCACAAAGCCCTCAGAAATAAATAGGGTAAAAGAAGCACATGGCAGAGACGTTGGAAAGGGGGTTGCAAGAATAGATTATGATACAATGGATTTACTTGGCCTATCATTGGGAGATATTGTTGAGATAAAAGGTAAAAGGGTTACAGCCGCCAAAATTCTTTCACTTTATCCGAGCGATGAGGGCAAAAATATGATTAGGATTGATTCAATTTTAAGAAATAATGCAAAAGTTGATCTTGAAAAGGAGGTGACGTTGCGTAAGATAAAAACAGATGACGCTATTGCAGTATTTGTTGAAAATTCCGTGTGGATTCCACCGATTGATGAGAGATATATAGCGGATTGTTTGGATACAGTCCCAATAACAAAGGGGGACAATATAGTGATCCCGTATTTTGGCGGAAGGCTTACTTTTAAGGTGACAAAAATTGTGGCGGATACGGAAGTGGCAATAGTCAGAGAAAAAACGGTATTTCATGTAAAAGAAAATAGAGCTTCGGTTACTCGTGAGCTTTTTGCGGAAGTGGATAAAAAAGTTGAACAGATTGATGGAGCCCTGTCTGAATTAAAATCAACATTGGAACAATTAAAGGAAAGAAACAAAAAGTTTGGCAGTTAGGCAATAGTCCCGAATCCTGAGAGCCTCCATCTCTGCGCGAAGTTCCTTAAAATTGAGATCTTCGTCTTCGGGTCCGCGCACACAGGCCTCTTGAGGTCGATCTCAAGCGTGCTCTTCTTTGCGACCTTTACGTAGCCAACAGTTGTTGCTGTTCCGATTCCGAGGATCACAGGCTCCCCGTTCTTGAATGCCTGCTTTGGTATGTCCTCCCTCTTTAGCATGTTGTACTTTAGCGTCAGCGAGTTCACCGGCTGCGGAAGCTTTCCTGCGTGTCCCACAAGGTTGCCCACAAGGCTGTCCGTCTTTGTGAATGCCGGATCGATTGTTGTGCCGAACGCGATCAGTCCTCCCGGAAGCGCCTCCTGCAGCTGATCCGTTCCTGAGGAGAGACTCTCGATAGTTGTGATTATCGGCTCGTACGACTCCTTCTTTGCCTTGTCCCTTGCGGCATTGATCCCAGGGCTTATCTCAATCTCATCGCCAATCTTGAACTTGCCCCTGACTATTGATCCGCCCGCGACTCCCCCGACCAGATCCTTTATCGGGGTTCCCGGCTTGTTGACGTCGAAGGACCTTGCTATGTACATGAGAGGGTCTGAGGACAGATCGTGCTTTGGTGGCTCGATTGCCGCAATCTGCTGCAAAACGGCGTCCACATTTACGTTCTTGTTCGCCATGACAGGAACTATCGGGGCGCTCTCCGCCACCGTTCCGCTCACGAATTTTTTGATCTGCTCGTAGTGGGCCTTTGCCTTCTCCCTTCCGACAATGTCCACCTTTGTCTGGACTACAATTATCTTCTTTATTCCCAATGTTGAGATAAGCATCAGATGTTCCCTTGTCTGCGGCATCGGGCAAGGCTCGGTTGAGGAGATGACAAGCATCACCGCATCGATTATGCTCGATCCCGCTATTGCGGTTGCCATCAGCGTCTCGTGCCCTGGCGAGTCAAGGAGCGAGATTCTCCTAAAAGGCTCAGGCTTGTTCTCGCAGTCCATGCAGGATTCGCCGACAGTGTACATCCCGGGCCCGTCCTCTCCGCATCCCTCGCACTTCTTTATTATCGCATCGGCGTATCCGAGCTTTATCGTCATGCTTCGCTTGAGGGACTCGCTGTGCCTGTCGGTCCAAACCCCCGTTATAGCCTTTGTGAGAGTGGTCTTCCCGTGGTCCACGTGTCCCAGGGTCCCTATGTTAAACTCACTCTGCTTCAAATCTCGCATTTAGTATTCACTCTGTTTTCTTCTCCTTTGGCTTGAAGAGCTCCTCAAGAGGCTTTGATCCCATCTTCACGATCACCGTGTTGACCTGGATCGTGTCTGCGCTGATCATGTTTCCGCGGATTAGCCTTCTCGCCCTAAAGCCGTGCTTGTCGTATCTGAGTCCTGCGCCGCCGCTTAGCAGCAGCCTTGCCTTCCTTGTCCCGTCGACCTCCTTTCTCGAAGGGGTTCCGGACTTGTCGCTCAGGCCCGTTATCTGCAGCTCAAAGCCCTCGAGCCCTGCAGGGAAGCCGTCGATCGTCTCTCCGATCTTCTTGCCCATGAGAATCGCCTCTCTCTCCTTCACAACTTCTACCTGTCCTGTCTTTCCAGTTTTCTTGTCCGAATAAACTATTTTCATTAAATCACTAATCATCTATACATCGAGCTTGGCTCGTCCTTGAAGCGCCTGATGCGCTCCGCGACCTCCTTTGATATTGCGGGCCTCACTTCTATAAGGGACTTGCGGAAGTCCTCCATCTTCACTATCTCCCTTCCGTTTCTAATCGCGTTCATTCCCGCCTCTCTGCATATGTTCTCTATCTCCGCTCCGGTGTAGTTATCGGTGGAGTTTGCAAGCTCCGCAAGGTCGACGTTCTTGTCAAGCGGCATCTTCTTTGTGTGGACCTTTAGTATGTGGAGCCTTGTCTCAGGGTCCGGCATAGGGATCTCGATTATCTTGTCGAACCTCCCGGGCCTAAGTATTGCTGGATCAATTGCGTCAGGCCTGTTTGTCGCCGCGAGCACGACAACGTTCTTGAGCTCTGAGAGCCCGTCCATCTCAGTGAGCAGCGTGTCAACAACCCTCTCGCTCACGCGCGAATCGAACTCGCTGTGCCCCCTTGGGTGCGCGATTGCGTCAATCTCATCGATGAATATTATGCATGGCGATGCGAGCCTCGCCTTCCTGAATATCTCCCTTACCGTCTTCTCGCTCTCTCCAACGAACTTGCTGAGCACCTCCGGCCCCTTTATAGAGATGAAGTTGGACTCCCTCTCTGTCGCAACCGCCTTTGCAAGCAGCGTCTTTCCGGTTCCAGGCGGTCCTACAAGAAGGACTCCCCGGATCGGCCTTATCCCCATCTTGATGAACAGCTCAGGATTCTTGAGCGGAGTTTCTATTAGCTCCTTGAGCTCCTGCTTAACTCCCTCGAGTCCGCCAACGTCGCCCCAATGCACATTCGGTCTCTCGACAAATACCTCCCTAAGCGCGCTTGGCTGCACATTCTTTAGGGCATCCATGAAGTTGTCCTTCGTAACGGTAAGCGAACTGAGCAGCTCGCTTGGAATCGATTGCTTTTCTATTATCTTTGGAAGTATAGCCTTGAGCGTGGCCATTGCCGCCTCCCTCACGAATGCGCTTATGTCCGCTCCGGTGTATCCGTGTGTGACGTTTGCAAGCTCATCCAAATTGACATCCTTTGCAAGAGGCATGTTCCTTGTGTGGATCTGAAGTATCTCCTTTCTTGCATTCCGGCTTGGAACCCCAATCTCAATCTCCCTGTCGAACCTCCCCGGCCTTCTGAGGGCTGGGTCGATTGCATCGGGCCTGTTTGTCGCTGCGAGGACAATTACCTGCCCCCTTGATGCCATCCCATCCATAAGGGTGAGCAGCTGCGAGACCATCCTCCTCTCGACCTCGTTTGTGGCCTCCTCCCTCTTTGGCGCGATCGCATCGATCTCGTCCATGAATATTATTGTAGGTGCCTTCTCGTTTGCCTCCTTGAATATCTCCCTTAGCTTCTCCTCGCTCTCCCCTACGAACTTGCTGACGAGCTCAGGCCCGGAGATCGAGATGAAGTTTGCGTCGCTCTCGTTTGCCACCGCCTTTGCAAGCAGCGTCTTTCCCGTTCCTGGAGCGCCGTATAGCAGCACCCCTTTTGGCGGCTCTATTCCGAGCCTCTCGAATAGCTCAGGGTACCTTATTGGCAACTCGACCATCTCCCTGATCTTCTGCATCTCTACCTTGAGCCCACCGATGTCCTCGTAGTGGGCCTCGCCTATTCTGACTATTGACTCTGAAACCGGCTCCTCCTTGACGACAAAGTTTGTGTTCTTTGTAATCCTTGCGATCCCGTGCGGTGCAACAGTCACAACAAGGAAGTTGAATACTAATCCGAACATTGGGATTGGGATGACGTCTCCCTTGACAATCGGCTTGTTCTCCCACTTTCTTTTTGCATACTCCGCAAAGTCAGGTGAAAGAGGAGGCCTCTGTCCTGGAGGGGGCGCTATGACTACTTTCTCAGCGTCCTTCACCTCTGCCTTGCTTACGTGGATCTTGTCCCCTATTCCGACTCCCACATTCTGCCTTAGATAACCGTCGATTCTTATGAAACCAAGGCCCTCATCGCTTGGGTGGGCCTGCCAGACAATCGCAGCAGTGGACTTTATCCTGCCTTTAATCTCGATTATGTCGCCCGACACAACATCTAGCTGCTTTCTCGACTTGGAATCGATTCTGGCGATGCCTCTGCCCGAGTCAGTTACTAGCGCGTCTGCGACTGTTAATTCTACACCGTTTGGCATATCCTAACCCCCATTAAATATGGTTTGCTTAAATATAAAGCTATTCCTCCATCGAGAGGATTGTGGGGGAAGGGGCTAATTTGGGAGCGATTTTGCCACTTTCATCAGTTCCTTGACCTTTTTCACATCGATTCTAAGTGAATATGGCTTGGCGTTCCTCTCTTCTTGCGATATTGAGCCCTCCTTTAGGGAGGTGCTCACTATCGCACCGTCTGCTGACTTTAACAGGGTAGAGGCATTTGAGGAGTCCAATCCGCTCCCTATTATTACAGGAACCTTGGATGCCTTCTTCGCAATCTCCAAATCCCCTATCTTCGGTGGCTCGCCGGTCTTCGATCCGGTTATTATGATTGCATCGGCACCATGATCGTTTGCCAGCTTCACTGAATTTGAGACACTCTTTGAATTGATCATTGTTGCATGCTTGACCTGCACGTCTGCCATTATCATTACGCTGTTTGCCTCAAGCTGGTCCCTGCAGTCTATTACCTTCTCCGGGTCGGCAATTATCTCTCCAAAATCGGTAATTACGCTATCAACAAAGACCGGAACCCGAACAAATGTGCCCCCAATCTCCTTTGCGATTGACAAAGCGGCAGCATAATCGTTCCAGAGCACACTTACGCCGATCGGCAGCTTTGTCTTCTTCTTTATCTCCCTTCCCAGAAATGACATGGCATTGACCGTTTCCTCGCCTACGTTTATGTTATGCGGCTGGTCATAGTTGTTTTCTATTATCACAGCATCCACCCCTCCCACTTCGAATGCTTTGAGGTCGGCAAGAGCAACTTCAAGCACCTTTTCAAGACCTGGATGCCCAACGAAACCCGGAAGCGGCAGGAAATGGAGTGCGCCAATAATGAATTTGTTGTTTTTATTGGAAAATATGCTCTTCATTTTAATTGCCATTAAAACATTATGCTCCTAGAAATGAGTGACATCCCTAGGGCAAGCACAAGCAGGAACAGAAGCTGTAGAATGGAGATTACTCCTGGATACAAAACCAAAAAGATTATTAGAATTGCAGCCACTGTACCCACGTAGACTAATTTGTTCCACCTCAGTACCTTGCTACCGTCAAATGGGTATATTGGAAGCATGTTGAAGAATGCTAGGAAGATGCTGATGAAAGGTACGAACGTGAGGATGTTTTGGAGATAACTGTTGGAAAGATTTATCCCGAAAACCTGCGAGAAATTTGGATAAAGTGCGTAGCCGATCGAAAAGAAAATGGCGAATATCGCAAAGTTTGTAAGAGGGCCCGCAAGGGATACTATCCCTTCCTGCCTTTTTGTGAAGTTGTGCGCGTAGATCACTGTTGCTCCGGGAATTCCTATCAAAAAGCCGATAAATCCGGAAATGATCGTTATGACCAAGCCGTTGAGCGAACTTTTGAATGCGGCAATCGCGCCGTATTTTTGGGCCACAAACTTGTGCATCAGCTCATGAAGCACGAATGTTAGCGAGACCGCAATGAACGAGATCGGCAGAATGTACAAAAAGGTAGAGAGATTCCTCGAGAGGGCCGCGCTGCCGCCGCTCAGTACGAAGGTAAATGCGAGCGTAAGCACGACATCCGCTAGCACAAGGTCCTTTATCTCCTGTGAGTAGAGGGTGTTTAGCCTCAAAAAATCCGCCATACACATTTCCTTTGCCCCCAATAATTATAAGAGTTTCTGGGCGGCGGGCGAAGCTTTATTAAAATCTCTTGAGAAATCTATTTTGTTATAGCTCCATCGTCTAGTGGTCGCTACGCAAGTAGCCACAAAAGGATATCGCCCTCTGGAGGCGGTGACGCCAGTTCGAATCTGGCTGGAGCTATAATGTATTTTCTAGCCTCTAGCCGCGCCCATCTGTCAGAGAACAGGTTTAAAGATTATTACACATTATTGATATTGGAATGGTGGATCGATGGCTCGCGAACAACTCAAGGACCACATAATCGTCTGCGGATACGGAATAGTCGGGGAGCGGGTCGTCGAGATACTAGAGCAAAACAAGATACGGTGTATCGTGATAGAAAAGGACGCGAAAAAGGTGGAGGTGCTCGAGGAGCGCGGTGTGGAGTTCCTTGTTGGCGACGCGACCTCATCGAAGATACTTAAGGATGCGGGAGTCTCAAGCGCGCGCGCCATTGCGATTGTGATGGATGACGACGCCAAGAACCTCTTCACAGTCATAACCGCAAAGAGCCTAAACCCGAAAATTGCTATTGCGACCAGGGCAAACAACGAGTTTCTAAAGAGCAAGCTCGAGGGGGCCGGAGCCAGCTTCATCGCGACCCCGAACGTCTCGGCGAGCAAGGAGCTCTTCGATGAGATAATGAAGGACATCGGGTGAGAGAATGGCGACCGCACCCCAGGATGAAACAGGAAATGTTCTCGTCTCAGCGGTGCTCATCGGAGCGGTCGTGATGGCGATTTCGATCACGGTGCTCTGGAGCGTGACGCACGACATCTACCTTGACGCCTACTACACAATCGAGACGTTCTTTGCGGCGCCGGACACCGCTGCCTCATTTGACCTCGCCGAGCTAGCATTCAACTCTGATCCGGGAAAGTTTTCCGCGATAGTTGGGGTCGTCATCTTAGACAACCTGAGCAACATGCTTGTGATCAGCTTCGTGATTGCGGCAGTGCTAAACATTATCCGATACGCGGACTTTGAGGAGATAATAAACCGCTTCAGGGGCTCTAGGATGAAGGGGCACGTCATCGTGTGCGGCTACAACGACGTGGCTGCGGGATTGGTCGCAAGGCTCAAGAAGAAGGGGGTCAAGGTTGCGGTGATCGACCACGACAAGGCAACCGAGGAGATGCTAAACAGGCAGGGGATAGTCGCGATAACTGGCAAGTTCACAGAAAGCGAGGTGCTAAGCCAGGTGTCCATAGCAAATGCGCGCGAGATAGTCTTCACCGCCAGCAGCGACATAGACAACCTGGTCGGGGCGATAACGGCCAAGAGGCTAAATGAGAAGATCAGGATAATGTGCAGGGTCTCAAACGACGAGATACGTAGCAAGATGTATAGGGTCGGGGTGGACATGTGCGTGCTTCCCGAGTATCTATCAGGTATAGAGATCGGCGAGAGGCTGTTGAAGGTTGCGGGGTTGTAGAGATGGTTGAGTTTCGAGCGATACAGAAGTTCCTTGTTCTGATACTTCTTGTGATATTCGCATTTTCTGTTGTTGCTGCGCTTGCCGCAGGGCAGAGCCCATTCATCTCGGTATTTTGGAGCTTCATGAACATCATAGGGGCGGACTTCCCGCCAAACAACGGCCTGATTGACCCAACAAATCCGCTGCTGCTCATCGCCTCCACTCTAGACATCCAGGGAAGGCTGATCATAACGATAGTGCTCACCACAGTCTTCTACCAGCTTCTTGGGGGGATAAACCTGCGCGAGAAGTTCGTGCAGGGAAAGATCGCGAGGCTGTCGCGGCACGTTGTGATAGTGCCCATGGAGGGCATAGCGCTGGAGGTTGCAAAGCAGCTCAAGGGCGCCGGAAAGGAGTTTATCGTCATAGAGCCGAATTTGCGCGCGACGCGCAAGCTGCTGGACGAGGGGATGCTCGCGATCAACGCGGACGCGACGCAGCAGCAGACCCTTGAGAGGGCGGGTATAAAGAGGGCATCGCACCTCACGCTGCTAGGCGAGGACGACATGATGAACACGCTGATTGCAATCGAGGCAAAGAAGCTCAACCCATCGATCAGGATAATAGCAAGGATAAAGAGGCAGGAGGACGTCGGCAGGATGACAAGGGCAGGGATAAGCAGCCTGATACTGCCCGAGGTCGCTGTGGGCAATGAGATAGCGATGTTTATGGCAAAAGTGCCAAGTAAGATATTTAAAGGGTAAAAGCGTAGGGTATGTGATAAAATGGCGGCGGAGGGCTTAACAACAACTGGCATCGATGCGCTTGTCGACTACCTAAACAAGCACGGCGAGATGGAGGAAAGCAAGCTTGCCGAGGAGCTCAAGGTAAGCGAAAAGGTGGTTGAGGACTGGGCAAGCGTGCTTGAGAAGGCAAACATCGTCAAGATAACCTACAAGATAGGGAAGATGTTCGTCGCGCCTCTCTCTGTCACTAACGTGGATGTCGCCACTTACAAAAACTCCCTGGACCTAAAGAAGCAGTCCGTAGAGACCGAGCTTGTAGCGCAGATGAACGTGCTGCAGGAGTTTGACAGGAGGATATCCAACCTCAGCAAGATTGCCGCATCTGCAGACGTCTCGTTCAAGAAGAACTCGGGACAGGTGAAAAAGGATTTGGACGAGCTCGAGAGGATAGGGCATGAGGTCGAGAAGCACTACGGAAGCATAAAGATGGAGAAGGACAGGGTGGACAAGATATCCTCCACTCTTGAAACTGAGATGCGCGCCCTTGAGGAGATGGCAGGGAAGATACAGAACTTCAGCACAGGCCAATCGGACGTGAAGGGGGTGGTCAGCGACATCAAGGAGAAGATGAAGAGATATGAGGAATCGGTAAGGGGGCTGGACCAGGAGTTCGAGAGGATGATAGTGGACAAGCGCGCGCAGCTGCGGCAGATGCACGACGGGATCTACTCGGAGATGAAGTCCCTGGAGGAGGCCGTGCAGAGGCAGGCGAACCAGCTCGGCGAGAACGAGAAGCTCGAGAAGTACGCAAAGAGGGAGAGCGCAAGGCTTAAGCATGACGCGGAAAGGGACAAGACCGCGATCGAGAACAACATTTCAAACGTGAAGCAGGGAATAGACAGGCTCTATCCCCTAGCTGAGGGAAAGGTGAAGTCGATAACAGACAAGGTGGCTTTGCTGAAGAAGGATTTCGGCGAGATAGCGAACCTAAACGAGCAGCTCGGAGCCCTAAACACACGGCTTGCCGAGATAAAAAAGGAGCACGAGTCGATACTTAAGGAGGCGAACCTGCTAAAGGGGGAGCTTAAGAGCGTCGATATGCTGAAGGGCTCAGACGTCGAGAAGGTCGTGCAGGTCGGCGAGATCGAGAAGAAGGTGTCCAAACTCGGCGGAAGGACGAAGGGGCTGGACGCAAAGATGAAGACGAGCAAGCAGGACCTTGACAGATTGAGCGGCGCTGGGGAGGAAGAGGAGGGCAAAGGAGTGTGATGATGGAGGAGGGGAACGCCAACACCTACGAGGAATACCAGCTTGACGCGCACGGGCTCAAGGCCAACGTCAAAATATCGGAGATGCCAAATGAGTTCGTGCCGATGTACGAGGTCACGGTTCCTGGCCTGGGGGAGGCAACGAAAATACTTCTTGTCTCGCTTAGAAGCGAGCTTCTCTCCCTTGTCCCGATCGACCCGACAAGGATCGAGGACAGGGAGTATCTAGACGAGCTTAACCAGAAATACATCGCCTCGGCAAACCTGATGATAGACAAGTACCTGCCGAGCACGACTCCCGAGGTAAAGAAGATACTGATAGCGTACGTCATAAACATCATGCTCGGCCTAGGGGACCTTGAGCTTCCGCTTGCCGACGACAACCTGGAGGAGATCGTCGTGAACAACTCCAAGGAGCCCATGTGGGTCTTCCACAAGAAGTTCGGCTGGTGCAAGACCAACATCAAGATACACGAAGAGAACATGATCTACGACGACGCGGAGCAGATAGGGAGAAGGGTGGGCAGGCAGATCTCAAACCTCTCGCCGATGATGGACGCGGAGCTGCCGGACGGATCGAGAGTCAACGCGACGCTTTATCCGATCTCGCAGAAGGGGAACACGATCACAATCAGGAAGTTCGCCAAGAACCCGTGGACGATGCCGGCGCTCATGGCAAACAAGACGATCTCGGCAGAGATTGCCGCGATACTCTGGATGTGCGTTGAGAACGAGATCAGCATACTCATCTCGGGCGGGACCGCAAGCGGAAAGACGAGTTTCCTCAACGCGCTCTCGGTCTTCATACCGGAGAACCACAGGGTGATATCGGTGGAAAGCGACAGGGAGCTCACGCTTCCATCGTTCTTGCACTGGGTGCCAATGTCCACAAGGCAGCCGAACCCCGAGGGGAAGGGGGAGATCACGCTCTACAATCTTATGATAAACGCGCTCAGGCAGAGGCCTGACATCATGCTCATCGGGGAAATTCGAACCGAGAAGGATGCGGAGACGCTCTTTGAGGCGATCCACACCGGACACGCGGTCTACGGGACAGTGCACGCAGACAGCGCGCAGGACACTATAATCAGGATGTCAAACCCTCCGATAAACATACCAAAGCTCCTGCTCAACGCGATCGGCTGCGTGGTCACGCTCTTTAGGCACAGGAGGCTCGGGATCAGAAGGGTGCTCGAGTTCGGGGAGATGCTAAAGACCGGGGACGCGAACGTCATATACAGGTGGAACCTTAGAAGCGACTCGTTTGTGCAGATAAGCGACCTCTCAAGGCTCGCCGAGATAATGATGCTCTACGGCGGATACAGCAAGGGGGAGATCGCAGTCGACATCAAGGAGAAGAGCTCGGTGCTGAACTGGATGGTGGCAAACAACCTCTTTGACGTGGACAGCGTCGGATGGATAGTTGCAAACTACTACAAGGACAAGGCGAGGGTGCTTGAGATAGTGGCGAAGAACTCGCCGTACTCGCAGGACCTCTTCAGGGGCAAGGAGGGCGAATGATAATGGATACGGATTACACCACTGTTGCGCAGGCGCTTGAAGCGATAGAGCAGGGCAGCGAGCAGAAGGTGCTTGTCGTGGATGCGAACCAGGCGCTGGCGGACCAGGTGAAGATCTTGGGATACGACTACGACACCGCATGCAAAAAGATAGGCGGGATAGAGATGCTTGTCACTGCAGAGCAGCAGGCCGCTGCGCAGAAGGTGCAGATAGTACCGAACGTCAACGTGGCCGAGAAAGCGAGCCAGATAAGACAGAGGATCGGCGAGGCGGATATCCAAAAGAGGATCGGGGTGCTAGACAAAGAGATGCTCGACGCAGCAAAGGACGTCGGCAAGATGCTGGGCAATGTGAGCAAGGGATTCGAGCAGATGGTGGAGAGTAGGGTCTCGAAGATCCAGACAAAAAAGCTTGTGCTGCCAAGCCTCTCCCTCCAGGACCAGATGCACGAGCTTGAGGGGATACTTGATGCGCTTGACCAGAACGCGCTCGATGCGGAGCAGCTGAAAATAGTGCGGCTTGAGATTGCGGGGGTTAATGCCTCAAGGCAGCGCGGGAAGCCGCAGGACGAGTCGCAGCAGCCCCTGATTGCGGCGAGAGACAAACTTCTCTCGGATATTGGGAATAGGCTTTTAAACACGAATAACTAATGCTTATTTGTGAGTTTTGATGCTCTTTAAAAAGAAGGGTAGCGACCAGCCAGCGCCCAAGGGCGCTGAGCCTGCCAAGACGCCGCTCTCGTTCACAAAACCGAGGAAGTTCCTATTTTTCAAGATAAAGTCAAGGCCCATCTACACCCCCCAGAGCTTTTCCAAGGAGATGCAGAAGATGAGCGCACCGCAGCCTCCGCAAAAGCCAGCTGCGCAGCAGGCAGCGGCCCCAGGAAAGAAGTACAGCAACTTCCAGATCTTCATAGCGAAGACCGCTGCGATGCACAAGGACCTTGAGATCTCGCTAAGGGAGCAGGGCATACGCTCAACGCCATACGACTTCGTCAAGAGGATGTTCAAGTACGCTGCCGCTACGGCGATAATGGTCGCCCTGGTCACCTCAGTTGCGATCTACGAGGTCGGGCTCTCGCCGATATTCGGGATAATACTCGGGGTCGCCATATTCTACGCCCTCTTCAACAAGTTCATACAGTACCCGATAGACCGCAGCAAGAACGTCGGGACCGAGGTGGAGCGCGACATACTCTTTGCAATGCGAGATATAGTCATCGGGATGCGATCGGGAATGCCGCTCTTCAACGCCATGACTGCGGTCAGCACCGGATACGGGGCGGCGAGCAGGGAGTTCGCGAAGGTGGTCGAACAGGTGCAGCTCGGCCTTCCGATAGAGCAGGCGATAGATGAGGTGAGCAACAAGAGCACCTCCAAGACGTTCAAGAGGATGATGCTGCAGGCGAGCGTGAGCATAAAGTCTGGCGCAGACATCGTCGCAGCGCTGCAGAGCGTGCTTGACGAGGTTGCGCAGGAGAGGGTCATCGAGCTGAGAAGGTACGGGCAGAGGCTTAACGCACTCGCGATGTTTTACATGCTCTTCGGAGTCATCTTCCCGAGCATGGGAATCGCGATTGCCGCGATACTCACCACCTTCATAAACATCTTCACTGTGGACCAGACTACGCTGATTGCGGCGCTGGTGTTCATATTCTTCCTGCAGATAGTCTTCCTGAACATTATGAGGGGCTCGAGGCCGGTTTACGCGATGTGATGTTATGGTGTCATTTGAGAAGCTAATATCAAGAAACATCGCGGTCTTCATATCCGAGGAGCTTGACCTCGCCGGAGTGAGGACCACTGTCGACAGCTTCGTCAGGGTGGCTGTGGTCGGCGGGATTGCGCTCTTCATCTTCATCGCCTCCTTCCTCACGGTTGCGCTGGGCTACAACGTGGGAATCGGAGGGCTGCTGGGCGGAGTCGTGGCCATACTCTACGAGATAGGAATCTATCTCTACCTTGAGTTCAAGATTGAGCAGAGGAAGAACTTCACCGAGTCGATCCTCCCGGACTACCTGCAGATAACCGCTGCGAACGTTAGGAGCGGGATCTCGCTGGACAAGGCGATGATCTTTGCCGCAAGGCCTGAGTTCAAGTTCTTCAGCGAGGACATAAAGCTGATAACAAAGAACCTCTACGCAGGGGAGACTCTGCAGAACTCGCTGCTTCTTCTCGCCAAGAGGTACCGCTCCCTTGAGCTAAAGCACACAATCAGGATGATAATCGAGGCGCTACAGTACGGAGGCGGGATGACCGATCTGCTCAACCAGGTGGCAAAGGACCTTAGAAACCAGCAGATAGTCCAAAAGGAGATATCCGGACAGCTCTTCATGTACACTATCTTCATCGCATTTGCAGCGCTTGTCGGAGCGCCGGTGCTCTATGCGCTCACAACCCAGATGATCACGGTCACAAACCAGGTGTGGGTGGGGATACTTGCGCAGAACCCGGGAGGATTGCCAACCGCTGGAATCTCGTTCCTCAGGCCGTCCGCACCGCAGATAACCGTGGGCGCATACCACAACTTTGCGTTGATCGCGATAGTCATGATCTCCGGATTCGGCGCATTCATCGTCTCGGCGATAGCAAACGGGACCGTGATCAGGGGGATAAGGTATCTACCCGTCTTCCTGATAATTGCGCTAGGGATCTACTTTGTGGTAGGCGCGGCAATAGGCGGAATCTTCAGCTCGATAAGCGGAGTATAGAAAAGGGGAAAACAATTTTTATCCAGCTCTTGGAAGCCCTATCGACTGCCACTCGTTCCCCGTGCTGACTATCGTGGATACGCCAGGCGCATTGTACGAGCCCAGGGTGAATGAGCCCGTAACGGCGTTGTACGTGTTGTAGCTCGTGCTTGCAAAAGAGGTATAGATCACATTGCCCGCAGGAACAGCGTTGTTGCTAAAGCCGCTGTAGTCGTTTGAGTTTCCGTTCAGCGGCCACCAGCCGACGAGATTTGCACTGAGAATCGGGGTTCCGGCTA
Organism: Microcaldota archaeon; assembly: GCA_028867335.1. Lineage (GTDB taxonomy): Archaea > Micrarchaeota > Micrarchaeia > Micrarchaeales > CABMGC01 > JAGWGI01. Next base: position 29,720 of record JAGWGN010000002.1, on the reverse strand, counting down.
TCCCCTCGCGATACAGCTGGCCTATCTGGTTTGCGCTCAGGCTCTGATTGTAGAGCTGGAAGTTTGCGATCGAGCCGTTGAATGAGTAGCCCCCGCCTATCCTCACGTTCGATGATGCGAGTATGCTGTGCTGGGTGCCAGCGCACTGCGAGAGGATCTGGTTTGCGCCGTTGATGTAGAGAAGGCCGTTTGAGGTGTAGCCGTTGTAGAAGGTCGCCGCTACAAAGACCCACTTGTTGAGCGTGTTTGTAGGGTTTATCCCCCAGATATCGCTACTGTGGGTGTTGAAGCCAAAGCAGCTAGCGGTCTGGAAGTAGAGGTCTAATCCGGTCCCTGAAAACTCGATCGGCATCTCGCCCTGCGCATTCATCCCCTTCCAGAGCATCCAGAATGTTGCGGTGTTGTAGCCGCCTGCAACTGTGTTGCTTAGTGTTGAACCGATGTTTAGATATCCTACGACCCCGTTGAGTCCGAGAACCTGCTGCGAGTTCTGCTGCAGCTCAAGGGGGAGATAGCCAGCATAGACGAGGGCCGCGCTTGAGCTTGAGCACTGGGAGGGGGTCTTGCATCCAAGAAGCCCGGGGATTGCAGAGGTGGCAGTGGGGACGGCGTAGCCAAAGATGCTGTCGCGCGTATAGTTCTTTGGCACCTGGAAGATTGTGTTTGACGGAACGCTGTTGTAGTTGTACCCGCTGTAGTCGCCCGGGTTTCCGTTGAGAGGCCACCATCCGACGAGAGCGTTGTTGTTTAGCGGCGCGCCGGATATCCCTTCCTGATAGAGCTGGGCGGCCTGCTGCGAGTTGATAGAGACGTTGTAGATCTGGACATTTGCAATTGATCCGTTGAATCCTACATCCCATGGGGATCCGCCAATCATCAGGGCGTTGGAGTTTTGCGCGAACGCGACGGAGGACGGGGTGTTCGTTGCTTTCAGCGCGCCGTCCATGTATGCGTACCCTATCTGCGAGATGTCGTTCACTGAGAGGAGTATGTGATGCCATCCAAGCGAATTGAGGGTGAGCGACGATGATGCGGGAAGAAGGTCATAGTTGCGGGCGGTGTTTGCAAAGGCGAGCTCCAAGTTGTTTAATGAGGGAGTTCCTGTCCCCTTGGTCCTGACGAAATACTGGTAGCCCCCGGCCCCTATCCCCTTTTCTATTATGTCCTTTGTGTTCATCACGTTCGGGCTGTAGACCCAGAGGCTTATCGTTATGCTGTTTGGCATAAGAAGCGCGTTGCTCGCTGTGCTCACATACGAGTATGCGTTTGGCCCGTTGAAGGTGGCCGCCTGCAGATTGTAGTTTGCAAATGAGAATATTCCACTTGGATTCTGCCTTGTCAGAGATCCCTGTGCCCTGTCCAAGTAAGAGGGCGTAAATGGAGATGCAAAATAGTAGCCGCTCGATGCTGCTTTTATCAGGTTCTGTATGTTGTAAACCGAGAGGGTGTTTCCAAGCAGCAGCACCTGCTGCCCGTTTCTGAGATTGCTTAGGTAGTTAGATGTTGTGGGATAGGAGATCCAGGGCATTGCAGGCGGGTTTGCCACGCTGTTTATCGCATATGTTATCAGGCCACCGTACTTTTGCGCGCAGTTCGGTCCAGAGCCCCCGTTTGTTATCCCGATCGCATTGGGGGTCGCGATGATCAGCATCTGGTTGTTTGGGGAGAAGGTGAATGACGCTGGGAGACTGCTTTCAAGGTTTGCACAGGTCACCCCGCTCGGTACGTTATAAATCGGGCCGTAGATGCTCGCGAGGTAGTTGCCTGCTGTTGCGTTCAGGGGCAGATTCTGCGTCGCTGCAACGTTTGCCGGAAAGACAGAGGTGAGGTTTGAGAGGGATGCAAACCTTATGTTCCTGGCTACTCCCTGCTGGTAGTAGAGGAGGTCCGGAGTGCCGTTTAGTGAGATCGTGGCGTTCACGCCTATTGGGTAAACAAAGCGACCGCCAGTCGAGTTGAGGGCGACGTACTCAAGGTAGCTTACGGAGAGGGAGTAGGGGCTTGCCTGGAAGATCAGAGGCTTGGTCTGGTTTACCTTTATCGAGACGGCACTGCTGCCTAAAAGCAGTGCGAGGGAGGAGTTGTATTTCGCAAGCGTCAAATTGCCCATGTTCTTGAGCAGATAGTTTGCCGGTATGCTGTTTGCGGAGACGCCAGGAAGCGTGCCGTTAACAATCAGATATGTAAGGTACTGGCTTGTGTTGGTTATGAAGTTATCCTGCCTCATCGTCGCATTGAGCTCGTAGTTTGCGAGGGTGTATATCGCGCGGCTTAGGCTCGCATTGGCGAAGAGGCTCGCGCTGGCCGAGAGCGACTTGCCGTAGTTTAGCGAGCTTGCTCCCAGGGCGGATGACTGGTCTACGTTGTTGTAGCTCATGGTGAGGAGCGCAAATGAGAAGAGCTCGCCTAGTATCAAAAAGAAGAGAATCAGGACCAGGATCGTCATGAAAAGGCCCTTCCTGCCGTTATTTCCGTTTTTCAACGCCATGATACCACGCTAACCTTGTATAGCCTCGAGAGGCCAGTAGTGTAATTCTGAATCGGGAGTGTTATGCCCGCAGTGCTGATCTGATAGGAGTTGGTGTATCCGGAAGGGAGGTAGTTTGATGGGAGATAGGAGACGCCGAATGGGTAGGCGGTGTTGTCCAGGCCGCTGTAGTCATTCGAGTCGCCGGCAAGAGGGTACCATGCCTGTATCCCGACGCCAGAAAGCGGGCTGCCCTGAAGCCCGCGCTGGTATATCTGCAGTATCTGGGATTGGGTCAGGGTTGCATTGTATATCTGCACATTAGCAATGTTTCCCGCAAAGAAGCTGCCCGCCTGGCCTATCGAGTTGCCGACACTGTATCCTATTCCGCTAAATATCGCGCCAGCGCTGGACTCGGGCTGCCCTGCGCCGCTCTGCAGCTGACCGTTTAGGGAGAGGATGAATGTCCCGGCGGTGCCTCCGATCGAAAGCTCGCCAGTGACGAATGACCATTTGTTGAGGGGTACGCTAAGTGAGCTCGTGAAAGTTTGCGGGGTGCCGGAATTTGTTGTGGAGATCGTGAGCGCGTTGCCCGATGTTATGCCAAAGTCCATTGAAAGCGAAGGCGAGCCCTCGCTGTAGATGTACGGCCCGCTCACCGTGTTTGTAGGGTATATCCATGCGCTGATCGTGAAGGTCTGGAGCCCGTTTAGCGGGGCTTTTGTGGGATTCTCGATGTGGCTGGTGGATCCGTCGAAGCTGGTGAGGCTGAGCGACGGGGCGAAGGTGTTGTTTAGAAAAATAGAGTAGTTTGTCATAGGGTAGACGCTGTTCACCAGGGCGTCTGCGCAGCTCCCCTGATTGTTTGCGTACATAGTTGCGGCAATAAGCAGAAGTGATCCGCCCGTGCCGCTGTTGCACGATCCGTAGGCAATCACATTAGAACCCGCGGTAAGATAAAGCCTTCCGTAAGCGGCTCCCGAAATTGTAAGCGGAGAGCCATATGGAACGTTTGTCGCCCACGCGAAGGTTCCGCTAGGATAATTTAGCGCGACAAGGTACCCATTCGACCATGTGGAGTAGATCATCTTTGAGGTGATGACAGGATAGCTATTCGGAGTCGCAGTCCCGTATGCGACAGGGGCAGTGTAGGTCCACAACGAGAGCCCGTTTGTCGATACTGCAGTGATCGCGTTTGAGGATTGGTAGATTATTGTGCCGTTGTAGATTGTGGAATATGCTGATCCACCAACCACTGCGTAAGGGAATCCTGCGGCGAGGGAGTTGTCCACATACATCGCGTTTGCCGTCGAGCCGCTGAAGAAGGAGAGTAGGCTGTTGAAAGGACTCGATGCCATCACTGTAACTCCGGACCCGATTGGCTTGCTCCATATCACGTTTCCGCTGGTGCCGAAATCGTTTAGCAGGGCGATCGAGCTGGCGTATGATGCGGCAAGCGATCCAGCGTCCATCACTATTCCATTCACCGCAGTGCCAAGGTTGTACGTCCATGACTGGGTTCCGTTTGCAGCATAGACAGCGGCAAGGCTAGTCCCCGTCCCGTAGTAAAGCTTGTTGCCGTAGGAGAGGAGATTTGAGGTCATTGAAGGCGCAACAAGTGTATTTGGCGCACTCCAGACTATCGCATTTGTGGTCGGATTTATGGCGGTAAGATTTATTGTGTTTGAGTAGATCAAAAGCCCTGATGCAATGACAGGCTGGCTTGGAGGAGTCTGTCCAATGTTCTTGCTCCAGAAAAGAGCGCCGCTTGCTGCGTCAAGTGAGTAGATTGTGTTTCCGGAATAGAAAAATATCTTCCCGTAATCCGCAACCGCCATTGAGGGAGTGCCGGCCGCTGGCCTATAGATGAATGATACCAAGGGGGAAAGTGGGCCGTGAGGATTGCCTGCATTGTGCATAGAGTCGCGCATGAAGGAATCCCAGGTCTCCCCGCTCGCATTTGACTGGAATGCTATGCTGCTAAAGAGGAAATTGGAAGAGGAGACGGAGCTTGAGTTTGCGGACAGGAGCTCCTGTAATATCGAGGCCGCTGAGGAGTATGAGAGAACAGTCGTGGTCTGCGGGGTGTAGAAGAAATATGCGAGCAGAGAGATTCCTGCCGCTGCTATTATGAGGGCGAAAATGGAGTCTAGTGTGAATATAACGAGTCGCATTTTAACCAATCCCAAATGAAGAGTTTGTCCATATAAAGATTTGCATGTTGCCCGGCTGCCCGTTTATCGTCACAGACTTGCTTGTGCTCTGCAGCGTGACTCCGTTGAGGGCGCTGCCTATCTGCGCGGCTGGCTTCTTGCCGATTGTCATGTGGTAGTTTGCGGTGCTGATCACTATGTAGTAGTCATAACCGACGCCAAGAAGAGGCTTTGTGTAGAGGTAGTTGCCGTTAGCCATCGAGGCGAATGTCGCAAGCTTGGAGATCGAGATCGCGCCGCTGACCCCGTTGCCCAGGCCGACGCTGATGTTCGCCCATGTAAGCGTGTTGCTTGTGTCCACGTTGGAGTACCAGTTCTGCGGGTATCCGGAGCCCAGTATCTTCTCCGAGACGCCCTCAAGCTGCAGCTGCATGCTCTGCACCGAGTTGCCCGAACCTATGGAGAGCTGTGAGTTCACAGTGTACCAGATGAATGCTAAGAGCGAGACCGCGAATGTGAAGATGACTATCGCAAAGATCGCATCGAATGAGAGGAATTGTAGTTTCATGGGTACCAACTCAGCGGAACTGTCGTTGAAGCGGAAGGGGGGATCTGCGAGCTGTATAGCTGCTGAATCTGCGTTGCGCTCAGCGCAGTGCTGTAGATCTGAACGTCTACTATAGAGCCGTTGAAGAAGTTTGAGGGAGGGGAAGAGAATGACCATGCCCCTATGCCCAGGTTATTTGTGGGGAGAAGCTGCAGGCCTGTTGTCATTGAGTTGCTGGCCGCGCCGTCAACGTAGATTTTTGAGGTGGTCCCGTCATAGGTTCCCGCCACGAAGTGCCAGGAGCTAAACGAGGGGATCGGAGCGATGAGGTCTATCGAGTTCGTAGCGCTCGCGACATGCCACTGGTACATCCCGTTGCCCTGGTCCCTAAGCGACGTCCCTATGGAGCTGCTCACTGAGTTGGATGCGCGCACTATCTCACCCTGATGCGAGGCCGGCTCATTCACCCATGCATCCACTGTGATTGCGCTTGATGAGAGGGTCGGGATGCCGTTGAAGTTTATGTAGCTTCCCTGCCCGTTGAAGTTCACTCCGGAGTAGTTTGAGTTCTGTGCTAGGATCGGAGCGTAGTTTCTAACGTTTTTGTAGACGACATTCGAGGCCAGAGTGCTGTTTATGCCGTTTAGCCCATAGTCGTTTGAGTTTCCGCTAAGGGGCCACCATGCAAAGACGTTTGCCGAAGGGACCGGGGGACCCTCTATCCCCTCCTGGTAGAGCTGCTGCGCCTGAGACCTTGTGAGGTTGGTGCTGTACACCTGCACGTCAGAGATCAGCCCGTTGTACTGCGATGCTCCGGAGCCGGGGGCGATTCCGGCGAGCCGAATTATCTGGTTTGCGGGGGTGTTTGCCAGATTGAAGGAGCCGTAGAATGTCGTCTGTGGTCCCTGTATCCCGTCGACATATAGCGTCGCCTGGGTTCCGCTTAGCGTTAGGCCCACCTGGTGCCATGCATTATTGTTCACAACGATGTTTGAGTTGAAAGGCATCGTGCCCCCGCCAGTGCCGCCAAGGCTGTTCCTCACGTATGCGACAAGCTGGTTTGCGTTTCCCGCAGGGCTCAGCGCCCCGCCTATGCCGAGCGCTATGAGGGGGTTGCTACTTGAGCCGTTTTGTATCTGGAGTATCATCTCATTGTTTGCCGAGGTGTTTATCCACCCGAATACAGATGCGGTTGAGAGCACGGTGTTCTGGCCCTGGTAGTAGCTTACATAGCTATTTGATGCGCCAAATGACGCCGCGAGAACCTTGCTGGTGTTTCCGTTTGAGATCTGCTGGGGCGGGATCGCCTTTGCTGTCGGGGTGAATGTGAGGTTCCCAAATATGACGCCGTTGTTTCCGTTCGGGCCGTAGTCTATCGCATCCCCATCAAGCGGCCACCAGCCGCCAACTGCGGTGTTTGCTATTGGCGCTCCCGAGATACCTTCCTGATAGAGCTGCGAGACCTGGCTTTGGGTTAGTGCCTGGGTGTAAACCTGCACGTTTGCGATCGAGCCGTTTAGGTTGAAGAGGGAGTTGTCGTACTCGCCGATTGTTAGGGCATTTGCGGAGTTGAGGATTGTGCTAGGCGAGATTGCATTTGCGACCTGCGCGCCGTTTAGATAGAGGCGTGCGTTGGTGCCGTCGTATGTTGCGATGTAGTTTGTCCACACGCCGGGCTGCATGCAGCTGCCACCTTGGATAAGCTTTGATCCGCTGAGTAGGGCAAGGCTGAAGAGGGGCTGGGAATTATAGCAGAGGTCTATGTATGTCCCGTATCTTGAGAGCACGATTGCCCTCGGATTTTGCTGGCCTGGGCCGCTCCTCTTGACCCATATGGAGTAGGTGAGCTGAGTGTTGAAGTTTAGGGTCGGGGAATTTGCAACGGTTATGTAGCTTGTGTGCCCGTCAAATGATGCAACATAGTTTGGCAGGCTCCAGAACGGAAGCGAGTTCTGTGAGCTTGCGAAGTTGCCGCTATTTGAGTTCCCGCTCACATCACCAGCCACGCTGCCCTGCCCGAGGTTTAGCGGATACCAGGCGACAAGCGATGACTGGGGCAAAAAGTTCCCGTTCAGAGTCGTGGCCCTCACAAGCGCCTGCCCGTTGTTGCCCTGCTGGTTTAGAAAGACCGTCGCAATCCCGTTTGAGTTGGTGTAGTTTGCCTTAAACTGTTTGGACCCCAATCCCCAGGTAAAGTTACCTAGCGTGGTGGAGAACCCGACAAGGACATTTGACTCTGGCTGGCCAGAGGAACTGCGCACAAGGGCGGAGAGCTGGGCGACTGAGGTGAAGAGAAGCGGGCCATGGATTGTTCCCCTCATCCCGCTTCCGCTATAGTCGTTTGCGTCCCCGCTAAGCGGCCACCATCCGACCACATTTGCGGTGTTTGGTGGGGCTGCGGAGATGCCAGCGCTGTATTCTGAGAGAATCTGGTTCGGGGTTAGCGCAGCGTTGTAGAGCTGGACATTTGCCATCTCCCCATTAAGGGAGTTTGAGGAAAGCTGGCACGCCTTTCCGCCGTTGTTCTGGTTGCTGCCCCCGATCGAGACGTTCCTGGTCATTGTTGTTCCAGCCGATCCCCCCAGCGAGCTCTCCAGGGCGCCGTTAATGTAGAGCGAATTCGAGACGGCGTTTTGCGTGTAGGCAATGTAGTACCACCTGTTTAGCGAAAGTGAGTTCGTTGATGTTGAGCTTGGGCCCTGCCACCCGTTCACGTTGATCTTCCCGTCGCTTTGGTACCCCAGCTGTATGCTCGACACCCTGTCCCCGATGCAGACGAGCTGGTCCGAGCCCCTAAAGCCAGTCCCGTGCCCGAGTGCCTCCGGATCAACCCAGAAGCTTATCGTGATACTGGACTGCGAGAGCGTGTTCACCGTGGTGGAGGAGGCATTGATGTAGTCGTATACTCCGCTGAAAAGCGCGGCGTGCACGACCTGGCTTGAGAGCGAGATGGACGAGCTCACGTTCGATGTGGTCGGGCACTGATAATCGATGCATATGGTGCCGAAAGAGTTCTGTATTGATACGGAGCCGTTTGCGATCGGGAGGTTGTAGACTGTGGTGCTTCCGGAGGCAAGATATGCAGGGTTTGACGTGAGCTTCTGCACGCTGCTGAAAGCCGTCGTCCTGACAGCCTGCTGGGCGGTTGTGGAGGTCACTATGACTGTGCCGCTCTTTGTGATCGAGACGTTGTATGGGGTCACGCCGACAGATGTGAGCAGCGGGAGCTGCGCGCTGTACCCGTTTCCGGAGATTGCCGCCCGGCTTATCTGTAGCGCTAGGTTCTGCGCGATTAGCTGGAGCTGTGAGTAGGTCTGGGTGTTCTGTATCACGGCGCGCTGCTGAGTTATGAGCGAGAAGAGGAAGAGGAAGACGAGAAGTATGAAGGCGAAGACTATCAGGAACTCGATTGCGATCTGCGCTTTTGACTTCATATGGCTACACCGCAGGTTTCATGTACACGCACGGCAGTGCGAGCTGCAGTGGGCACTGTGCCTGGGCGGACACGTTGACAAGGTATGTTCCTGTTGACGAGATCCCCCCAAGATTTCCGCTCACGTTTATCGGAGTGTATGCGGTTATGTAACTGAGCCCTGTCGGAGACCTTATGGCGAATATTATCGAGTGCCCTATCCCGTTTGTCAGCGTGCCGATGTAGATGTACTGCACCCCCGTCGGCATTGCGATCTGGACTATCTGCTTTGCCGGAGCGCCCTGGCTCCCAACCAGCGCCGCTGCGCTGGCGAGCTTGGATGCGACCTGCTGCGCCGCGACCGCGGAGACCGCGGAGTTGGCGTTGGCGAGCTGTATGAATGCGAATACTACCAGCGGAAGAAGGATCGCAAGACCGAACGAGAGCGTTATCAGTAGCTCGAAGCTTGACTGAAGCCTAACTTGGCGGCGATTATTCATACTCTTCCCTGTCCCCCTTCTTGCTTCCCAGTATTATCTCCTTCTTAACCTTGACCTCCCTGTAGAGGTTGTCGACAAGCTTGCTCAGCGTGTCGTCAAGCGAGAAGCCCGATGAGGAGGCGCTGATCGTGCCGCCCTTTGAAAGCGAGAGCCTGCCCTTCATCTCGTAGTTCTTTGCCTTCGGGTTCTTTATGTGCAGCGAGATGTAGTCGGTCTTCAAGTTGCCGAAGCGGTCCACCTTGTCGGCAAGCTTCTCTAGCTCCACCTTTATCTCGTCCTCGAACTCCTTTGTGCGAGAGTTGAGGCCCGATATGAATATCCTCTCCGCGACCGCGCTTGTGTTTGTCGTGACAAGCTCAAAGACGTCACGGACGGTAAGTATCCCTACTGGCTTGTCCGCCTTTGTGACAAGCAGCGATGAGATCTTGAGCTCGATCATGCTCTTTATAGCCTCCTCTATCGGCCTGCTGTGGTCGATCCTGTAGACCTGCCTGCTGCATATGTCAGAGACGCTTGTGGTGCCGATCTTGTCGAGGTACGCCTTCGTCTTCTTCTCGGTTGTCTGGCGGGCGTTGAGCTCCGTGAATTCAGAGAGTATGTCGTTGTAGGAGAGGATTCCGAAGATCTTCCCCCCGTCAACCACGATTATCTTGTTGACCTTGCGGCTCTCCATGGTGGACTTTGCCTGTGAGACGCTGGACTCCTTGTCTATCGCCACAACCGGCGCGGACATTGCGTATCCCGCCTTGTAGCTTGAGACCATGTGGAGAGAGAGTATTGCTCGAAGCAGCATCTCTCGTTTTATCACTCCCTTGATCTTTCCCCCCTCGGTATATGGAAGGGACTTTGTTGCCGAGTTGAAGAAGTAGTGGATGCTCTTCTCGATCGAGGTCGACTGGTCGAGCAGAGGCACCTTCTTTGCGAACTTGCCGATCGGGAACTTGGCGTCCATCTTGAGCACGCCCATGTTTGCAATGGTTCGGCTGTCAACTATGCCGTAGTACTCCTTTCCCTTGAAGACCACGACTCCCCCAAGGGACTTTATCTTCCCTAAAACCCCTGAAATTGGGGTCTTGTAATCGCAAATTTTGGTCGCGGAAATGAATTCAGAAGGCAGGGTTTCGAATGCTTTTTGCATAGATATCACTCTCGAAGATACTTACTATTACACATTTATATATCTTAAACCGCGAAAAGCTCTAAGGACAAAAATTCCTTGCCAGGATGGCAGATCAGCTATGCGTCCGCCTGCAGAGCGGAAAAGGGGGGTGCAACTCCCTCTCCTGGCTTTCTAATTAAGGGTAAAGAGATGCAAACAGAACTTTTTGGACAGGAACTTGAGGGAAAGATGGAGGAATTGCTCAATTCAGCCAAGACGCAGGTGTTCAAGCTCGAACTCCTAGACTCCTACTCGGATGCGTTCGATGACGAGAGGCATGAGCTCAACTATTTCGTCAGCAACGGCGAAGAAATAAGCGGCAATCGTCTCTACAACAGCAATGGCACATGGTACAACACCATAAAAAAGATCACCGGATCGGGAGTCAAGTTCGTAAGGATTCATGTGGTGACGCTGCCGCTGACGCAGTACCTTCGGTTTGAGATAGAGAGCTACAGGATATCGCAGAAAATGGGGGAGGAGATATTCTTCCTTGACAGGAATGTGTATGAATCGATGAAGAAGCGCACCAAGCTCGACATGAAGGACTTTATGATATTCGACTATGACAACATCATCTTCAACAACTTTGAGGTCGGGGAGGGCAACTGTGCAAAAAGATTCGATGGCTGCATCCTAATAGAGGACAACAAGGTTGTGAAGGAGTATTCGCAGTTCTACAGGCTGCTTCTAAACAGGGCGGTTCCTATGAACGAGTTCCTGGGAATCTAGACATCAAGTATCGCTTTTATACTCCACTTCTTGCCCGCAGAGCCTTTCACTTCGAGCTCGTGAGGCGTGACCGCCTTGACATCTAAAAGCGAAAGGTAGGTCCTTGATTTTTTATAGAAGATGCACCCATTCACCTTTATCCTTCCTCTTGCCTCGGTTATCCTGTTGACCTTGAATCGGAATGCCTGAACCCCCTTCTCATCCACTTTCGAGACGATCTTTTGAAGTATGAACCAGGTGAGCTCATTTCGGTTTGGCGCGCTGTCGCTTATCCGCAGGGTCCTCACCTTCGACTTATCCTTCTTCAGCTCCTTCATGTCGAACATGAGGTTGAGGATCGCAGCCCCCGAACTCTCAAGCGCCTCCTTGAAGGTTTTACCGCGTGCGACAAATGCGACGTCAGCGACGTTTGGAAGGTATTTAAAATTAGCCGCAGGCATGATGAAATATACAGACAAATTTATATATATCAAAGCCCCTTTGTTATCTGTCCGATGAAGACGAGAGTAACTGCTGAGAAGTGATGAAGTCCATTTCGACTGAGGGCGATTGTGTTTAAATGTTTTCTAAGAACAAGCTGGGGATCTACTTCTTTGTGCTTGCGATAGTCGTTGCGCTAATCAATCCCTTCCTAATAACAAACCCGAACATCGACAATGCGGACCCTTCAAGCTACATAATAGTTCCGATTGTGATGCTGCCGCTTCTGGCAGCCTTCGTATTCAAGAAGAGGATTGTCCCGAGGGTGGAGAGAAGTGACATAGTCGCTGGGGTGGCGGTGTTTTTCCTATTCATGCTGCTTGTGCTGATGCTCCAGCTATTTTTGCCGTATTACTTCCTGGGATACAGGCTTGACATGCTCGTCTTGCCAATTGCGATTGCATCGTTTGCAATACTCCTGTTCGGGGTGAAGAACTTATCGAATTTCAAATCGGTGCTAATTTACCCGATCTTGGCGTGCCCCATCCTTTTTGTCTACCTGATGGGGGTAAACAACGTGTTTGCACAGGCGAATACGATCTTTGTATATGGCATACTACACATTTTCTCATCAGGCATAACCTACCTACCTCCCTTCTCCATCAGCACCGGAAGCTATGCGATAGGGATAGGAACCGCATGCGCCGGAATAGCGGTATTTGCCGCGATGGTGCTTTTCTTGATCCCGATAGCTTATCTGCTTGAGGGGAAGGTGCGCAGAAAAATTTGCTGGGTAGTTGCCGGATTTCTTCTGCTGCTTGTGCTCAACTTCTTTAGGATGAGCGCTATCGCAGCAGTATGGCTGCTCTATGGCCCCAACTCAACGACAAGCTTTGTGCACGGATTTGCGGGGATATTCCTGTTTTACATATCGGTTGTGGCAATGGTGCTTGTCGCAAAGAGATTCGGACTTGTCTTCCCTAAAATCAAAAAGACAGATGCCAAAAGGGGCAAGGCTGAATTCTTGCCGCAATATGCGCTCGTCATTCTCCTCGCGATCTCGTATCTTCTGGTCTCTTCGAATTACCTCGCAGCAAACATCCTGCCTGCCGCCTCCTTAAGCCCAAACCAGAGCTACAACTTCAGTTCTTCGTCTCTTCTTGCTTTCACAGGCAGCTTCGAAAATGCGGGAGTATGGAATGTCTCTACGCCCAGGTCCTCCTCGGCGGATTTGGGGATTCTGGCACTGTCGAATAGAAGCTTCAACGCCACAAACCCAATCGTAATACTGATCACGCCACCTAACCAGAATCTAACAGCTGGCCTGACAAATAACCCCGTACTTGACAGGTACATCTTTGTCGATTCTGAAGCAATCCCGACAACGATATACAAAATAGAGATGAACCAGAGCCCGCTATTTGTCGGGATACGGCAGGTTCCGTTCCTTCTCTCTGCAGGAAACTATGCTCTTACAACGGAGTATGTGGTAATGCCTGGAGGGCTTGGGCAGATCGATCAAGGCTGCGTGGGATCGTATGACCAAATTTATACTTACATGGCAAATCTGGCTGTGCCGGCATCGGTGCAAAACGCGGATATGGCCCAGCTTGTCGGAGCCTACTGCCTGAGCGAGAGGTTTGTGTGATATTATGACATTGGAACAATCTGCAGGGGCTTGCATATACAGAATCGATAACGGAAGGCCGCAGATTCTCTTTTTGCTGCAGAAAAGTGGAAGGCTTGACACCCCAAAAGGGCACGTTGAGAGGGGCGAGAGCTTAGAGGAGGCGGCAAAGCGCGAGATATTTGAGGAATCGGGGCTTAAGGTAGAATTTCTCCCCCACTTCAAGGAGGAGATACGGTATTTTGTGCGCAAAGGTAAACGCAAAATCCCAAAACTCGTCACATTGTTCCTTGCAAAGATGGGAGGGGGAAAGGTGAAGATATCCCATGAACACAAGGCATACAAATGGCTCGATCTTGACGGGGCCCTAGAGCTCAACACCTTCAAGGACCTGGAAAGGCACCTGAGAAGAATGTTTGAATATGTTGGGAGGCTTGAGAGAATGGAGGAGCTGAATAGGGAGTACGCATCTCTCCCCTCAAAACACAGGGATTGGGATTTGAGCAAGACTTTTGTCCCGGGAGACGGGCCGCTGGACGCAAAGATAATGCTCATAGGGCAGGCACCTGGAGCGAACGAGGATATTCTGAAAAAGCCATTTGTCGGAAGAAGCGGGAAGGTGCTTGACAGGATGTTTAAGACTGCGGGACTTAGCAGAGAGAAGATTTACATAACAAGCTGTGTGCAGTTCTTCCCACCAAAAAACAGGGGACCGACAGATCGGGAAATAGCGGAGTGCAAGCAGTTCTTGATGAGGCAGATTGCTATAGTAAAGCCCAAGAGCGTGATTCTTGTAGGAAACTTTGCCACAAACAACCTCCTTGGGTTCGACAAGGTGTCGCAAAACCACGGGAAGAGCATAAAAAAGGACGGAGTAAGCTACTTCATAACATTCCATCCCGCAATGGCACTTAGGTCAAGCAAAAAAGTCGCTGCGCTAATGGAGCAAGACTTCAAATTACTAAAGGAGAGGCTACTTTCTTAACCGTTTTGTCTCCTCCACAGCTTTTCTGTACGAGAAGAAGGTTATGACTAGTATTATCACAACGATCAGCGTGCCCAGGTCAAATTGATCCACATACGGAAGATTCGAAGCTATTCCAAGACCTGATATCTGGGGCAGCAGGAAGATCAGTATTCCTGCAAACACGAATACAAATCCCCCGTATCCCAGCGTCCTTCCCGAAGTCTTTCTAGAGAGGTATGTTATCTCGTTCTTTGTGTACTGCCTTCTCTGCAGCCAGCTGCCAAGCACCGCCCCGATTATAACCTGCATGACTAGGGTGCCGATCCCAAAAAGTGCCCCAGGTATCCAGGCATAGTAGATGCTTGGCATATGTGGGACGATGGAGGTGTAAACAAGAAGATCTATAGCCCCGAAGCCGAACCCTGCAATCGCTCCGTGGAGCGCGGCAAGCTTGAGCGGGACCTTCCTAGGCTCGATGAGAGGTCGTTCGGCAAAGATGTCGTGCTCGGTTAGGCCCTCCTCGTGTCTGTGTGCGCCCTCACTCCTCTTTACGAAGATGTGCACAAACGAGTCGACAAGCCTCTCAAGAGCATGGAAGTGAGGATAGAAGTTCTTCCTTAAAATGTAGAATCCCGATGCGCTCATCACAAGCCCTACGATTATGAATACTATAGAGTTGGTATAGATACCCGCGAAGAATGAGGCAAGGGCGGTGAACGCTAGTACCCCCAAAAGCGCCCTCTGTGCCGTGAAGCCAAGCGAGAAGAACATCCCCGCCTTGGCTCCCCCCTTGGTGTTGAATGCACCTATGGAGTAGCTGAATGTTATCGGCCAGGTGTGCTCATCAGGGGTTATCCCGTGCACTAGCCCGAGCCCGAAGGCAAACGCCATGTAGTAGAGTAGTGTGAGGTCCACGGAACCAACAAATAGAATGCTTTTAATAATTATAGATAGAAAAAGCTATAATGAATGGGCCCGTAGCTTAGCCTGGTTTGAGCGTTCGACTGATAATCGAAAGGCCATGAGTTCAAATCTCATCGGGCCCATCTCTGCTTTTTATAGGAAATCGAATCCCGAAATAGTATTAGGTTTACATCAAGGTAAAGATGTAAAATATTGCAATTGCTCAATCAGTCTTTCTGTGCGATCTCCAAAGCCTTGCCTTTAATTCTCCGACACAGGGGTTGGAGATAATTGCATTTTGGATTTCGAAATCATTGACTTTGCTGAGTGCTTCGACTAAAACCAGATGCTTTGCAACTACAGGCAATGAGGCATACTTTCTGAGCTTTATGGCATCATCAACAGAGTGCTTTGAAGTCTCTATGAGCTTCCTGACTTCTGGCACACTAAGTGAAGAGAGTTGCTTTACCTCCTCCGGAGTAATCTTTCTCTCGTTTCGAAATACCTGTTGTTCCATCTTCATATGTATCAAATCAGTTCGTTTTTCCTGCTTTAAATATTTAACTAAGTCTTCGTTTTTGCCCGATTATCACAAATAAAAAGATTGCCTACGAAGTATTAGAGGTTGGATGACTACCTATTCTCTTGACGAGGGAACTGTGCTTGTGAAGGCAGCCAGGCACGCAATCGAGCTCTACCTAAAGTCCGCCCGCTTTGACAGGAAGATAATAGACAAGATGGTGTCCAGGTTCACCGGACACAACGGCATCTCAGTCTCCATAATGCACTATCCTCTCGGCGAGCCCAGGGGCTCTGCGGGCTTTGTTAAGGGAGTGAAGCCGATAAATCTCGTACTTATCGATGCGGCGATTGCGGCGGCTTCTGAGGATGCGAGGTTTGTCCCAGTCTCCCACCACGAGCTTGAGCACATAATTATCGAGGTAAATGTATTTTCGGAACCTGTGAAGCTCAAGAAAAACGCGAAGATTGGAAAGAAGGGCGTGATGGTCGAGTATGGGTTCAGGAGAGGGTTCATGCTTCCCGGCGAGATAAAAAAGGGCGCGAAGACAGAGGAGATTCTTGAGGAGCTCTGCAAGAGGGCGGGGTTGCAGCCCCACGATTCGCACAGAAGCGACGTTGTATTCCATACCTTAACTGCTCAGACCTTCAGGGAGACTTCGCCCAGCGGATCGGTTGAGGAAGTAAGCAAATGAAGATAATAATGCTAGTTGACATGGACTACTTCTTCGCCGCATGCGAGGAACTGCGGCATCCAAAGTACAAGGAGAAGCCGCTTGTGGTCGGTGCTGATCCCAAGGGCGGCGTTGCACGGGGAGTGGTGAGCACCTGCAACTACCTTGCAAGAAAATACGGGATACACAGCGCGATGCCTATCTCAACAGCATATCGGCTAAAGAAAGACGCAGTATTCCTCCCCGTCGACTATCCTTACTACGAGAAGATGTCGAACCAGGTGATGCAGATCCTAAAGTCCTTCTCAACAAAGTTCGAGCAGGTGAGCATAGACGAGGCTTTCATTGACGTCAGCGGAAAGATAGACGGCTTTGAGCAGGCGGTCGAGTATGCAAGGAAGATCAAGGGGTTCATAAAAAACGAGACCGGGCTTCCCTGCTCAATCGGGATAAGCTCCAATAGGCTCATGGCAAAGATGGCGTGCGAGGCCGGAAAGCCTGACGGAATAAAGATGGTGCTTGAGGAGGAGGCGGAGAAATTCCTTGCGCCGATGCCGGTGGGAAAGCTCTACGGGGTCGGGAAGAAGACAAAGGAGCGACTTGAATCTATGGGGTACAAGACGATTGGTGATCTGGCAAGGGCGAACACGGTGAATCTGGTCAGCACCTTCGGGGTTTTCGGGGCGGAGCTCTACAGGAGCGCGAAGGGGCAGGGGGAGGATGTGCTGGTTGAGAACTATGAGATAAAGTCCATAGGGAGGGAGAGGACATTCGAAAGCGACACAACGGACAGGGAGAAGATTATTGCGCAGATCAACTCGATCGCAAAGGAGGTCTATGAGGAACTCAAGAAAGAGAGGGTTTCATTCAAGACGGTCACGGTAAAAATAAGGTACTATGACTTCTCGGAGCACCTAAAGAGCCGCAGCCTTGGCCACTACTCTGATGAACTTGGCGACATAGTTGATAATGCGGTGAAACTATTTGACTCATACTCTGAGAAGAATGAACCTGTGAGAAAAATAGGAGTTAGGGTTTCCGGATTTTCAAAGCAGGGCGGGCAGAAAAGCATGAAGGAATTTATTGGTGCTTAGCCCTCTGCTCCTCCTCGAACTTCATCATCGAGAGATGCTCTCTCACTCTTAGGGCCGCCTTCACTCCGCTTGCCGCGGCGGTGACTGCCTGCTTGTAGAACCTGTCAGCAACGTCTCCTGCAGCATATACGCCCTCGATGTTTGTGAGCACGTCATCCTTGGCCGCGATGTAGCCGTCCTTGTCTAGGTCAAGCTGCCCGACAAACAAGGAGGTGTTTGGCTGGTGGCCAATTGCTACAAATACCCCGTCGATCTTCATCTCGGTTATCTGATTGCTCTTGACGTTCTTTATTTTCACTCCGGTGACCTTCCTATCCCCTGTTATCTCCTCGACAACGGTGTCCCAGATGACCTTTATCTTTGGATTTGAGAGCACCCTTTGTTGCATTATCTTGCTCGCCTTGAAGGCATCGCGCCTGTGGACTATCGTAACGCTGCTTGCGAACCTTGTCAGAAATAGCGAGTCCTCCATTGCGGTGTCGCCGCCGCCGACTACTATGACCTCCTTGTTCTTGAAGAACGCGCCGTCGCAGGTTGCACAGCTTGATACTCCCCTTCCTGTGAAGTTCTTCTCTGAAGGCAGGCCGATCCACTTTGATGATGCGCCGGTTGATACGATTAGTGTGAGAGTCTCGATTACCGTGTCGTTTACGTGAAGTCTTATCGGCTTTGAACCCAGCTCGACCTTCGTCACATCACCCTCGAGGAACCTTGTTCCGAAGCTTGTTGCCTGCTCTTCCATGAGCCTGATGAGCTCAGGACCGGCAATCTTGCCGTATCCCGGATAGTTCTCGATGTCGGTTGTCAGAAGAAGCTGTCCCCCGGCTCCGCTTCCCTTTATCAGAAGGGGGTTGAATCCCTCCCTTGCGGTGTAGAGCGCTGCCGAAAGTCCGGCAGGTCCAGAACCTATAATCACGACACTTTCCACCATTTAACCATCAAGAATTTGCAATACATAATTTGTTTGAATACCTATTTAAAGTTTGATTCTGATGTTCTAGAGGCGACCCCATGTCCATAGGAATTGACAACTACGACATCTCCCTGGACCTGGCGCATACCGTCAGCAACCTGAGCTTTGTCTCGCACGCTCACAGCGACCACACGAACCGCGCAAAGAAGGGCGCCTCGATACTCGCAAGCGTTGAGACAAAGGAGCTGATCGAGACGCGAAAGGGCGTCGGGCTCAAGCTTGCGGAGATTCCCACCAACATAAAACTGCTTGATTCTGGACACATTCTCGGCTCAAAGCAGCTCTACATTGACTCACCTGAGTTCGGGTACTCGGTTGTCTACACAGGGGATTACCAGATGCAGAGATCGCCCACCGCAAGCAAGATCCAGATAAATCAGGCGGATGTGGCGATACTCGACTCGACATATCCGGACCCCAACATGGTGTTTGATCCTAGGGAGGAGGTGATCGAGACGATCCAGTACTACGTCAACAGAAAGATAGAGAACGGCATAGTGATCTTCGGAGCCTACTCGCTTGGAAAGGCGCAGGAACTCATAAGCGTCGTCAACCAGATAGGGATAACCCCGGTTGTCAGCAAGGGGATATCAAGGCTCAACGGAGTCTATAAAAAATTCGGAATCGACTTGAAGTTCGAATCCGTTTATAATTCTGAGTCAAACTTCGAGCAGCTTGTAAGGAATAATTTCGTCGGGATAGTCGAAAGCAGCAGGCTGCAGGAGCTGGGAAGAAAGCTCTCCTCAATATACAATAAGCGCGTTTTCACTGCAGTCGCGACAGGATGGGCCAAGGCGTTTAGGTTCGGCACAGACGTGCAGTTTGCGCTAAGCGACCATGCAGACTTTAGGCAGAGTGTGGAGTATCTGCAGGCGACAAGCCCAAAGATGGTCTATGCCGTCGGGAAAGAGGCGAAAATGATGGCGAGCAACCTCTCCAAGGCAGGATACAACGCAAATCCGCTCGTCACCAGCGCGGACTTTAGGAACCTAAGTCTCTGATTCTGATAGTGCTAAATTTAAGAGACTTGCACACCAAATCCAATCATGGAGGAGAAGAGCAAGCGGGACAACTATTGGGAGACCCTTTTGTTGCTGATTGTAGGTTCGGCTATGCTGATATTCACATCAGTGTATTTCATACAGATATTCTCAACGCAGTACGGGGTCGGGGCGGGTGCGATACTGCAGAGCAATGCGGACAGCACAAACGTCACCCAAAACCTCCAGCTCCTATCGACCCAGCTTAGCGTCATCAACCAGTATGTGCTTGAATCGTACCTGGCACTGATACTTGCGCTTCTGCTATCACTTCTCTCAGTGGTGATCTACACCCTGAGGACAAATCGCTATGACGACGGAAACCGAAGGTACCTCTCGATGCACACCACAGTCACCGTGGTGTACATAATACTCTTTGCGATAATCTACTCCAGCTTCATTCACTCGACGCTCAGCATCATGATCTATCTGGGGTTCTTCGGGATGCTGATCTGCCTGATAACGGACATCTATCTGGAATATACCATGAGAATAGCAAGCGCAAGAAGAGTTGGGGCAAGAAACATAACAATAAACCCGGACACGCCGTACACCAACATCCAGAACCTGCGCTCAAAGCTCTTCTCCAACCTAAAGGGGAACATAAGGATAGTAGACAAGCACTTCAACTCTGATGCGATAGGCAATCTGCACAGGCTGATCGGGGGGGACCTTGAGGGCGTGGACTCGATAAACGTGATCACCTCAGGCAGCATGATAGACTCCAGGTTTGGGGACGACTACAGGGACCTGATGAAGGAACTGGCAAACCACAGCGTCGCCTTCGAGGTGAAGGTGATGAGCGATGCGGATGCTGCGGCCCAGCACGAGAGGTTCGTATTTGACGACGTGAATGCGTTCAAGATTCCGCCGCTCAACATCATACACAAGAAGAGCGAGCACATAACCAAGATAAACCTGCAGGAGGCAAGGAAGCGATTTGAGAGGCTCTCGCAGAGCGCGACAAAGATAGACAACTTCCTTCTAAGGCAGGGGAAAGGAGAGTGAGCCCTCAAAAAGTTAATAGATGTTTAATCGCAAATCGTTACAAGGTGCTTATTTGGCAAAGATTGAGGTTGGAAAGGTCTCTGAGATCCCTGTCGGGAAGATGAAAAGCGTAACTGTGGGCGACAACAGGATACTTGTGGCGAACGTGGAGGGTACACTCCATGCCATGCGCGCGATCTGCCACCACGAGGGCGGACCGCTTGACGAGGGGGAACTGGACCACAACCAGATAATCTGCCCATGGCACGGTGCGATCTGGGACGTGACCACCGGAAAGACGATCTGGTTTCCGATGAAGCTTGAGCCCGAGCCGATATACCCCGTAATCATTGAGGGGGACAACGTTTTTGTTGAGGCCTAGCCCAGTGCGTCCACGCGCTTTGCGAAATCGAAGTCCAGATTTGTTATTCCGCCTTCGTCATGCGTGTTTATGTCCAGCGTTACCTTGTTGTAGACGTTGAATATCTCGGGATGGTGGTTTAGCGAGGCTGCAATCTCCGCGACCTTGTTGACGAATTTCATCGCGTCCTCAAAGTTCTCGAACCTATACTCCTTGTGCAGCTTCCCCTTTGCGAGCAGCCAGTCGCTTAGAGTACCCATCTTGCCCTTTACCTCCGAGTCGCTTAGTTTCATTAATTCACCAAACGGATTAATAATCTGCGGTTTATAAACCGTATCAGGGAATACGCCAACTGACTGATTCTATGAATGTTATAGAGACGAAGAATCTCACAAAGAAGTTCGAAAGGCTTGTCGCTGTGAACAGGCTCAACCTGAAGATTGAGGAAGGCGAGATATTTGGCCTGCTTGGACCGAACGGAGCTGGAAAGACGACCACCCTCTCGATGCTTGCGACGCTGATTCCCCCGACCGAGGGAAGCGCGAGGGTAAACGGATTTGACGTAAAAAGCGAGGCGTCTCAGGTCAGGCACAGCATAGGCTTTGTGTTCCAGGATCCAAGCTCCGATGATATGCTGACTGGGAGGGAAAACCTCTATCTGCACGCCCTGATGTACGGGGTCGACATGAGACAGATAAACAAGAAGATGGACGAGGTCCTGCGGCTTGTGGACTTGACAAGCAGGCAACACGAGAGGATGAAGAGATACTCGGGCGGAATGAGAAGGAGGCTGGAGCTTGCAAGGGGGCTTCTTCACGAACCGAAGGTCCTCTTCCTTGATGAACCGACACTGGGGCTTGACCCGCAGACAAGGGAGCACCTTTGGGGATACATCAAAAAACTATCAACGGAGAAGAGGATCACGATAATAATAACCACGCACTACATGGAGGAGGCGGACAAGCTCTGCAACAGGCTTGCAATAATCGACCACGGCAAGGTAGTCGCGCTCGACACACCTGCAAACCTAAAGAAGGTGCTTGGAGGGGATGTGGTAAGGCTAAAGATTGCAAAGCCAAACATTGCCGCAATCAAAAAGCTAAAGTACGTCAAGAAGATTAAGCAGATGGACAGATTCTTGGTACTCACGGTGAATGATGCGGGAAAGCATCTGCAGGAGATGCTGATGAGGGTAGGTGAGGTGAAGAGCGTCGAATCCCACTCTCCGACGTTAAATGACGTCTTTTTGCACTACACCGGAAGCGAGATACGCTCTGAGGAAGGGGAGGGCGGATACTTCGCAAGGTTCATGCACAGTGGGAACAGGTGAAATCATGGGAGAATTAAACGGATTGTATGCGATTTGGTACAGGGAGTTCAAGATATTCACCAGAGAGAGATCGAGGCTTGTCAGCGCGCTTGTGCAGCCGCTGATCTGGCTTGTGATCTTCGGCTCAGGGCTCGGCTCAAGCATAGAGCTTGGGACCGCAGGCTCTGGGATAGGATACCAGCAGTTCATCTTCCCAGGGATACTGGTTATGACAATCCTCTTCGGATCTCTCTTCTTCGGGCTATACATCATCATGGACAAGCGGGTTGACTTTCTCAAGGAGGTCCTGGTCGCGCCGCTCTCTAGGACGACGATATTTTTCGGCAAGGTGCTTGGAGGGGCGACTGACGGGACGATAGAGATCATAATACTGATGATGCTAGGCGCGCTGCTTTTCGGTATAAACTTCACGATATACTCGGCAATAATGACGCTTGCGATAGTCGCGCTGCTCATGGTTTCGATAGTAAGCCTGGGGTTGATATTTGGCTCGATGATGGATAGCCTTGAGGGGTTCGGACTCGTTTCGAGCTTCGTAATCTTCCCACTCTTCTTTTTAAGCGGAGGGCTCTTCCCTGTAAAGAACCTGCCGAGCTGGCTCTACGGCTTTGTGGTGATAAACCCGGTCTCCTATGCGGTGGACGCACTAAGGACGGTGATACTTGGGGTAAGCGCATTCGGCCTGCCCCTTGACTTTGCGGTGCTGATAGGTTTTGCTCTTGTGATGATTGCAATAGGGACGTGGTCATTTAAAAGAATGAAACTGTAATGATTCTTGGGTATGTTTATGGCAAAGATTGCAACTCTCGGACAGAGGGCGCTTGTTGAGGCTGTTGGGGTATTCTTCCTCGTCTTCATAGGCGCTGGGGCGGTGGTCGCATCGCAGTTTGCGGGGCTAGGTGGCGCAAGCCTTCTTGTGATTGCATTTGCGAACGGAATAGCGCTTGCGCTGGCCGTGACATTTTCGATGAACATCTCCGGAGGGCACATCAACCCTGCGGTGACGATTGCGAGATGGGTCAATGGAGCAATAAGGGCAAAGGAAGCTGCCGTGTACATAATCTTCCAGCTAATCGGAGCCGTGGTTGCGGGGATACTTCTTCTTGCGGTCTATCCGGCGGCTTCGGGAATCGCGGTTAACTACGGAGTGCCTGCGCTTGGATCCGGAATCAGCGTAATACAGGGAATAGCCTTTGAGGCGATAATGACGTTCATACTGGTCTTCACGATAATGGGCACGGCGATTGACAAGCGGGCGCCTAGAGTTGCAGGGTTTGGAATCGGGCTTGCGGTGTTCATAGACGTTCTGGCAGGAGGCCCATTCACAGGTGCTGCAATGAACCCGGCAAGGTGGTTTGGCCCTGCGCTTGCATCAGGATTCTTCGCAAACTGGTACGTCTACCTGATAGGCCCGATAGTCGGGGCAATAGTTGCCGCGGTAATCTACAAGCGACTAATCTTAAAGTAAGAAAATTTGCTTGGATTTGAAATGGTGGACTCTGCGGGAATCGCACCCGCGACCTTTCCGTTGCGAACGGAACGCTCTACTACTGAGCCAAGAGCCCGTGCTAATCTATTTGTGCTATCCGCTATTTAAGATTATTGAATTTCGCCTAGCGCCTGACCAGCGGAATTATCGGGTCAAGCTCCTTGCCTCCCCCATCTCGTGAGATGTCATCCACATGCAGCACCTTTCCCCTTGGCACCTTTATGGGCATGTTGTCTCGATCCCTGAGGCCTCCTTTAATCGCGACCATGCGCTTTGGGTCGAGAGCGCTGAAGGAAATCGAGAACGTCGCGTTATCATCGGCTTGAAGCGCCTCTGTCATCTGCTCTCTTTCGTCATTTTCCCCCCTCTTATTTGTTCCCTGGAATGCAAGACTGGTTGAGAGCTCGTAAACGTAGATCCCCCTTATCTTTGCACCCTTGTTGTCAAGTATGTCGAAGTTGTATCCCCTATAGACCTTTCCCCTTATCGGCTCGAAGTTCCTCAGGTACACCCCGTAGAGGGTTCCGGTGTTGTATGCGGAGGTCCTTGGACTGAATCTGGAATCGCCTAGGAGCTCATTGAACTCAGGCAGGTTCTTTTCGTCCTCCTCCATCGCATGCATCGCGATTGGGTTTGTTAGATTCCTTAGGGCTATACTTGCTGCAAACCCGACGAATTGGATTGGGATCATCCTCTTTTTTCTTAGGAGATCGTAGTTGTCAGTAACGTCCTTGACGTCGCTTGCCTCGTACACCCTCATAAGATTCAAGAATGCCTTTACAGTCCAATTTGGGACATGGCGCTCCTCCCCATAGCTAAAATAGGTAAGCTTCTCTTTCTCTAGCTTCTCCTTGTACTTCGGGATATACTCTGCGGTAACATCTTTCATTTAAACGCCACAGATAAACCCGCCTTCGGGTTTATATTCGTGATTATCTATTCGTTCGGAAAGATTTGCTGCGCCGCTGAAACTGTGGCGTTCGATATTTAAGATTATTGAGTCCATACTGTTTTGTATGGAACAGAGGAAGGCCGCAGCCGCACAGAAAATCTACTCACGGGTTTTAGGGGACATAAGGCCGAGCAAGCTGGAGGTTGAAAGTACAATCGCAAACGCCAACAGGACAATGGCAAGGCTCAAAAAAATAGTGCCGAAGGGCGTGACCCTTGTGGTTGCGGGGTCGATTGCAAGGAGCACGAACCTCAAGGGAGACCATGATATCGACATATTCATGCTATTTGACAAGAAGGTCTCGCACAAAAACCTCGAGAAGATGGGGATCGAGTACGCGAAGAGAATGGTGGATAAGAAAAGCGGTGAGAGATTCGAGCTAAAGTACGCGCAGCATCCATACGCAAGGCTGCACCTGGATAAGATAGACATGAAGATCGACGTTGTTCCGGCCTACAAGATAGACAACATCGAGGAGCTTGCGACTGCGGTTGACAGGACGCCGCTCCACACCAAGTTCATCAACAAGCACTTCACGGACAAGATGCGGGATGATGTAAGGCTGCTAAAGTACCTTCTCAAGGGGCACGGAATCTATGGGGCGGAGGTCAAGGTCCAGGGATTCTCGGGATACCTCTGCGAGCTGCTCATCTACAACTTCGGGTCCTTCAACAATTTGCTTGAAAGCGCCGTCAACTTCAAGATGCCGCTTTGCATAAGCCCAAAAGACAAGGCGGCAAAGGCAGACAAACAGACCTTCGAGAAGTTCGGATCAGATTTTGTTGTCATAGATCCAGTGGACAGCAACAGAAACGTTGCAGCAGGGGTCTCTAAGGAGTCGCTTGCGAGGTTCGCTTTTATCGCAAACAAGTTCCTTCAGAACCCGGACATAAAGATCTTTTACGGGGAGGGATTCTCTTCCTCGCAAATCAGCAAGAGGATAGAATCGATTGTGAAAAGCTCAGGATTGGATCTGTACCTGATGGTGATTAGCGTGCCTGACAAGAGCGAGGACATAGTCTGGCCTCAGCTCAGAAAGGCGTCGGAGATAATAGACACACAGATCAAGAAGTTCGGGTTCCGCACATACCTTGGGCACGTCTGGATAGAGAGGAAAAAAGGGTTCATCGCCTATCTTGCGCCAAGGGAAAGCCTGCCGACCAGGGTGTTCCAGGGGCCGAGCGTCTTCTACGGGACAAAGAGCGTTGAGGGGTTCCTAAATTCTCACAAGCACGCGCTTGCGATAACGGTCGAGCAGGACAGGATTAACGCCATCGACTCGAACAAGTATCCCACGATTGGGGCGCTTCTAAAGGATGTTGCGAGCGGAAAGGTGATAGGGAAGAGAAAGGACATCTCATTTAAGGGCGGAAAGCTGTTTGTCAACAAGATTCCAAGAGAATACGCTGAGACCGCATATTTTGAGATCCATGGAAAGATGCGCGTCTGATCAGATCGCAAACTTTCTATCCTTCTTTATTATATCTACCAGCTCTTCGAGAAGATTTATCGCCGGGGATTTTTGGCTGCAGTCCCCCTTGATTATCGAGATGATCTTGTTTTGCGCAGACTTTCCATTCATTATCTCATAGGTATTTGGGTAGTTGTCATAGCAGGATGCGCCGCAGTAATCGAGCGCCTCGCTCACTATGTTCTCCCTTATCTTTTCGGTAGGGTATCCGCGCTCTAGCAGCCGGGATTTTATAGTGTTTAGGTGCTCGCGCAGCACTACCGCCTTTGCGCCCTTGATCTTTAGGTCAGCAAGCACATGGCCCTCGAAGATTATTGTCTTTGAGTCCTCCTTTTTGATTATCTGGTTTATTTTCCGCTCCAGCATCTTCATTTTCACTATCTTTGCCCCGAACTTATCCTTGCCCGAATACAGCTTGAACTCGTTGACCAGGTCCGTTGCGTTGTAGAGCGCGCTGCCAGGGATTTTTTTCTTCAGCTGCGCGCAGAGCGTGGTCTTACCCACTCCGGGGGTGCCTGTTATCACAATCAGGTTCTTCATGCGATCAGAATCTTGCGGCTATGCCGTCGATCCTGAAGTTTATCTCGTCGCGGCTTGCCTCGATGTTTAGTATCACGCTGCTCGGCGGATTCAGCGAGAGGTTGTAGTTCTTGCTTCCCGAGAAGAGCCATGAGCCGATTGTGTAGGTCTTGTAGGAGGTTGACAGGTCGGCGATGTACGTTGAGGCGCCAATCAGCCTTGCAAGAAGAAGCTCGATTGCCGTGTCATCCGTTGATACGACAATGGTTTCCTCCTTGGAGATCTCCCTCTCGACAGACACGGGCTTTATCACAGGGACATTTGCGCTCTGCGCCTTTGCCTGTATGTGCTCGCTGATCTGCTTGTAGAGCGCGCTTACCCCCTCTAGCTCGGCGTTAAACCGCTTCGACTCGTCCTCGAGGTTCTTTAGCAGCGAATCGAAATACGCATTCGTATCAGCCTTCATCCCGGCGAGTATCTCCTTGGCGTTGGGCTTTTTGGCCACCACGTCAGGGTCGGTTATGACGTCCTGAAGGCCAAGCAGATACTTCTCGCCGATCTGCTTGTCGATCGTCTTGACAAAGCTCATCGTCTCCGCGCTAATCCCCTGCTCCTCGGACATGCATGCACCTAATGGTTAAATACAGATTCTAACATATATAATTGCTTGTGGTTTCATGGAAGTCAAAGAGAGAATAGAGCTTGACATAACGAAGTTCAATGACAGCATCAAGAAAATCGACGGCGCAAACCTTGACGAGAAGCAGGCGGAGATCGTTGAGCTCTCGAGAATGTATGCGAGCGACTGCAAGGCATGGCTCGAGAAGGGGGACCTATACACCTCCTTTTGCTCAATCGCATATGCTCACGGGCTTTTGGACTCAATCCTCAAGATAAAGGGCTTAATCGAGTGAGCATATGCAGATCATTAAGGAAGGCAGGGCCTCAATCGAAGTGAAGAAGGGCATATTCTACAACACGAAGATGACAGGGCTCAGGGACCTCTCGGTCCTCTTCCTAAACTCGATGGGGCTAAAGAACTACTCCCTGCTAGACACAACCTCGGCAACCGGGGTGAGGGGGATAAGGTACAAACTGGAGGCAGGTGCGGGAAGAGTCACGTTTCTTGACATAAACAAAAAGGCCTACCTAAACACCAAGGCGAACGTAAAGAGGAACAGGATCAAGAAGGCGATCGCGCTCGACAGAAGCATACAGCAGTTCTGCAACACCACAGAGGATCATTTTGAGGTGATTGACCTTGACCCCTTCGGCACGGCGGCCCCTTACGTCTACGATCTGCTCAAGGTCGCAAAGGACGGGACGGTTCTGATGGTGACCGGAACCGACACTGCGGTTCTTTGCGGGGCGACGCCGCTTGCGTGCTGCAAGAACTATGGAGCAATGCCGATGCACAACGAGCTCTGCCACGAGGCGGGAATCCGGATACTCATAGGATTCATCGCAAGGCTTGCTGCGCAGTTCAACTTCGGGCTTGACGTGAAGATGGCGATCTCCAATCTGCACTACATGAGGGTGTTTCTTGTGCTGCGCCACGGAGCAAGGGAGGCGGTGGATAGCGTAAAGGAGACCGGGTTCGCTGCGTCGTGCGGCAGATGCAGATCGTTTGCCTACTTGAAAGGGCTAGCGCCGAAGGCAATGGTCATCTGCGATAACTGCGGCGCGCAGATGCAGCAATTCGGATCCCTCTGGCTCGGGAGCATACACGACAAGAAGGTGACGGCAAGGATGGCCGCAGCAGCTCGCCCGGAGGGGATGGAGAGATCGATGGCAAGCCTGCTTGAGAGGATAGATGCGGAGCTTGACATTCCGTTTTACTACTCGGTCCCGAAGATAACAAGGCAGCTGGGCATCGGCTCGGTGTCGAAGAGGCTGGTGATCGAGAATCTTGCGAAGAGGCACAGCGTTAGCGAGACGCACTTTGACAGTGACGCGATTAAAACGGATGCGGACATTCGGGAGGTAATAAGGGCGGTGAAGCTTGCCTCTAAGGGCTGATCAGCGTGCAGCCCTTTAGGGCCACGACCACTCTCGCATCCCTTAGGCTCCCTATTGCGGCGACCCCTCCGGTTGCGCGAACGAAATCTGCGCACGCCTCCACCTTCGGTCCCATGCTGCCCTGCTCGAACTCGCCAGCGGCCAGATATTTCAGCAGCTCCTTGGGCTTTGCGCGCTCGAGCCTTGCTGCGCCCCTCTTGCCGAAGTTTATGTAGGCGCCGTCAATGTTTGTAAGTATAAATAGGCTCTTTGCGCCCAGCTTGATCGCAAGCAGCGCGGAGGTGTAGTCCTTGTCGATCACCGCATCTGCGAACTCGTACCACTTTTTGCGATAGGCAATCGGTATCCCGCCTCCGCCGCCCGCGATGACGATGTATCCGCGCCCGAGCAAATCCTCTATCGCGGAGAGGTTTAGTATCCTCTTTGGCCTTGGGGAGGCGACAACGCGCCTATAGCCGTGCACCAATCGCTTGAGCGTGAACCTTCCGGCAAGACGTGCAGCCTGCGCCCTGCTGTAGAATCTGCCGATCGGCTTGCTTGGTTCCTTGAAGGCCGGATCTGCCCGATCAACTAGCACCCTGGTGAGAACCACCTCAGCCTTTGCCTTTGGGATTCGCTTTGAGATCTCCTGCCCAAGGAAGAGGCCCATCTCGGCCTCGGTCTGGGCGGTCAGTATCCCGAGGTTTGTGCCCTCCAGATCGGATAGCCTGCCGACCTGGGGCCCATTTCCGTGCACTATGAGCAGATTTCCCTTTTTTGCGAGAAACGCTATCGCTTCGAGGAGACTATCCAAATTCTTGGAATTATTGAGAGCGTTTCCACCGATTGAGAGCACGTTTAGCATGTTTTTACCCCATAGATTTGAAAGTTATGCGAGATTTTTGTGCATTTTGTCGTGAGTTGGACATAAGCATTAAATATGAGTTCATCTATATTTATGTTTGCAGGGGAAGAGGGGGAGACCTAACAGGTCTAAAGCAAGGTTCAGGGAAGGTTTGCGGAAAAGGTCCGCAAAAGTGGTGGGGGCAAATGGGAATAAACGAAATGAGAGCGGGGATACTGGGCGAGGAGCTGCCGGTCGAATTCAACATGAAGATCTCTGCCTCCGACGGGATAAAATGCACGGTGAGCGAAGCAGAAGAGAAGGACCTCAGGAAAATGATAGAGACCAGCTGCATGCACTGCAACAGGGTGCTCGCACGCGATGAGGTCAAGGTCGTTCCGCCCCAGATGATACAGGAGCAGGACAGATACGTTTCAAGCGGCGAGGTTGCGCGAAGGGTGATGTGCACTCTCTGCTACGAGAGGATGGCCTCAAGCACAAGGGAGAGGGTGCGCTCGCAGTACAGGAGGGTCGGCGACTCGCTGAGGAGAAGGCTTTTCAAGGCGTTTGCAAGCGGCACCG
>JAGWGN010000029.1 GCA_028867335.1 Microcaldota archaeon | reverse complement strand
TTTTTCATCAAATTCTTTAAGACATTCAAGACATTTATATTTAAAAACTGGTTTTACTTTTGCTCCGTTTTTGAACATTTCACGGAGTATGGTTTCCATTATGACACGAAGATCACCTATATCATCCGCCATTTGATAAAGTCTAACAGGTGAGAGAGCCCAAAGTGGAACCTTAACTCCTGTGGCGGTATCTAAATAAGGGACGGATAAAGAAGGTCTAGCATTCATGTCGGCGTATTCTTGATCATACGTTCTTAGAATTCCTTGGTAATTACCGATAGTTTCCATAAAATCTTTTTTACGGACTACCTGTATATCTCCAATTTTTTTAACGTTGTCAAAAAATCCCATGATATATTAACTTTTCTGTTATATATAAGATTATCTATTGGGTTTTATCTTTTGGAACGATAAATTCTTCTTCGCAATTAGAGCATTCATGCACTATTGCTTTAGCATTCCATTTTAGGTTATATTCATGATTACACATACCATAAAGTACTTATATACCATATATAAATCTTTCTATTAGAGTTCTACTTCTTCTTCTATGTCTTTCTTTGCAGCTTTCTTAACTTTCTCTGCTTCTTTAATTTCTGCTTCCTTGAGTACTTTATCTACGACTCCGCCCTCAGTTACACCATATACGCATTCGCCATCTGGATGATGAGGACTATCTTTCATTACTGCTACTCTAAACTTGCCTGATTTCTTAAGATAAATACGATAAGTTGATGTATGTTCTACTACTCTTCCACCTACTGATTTTGTTGGATCACCAAACATTTGACTTGGATCAGATTGAACTTGATTAGTATATATAACTGCTAAGTGATATGCCATTGCAATTTTTTCGCCTAGATGTACAAATCGTGATATTGCTCCTTGTCTATTGGATAAATTACCTCTACCAATATATTCTCCACGGAATAAACCTATTGCACTATCTACAACTATCAATTTTATATTTTCTGATTTTATAACTTTTTCAATCTGTTCTAATGCATCCATTTGTTCTACGGTATTATGTACCCTAGCGACTTTTATATTAGACATAACTTTATCTGGATCAAGACCAAATCTTATAGCAATGGCTCTAATTCTTTCTGGTCTAAATGTATTTTCAGTATCTATCCATGCTACTCTTACATCTTCTCCGTCCTTAGATAAACCTTTCTTATCTTCTGGTAATTGTACTGAAACTGCAAATGTGTGACTAAGTTGTGACTTACCTGCTCCAAATTCTCCATAAACTTCAGTAATTGCATCTGTTTCTATTCCACCCAAAAGCATATTATCTATTGCTTCTGCACCTGTAGTAAACTTCTTTGCATCTAATCTTTGTTTTTCTATAGCCGTTGCCATTTCCCATAATTCGCTTATCTGATTATCTTTCTTAAGTGCTTCTCTTGCTCTAAAGAATAAATCGGCGGCAGCTTCAGAATCTATACCCGTTAATTGACTAATCTCATAAGGTGATTTTGTCATTAATTGATCAACATCAATAATACCATATTTTTCTAATTTACTAGCTGCAACCTCTCCAACGCCCTTAATCTTTCGTAAATCCACGTAATACTAATATAGGTACCAGTATTTATATCTTTATATGAGTTATAAACAAGGACTCGTTTTAATTGTGGATGATGAGGATTTTGTAATTAGCGAGTTTGAATGCGAATTTAGTTATGCAATTCAAATGTATATGGGGAAAAGAGATGATCTTGGAAGGCGTTATATAATTAAAACATTTGGGCAAGGCATAGAACCATATAAAAGAAAACCTACTAAATTTGCATTTATTGACCGTCTACGGGAGCGTTCTGCATCTTCAACATCTGAGCCATTCCATCGTTAATCTGTTTTGCAAATATTATAGTTCTACATGCATTAAATAATGCTCTTGATTTATCCTTGCTAGATAGTTCTCCTATTTTAATACCAGTTGTTAAATCTGGTTGACTATCTGCAAATTCTGCGGAGATTTTATCTCTTAATAATTTCAATTGAGGATTCAATTACTTTAATTAAGGTAATCTTACATAAAAGCGTTTCTATTAGTATTGATCGATATAACAAAACAGAACTTTTTGTGTGTACTCACCTGCGGGAGAACAAAATTATTAGAGTATCGGTATAAGGTTTATATATAAGGTAGTCATAGATAAATCAAATGAATACTATACAAAAACTTTTTATTATAAACTATACCGACATTATGTGGCAACACATATCCCGCAGGTGAGTACACACATGAAAAAATGTAGAACTTGTAAGCAATTATTAGATGAAAATAATTTTGATCAGATATACTTGAAAAAATATAATAAAATGGTTATATGCGGTAATATATGTAAAAAATGTAAAAATAATAGAAAAATAAAAGAAAATAATAGAAATAAAGACCATTTTATTTTTAATAAACGTAAATTAATTAACGAAATGGGTGGTAAATGTGTTTGTTGTGGATTGACTCAATGGTGGATACTTACATTTGATCATATTATGCCATTAAAAGGAAACATGAGAGATCACTCTTATCAATTATATTATAAAATAAATAATGACTTAGAATATCGCAAAAAATTTCAAATTATGTGTTATGGATGTAATAATAGTAAACATATTGGAGAAAAATGTACAATAAATCATAACATATAGATCACACAAAGACTTTAGAATGGCTTAAACCAAGATTTCTTTACTAGACATATATGACCATTTTCGTCTATGCCTATCTTCATAGTTTTATCTAGTGGACATGTAATAGCAGTACCATTTTCAAGTTTACTGACATCTACTTGATAATGACTATGATCTTGTAAAATTAAAATTTCCGCGGAAGGTTCAATAACACGCATCATTTATTGAGCACCTCTACTGTTATCTTGCCATCTTTGAGAGCAATAGATTTTTGTATAAAGCCAAGGTGACGCCATGACCAAATCTTGATAATAAGTGATTGTCCCTCTTGTATTATCGTTTGGTGCTCCTGTTTGAACCCAAAATTTATTCCAAAGGGTATCTGTACATCTATCTGACTCTGTGACATATATCATATCGTACCGCTAAGCTATATAAATAAAACGACTATATAAAGAAAATGATTATGCTATATTCATTGCAGATTCTACAAGTTTTATAGCATTTTCTACAGATTCTATGCGAAATAGTCGCTGTGACTCTGTAATATTTGGAATTTTCTTAGCCTGTAAATCAGAAAGGTATGCTCTATATTCTGATAAGTGCTGAGAATGAGGATCCATAGATAGACTTATATTTTCCAATATATAAATGTATGTTATGACTAGAGTAGTTTGTACTAGTGATACTCATGGGTTGCATAGAGGCTTAGAAATCCCCGATGGAGATATTTTCTTATATGCAGGAGATTTTTCAATGCTAGGCGAATTAAAAGTTTTAACAGATTTTAATGAATGGTTAGGACAGTTACCGCATAAGCATAAAATAATGATTGCAGGGAACCATGATAGATGTTTTGAAAATAAAAATAAGGATGTAGCACGAAAAATATTGACTAATGCCACTTACCTAGAAAATAGCGGTTGCGAAGTTGATGGAATAAATATTTGGGGTAGTCCAATGACAAGTACATTATCATTTTGGGCTTTTGCATATAATAGGGAAGTTGATCGTTTTCCAATATGGGATAAAATGCCTGAAAATCTTGATATTCTTTTAACTCATACTCCGCCTTCAGGAATACTTGACAATACCATATCAGATGAAAATGTAGGAGATAGATTACTCAACTCATATATTACAAAAAATAAACCAAAATATAATATATTTGGACATATACATGAAAGTTATGGATATAAGGAAGGTAATTTTACAAAATTCTACAATGTATCCGCGGTGAATGAAGTATATCTTTTACAAAATCCGCCTGTAGTTATAAATATTTAAATAGTCATATTACCTAGAGAAATTATTCGGAGATAAGAGCCATTGGCTCTAT